>JBFJXC010000211.1:0-6734 GCA_041623325.1 Lentisphaeria bacterium | reverse complement strand
GTCGATCAGGCCGTGATCCTGGAGGAACTCGGAACTCTGGAAGCCGGGAGGCAGCTCGGCCTGGGTGGTCTGCTTGATGACGCGCGGGCCGGCAAAGCCGATCAGGGCACCGGGCTCGGCCACGATCAGATCGCCCAGGGAGGCGAAGCTGGCGGTCACGCCGGCCGTGGTCGGATGGGTCATGATCACAATGTAGGGCAGGCCGGCATCGTGGTGGACCGCCAAGGCCGCCGAGGTCTTGGCCATCTGCATGAGGCTGAGCATGCCTTCGTACATGCGGGCGCCGCCGCTGGCGGTCACCACCACGAGGGGAAGGCGCCTGGCGGTGGCCTGTTCGGTCAGACGGGTGACTTTCTCGCCGACCACCGAGCCCATGCTGGCGCCCAGAAAGCGGAAATCCATCACGCCCAAGGCCAGAGGCTGCTGGTCAAGGGTGGCCGTTCCGCAGACAATGGCATCCTGCATGCCGGTTTTCTGGCGGCTTTGCTCCAGTTTCTTGGCGTAGACGCCCCCGCCGGCGAACTCAAGCGAATCGACGGACTGCAGGCTGGCATCCATTTCCACGAACGTCCCCGCATCGGTCAGCAGCTCGATTCGCTGTGCGGCGGTCAGTGGATAGTGGTAGCCGCAAGCCGGACAGACTTGACCGTTCTCTTCAATTTTGGTGCAGTAGACGACCGTGTTGCAGCCTTTGCACTTGATCCACAACCCGGGAGGGATGTCCTTCTTGGCAGGCACTCGAACCGTCGAATAACTTTTTTTCTTGAATAGAGGCATAGATTCTTATCCCCTGGCAATTGTCAGAACACTGATTTTGGCCGCTCCGGCACACCCGAGCGCGTCGCTCGCGGCGTTCAGCGTTGCCCCGGTTGTCAGGACATCATCGACGGCTAATATATGCAACCCGGCCACTTTTGCCTGATTTCGGCAGACGAAAATGTCCCGGGCGTTGCGCTGGCGCTTCTGAAAGTCCATGTGGGCCTGTTGGCCGGTCCAGTGCCGGCGCCGCAAAATCCGGGCCACGGGAAGGCCCAAATGCCGGCCCACCTGTCCGGCCAGCAGGTCGGCCTGGTTGTAGCCGCGCACCAGCAGCTTCAGCCAGTGCAGCGGGATCGGCACGATCAAATCCGGCCAGCCGTCGCCGTGAAGGCGCCAGTTTTCGGCCATTGCCTTTCCGAAGAGCCGGGCCAGGCAGGTGTGCCGGTGATATTTGAAGCGGTGCACCAGCTGGCGAACTGGGCCGCGAAAGGGATAGACCGAGACCGCATGGTGCCAGTGCCGGGGCAGGCGGCCCTGCAGGCATTCGCCGCAAAGTTCCAACACGCCGTCCACCGCCCCGCCGCATCCGGGGCAGCGCGGCAGCGGCAGAGGTTGCAGCCACTCGGCGCACTGGCGGCAGCATTCCCTCCGCGCCTCCAGGGGCCGGTTCAGGCAGACCGGGCAGACATTGGGAAATATCAGCGACAACCGGACTGCCCCCTTTGGCTCAACTGAATATGACGACGTTGCTGCTTGAGCTCTTGAAAGGCGGGGGCAGCCCCGCCATTGCTAGCGGCGGGGCAGGAGCATTATTCCTTGCCCTCTAGTAGCCCCTTCAGGCGCTCCACTTCCTGCTGCAGCTCGCGCAGACTCTTCTTCAAAGCCGGTATTTGGTTGATCGAGGCCTGGGAGCGGGCGAACTGCCGGTGCTCGGCGGCCGGAAAGCCGACTACCGTGGCCCCGGACGGAACGTCCTTGGTAACGCCGGCTTGCGCCATCAGCACCGCGCCGTCGCCGATGTGCAAGTGTCCGGCAATGCCGACTTGGCCGGCTACGATCACCCCCTTGCCCAGCTGCGTGCTGCCGGCAACGCCGGCCTGACCGACGATGAAGTCCATTTCCCCCACCACCACATTGTGGGCGATCATCACCAGATTGTCGATCTTGGCCCCGCGTTTGATCCAAGTGCGGCCGAAACGGGCCCGGTCGATGCCCACCTGGGCGCCGATCTCGACATCGTCATCGATCTGGACGATGCCGACCTGCGGGATTTTCGTGTGGCCATCCTTGCCGGGAATGAAGCCGAAGCCGTCGCTGCCGATAGTGGTGCCACTGTGGATGATGATGCGGTCGGCCAGCAGACAGCGTTCGCGGATGGTGACATTGGGGTAGATCAGGCAGTCCTGGCCGATGTGCGTCTCAGCCCCGACATAGACGCCGGCGCCGATGACGGTGCGCGGCCCGATCACGGCCCCGGCCTCGATCACGGCGAAGGGGCCGATGTGAGCGGAGTCGGCCACCACGGCTGTCGGGTCGATGGCGGACTGGGGGTGCCTTCCGGGGGGATAAGTGATTGGCGCCGGGGCAAAGTGGTCAACCACCTTGGAGAAGGCGGCGGAGGGGTCGGGGCAGAGGATCCAGGCCCGTCCCTTCGGTGGTTCCTCGGCAAAATCTTCGGGCAGGATCACCACGGCTGCCCGAGAGGGCAGGACCTGGTCGCGGTAGCGAGCGTTCCCCAGAAAGGAGAGGTCGGTATCGGTGGCTTCGTCCAGGGCGGCGACGCCGCTGATTTGCTTGTCGCCCGGCCCCAGCAGACGGCCGGAGACCAGATCGGCGATTTCTTGAGAGGTGGCGGTTGGCATGGATCAACCCTCTGTTGGCGAATGAAAAAGGGGATGGTTTAGCGTGGGCTGCCGCCTCCGGCGGCACGCCCAGCCATCGTCTGGGGCGGCCCCGCCCACGCATGGACCCTGTGAAAACGCTCTAATTGTCTTTCTGGGGCAGGTCCTTCACCTCGTCTTCGTGTCCCCGATTGAGTTCAGCCAGGACCGCCTGGGTGATGTCGGCATCTTCCGGATAATAGAGAACCAGGGGAATCATGTTGCTGGACATGCCGGAGCGGTCCAGGACGAACTCAGCGCCCTGGCTCTTGGCGTAGTTCTGGATAAAGACGGTCATTTCCTCGACCAGCTTCCGCCGCACCTGCAGGTAGCGCTCCCCAAGCTCCTTCTTCCGTTTTTCCATGAACTCTTTGAGTTCCCGCACCTTCTCCCCGTACAGCCGCTCCTTCTCTTCGGCGCCCCGGCGGTTCTCCGCCCGGGTTTCCTCGCTCAGGGCGATGTTCAGGGAGCGCTCCAGCAGCTCCTCGCGGGCCTTCTTGAGCGTCTCCGCTTCCTGGGCAAGCCCGCGTGCGTAGTTCTCGTAGGTCTTTTCCTGGTTTTTGAGGGATGCGTCCTCCCGGACGGTCTTGTAGTAACCCCGGAAAACCTGGTCCATGTTGATGCACAGCACCTTGGGCTCGGCGGCGGCGGTCACGATCAGACCCAGGGACAGAAGCGCGACAGTGCGGGACAGTTTCATGACGATACCTTTCTGGCGACTTGGATTTCGGCGCGGTTTCTAGCCCTCGACGGGCGGGGCCTCTACTGCTGGTTGAGTTCTCCACCAAGCAAATCGACCACGTCTTTGAACTTGGGGATGTTTTCCGGGTCGATGTTCATGAGTGTTTGATGGGCTTCGAGAATCAGGTTGGAAACCGCTCCCATGCTGACCGCTCCGGCGGCCGCCTGACAGAGATTCTGCCAGCTCACATCCTCGATTTGCTGTTCGGCGAAGCGGCAGAGGCGGGCCAATCCCACCCCCTCCAGCTGGGCCCGGACCGACGGCCTGGCATTGATCATCACCAACTCGGTGGTATTCCGACCTTCCAAACCGATCATGGCGACCACCCCCAGAATGGTGCTGTCCACGCTGTCGCATTCGGACAGTTCGAAGATGATGCTGGCCGCCTTGTCCCGGACCGCCTTCATCCCGAATTCCCGCAGTTCCTGGCTGACTTTGAATGTCGTCCGGCCGATCAGCCGGGCGACGGAAACCGGCCCCAAAGTCCCGACCAATATTTGTGCCTCGGTCATCGTTCTCTTCCGTTTCTTCGAGAAAAGCGGTTTCAGCGCTCGAGCAGAACGGCCTTGATTCGCCGAACCCCCCGGCTGGAGCTTTCCTCTTTCTTGATTGTGAAGTGACCAAGCGCCCCAGTGTGGGTGGCATGGGGACCTCCGCAGATTTCCCTGCTGAAATCGCCGGCGCTGTACAGTGTCACTTTATCCCCGTATTTGTCGGCGAAAAGTCCAATGGCTCCAGATGCCAAAGCCTCCTCGCGGCTCATTTCCTGGCAGGTGATGGGCAGGTCCTGGGCGATCACCTCGTTGACCATGTCCTCCACCTGCTGCTTTTGCTCGGGCGTCATTTTGGCGTCGTGGCTGAAATCGAAGCGCAGGCGATCGCCGGTAATGTTGGAACCGGCCTGCTTGACATGGTCGCCCAGCACTCGGCGCAGCGCCTCGTGGAGCAGGTGGGTGGCCGTATGCAAGGCGGCCGCCTTCTCGGACTGGTCTGCCAGGCCCCCCTTGAATTTCTTTTCGGCCCCGGCCCGGGACATTTCCTGGTGCTTGGCGTAGGCGCTCTTGAAGCCCTCCTCGTCCACGACAAAACCGCGCTCGGCGGCCATTTCCATGGTCAGTTCCAGCGGAAAACCATAGGTTTCGTAAAGGAAGAAGGCTTTGCGGCCGCTGATGACCTTGTTCTTGACATGCTCCGGAATGGCGTCCGCCAGCTTGTTGAACTCGCGCTGGCCGCGCTCCAGGGTGCCGGCGAACTGGGTTTCCTCGGTGTTCAGTTCGTCCAGGATGGTCTGACGGTTGGCGGCTAGTTCAGGGTAGATGTCGCCGTATTCGTCGATCACGATTTGGGCCAGCTTGGCGGTGAAGGGCTCGGTGTTGCCCATCTTGCGTGCTTCGCGAATGGCGCGGCGGATCAGGCGGCGCAGCACGTAGGCCTGGTCGACGTTGCCGGGGCGGACCCCGTCGCCGATCAGGAAGGTGGCCGCGCGCATGTGCTCGGCTACGATACGGCCGCTGCGCTCGGCAATGGGGTTCTCCACCCCGGTGATCGCGGAAATGCCGGCGAACAGCCCGGCGAACAGTTCGGTCTCATAGCAGCTCTTCTTGCCCTGCAGGATGGCGGAGACCCGCTCCACGCCCATGCCGGTGTCCACGTTGCGCTGGGCCAGGGGCTGGAAACGGCCGTCGGCGGTCTTGTTGTACTGCATGAAGACGTCGTTCCAGATCTCGACGTACTTGCCGCAGTTGCAGGTCACGTCGCAAGTGGGTCCGCAGTCGGGCAGGTCTAGCTCGATGAACATTTCGGTGTCCGGCCCGCATGGTCCGGTCTCGCCGGCGGGGCCCCACCAGTTGTGCTTCTTGTCCAGGAAGACGATGCGGGATTCGGGCAAGCCCAGACTTTTCCAGATGCCTGCGGCCTCGTCGTCGCGGGGCGCGTCCTGGTCGCCGGCGAAGCAGGTCACCCAGAGCTTGTCCAGCGGAATGTTGAGGCGCTGGGTCAGAAAGGTGAAGCTCAGGGTGATGGCTTCCTTCTTGAAATAGTCGCCCAGCGACCAGTTGCCCAGCATCTCGAAGAAGGTCAGGTGGGTGGTGTCCCCAACCTCGTCGATGTCGCCGGTTCGCAGGCACTTCTGATAGTTCACCAGACGCTTGCCGGCGGGGTGCTGCCCGCCCAGCAGGCAGGGAACCAAGGGGTGCATGCCGGCGGTGGTGAAGAGCACGGTCGGGTCGTTTTCCGGAACCAGCGGGGCGCTCTTGATTTTGGCGTGGCCGTGTTCCTTGAAGAACTCGATGTAGGCGGTGCGCAGTTCTTTAGCTGTCATGTTCCAGTCAGATCCTGATAAACAAAGTCAATTTTTCTTAGCCTTGGAAGAGGGGCATGGGGAAGTTCCGGGTCAGTTCCCGGATTTCTGTCCTGACCCGCTCGTGCACGGCCTGGTCGTCCAAATTGCTGACAACCTCGTTGATCCAGCCGGCGATCTTGACCATTTCCGGCTCCTTCATGCCGCGGGTGGTCACCGCAGGGGTGCCCAGGCGGATGCCGCTGGTCACGAAGGGGCTTTCGGGGTCGAAGGGGATCAGGTTCTTGTTGACGGTGATGCCCGCCTCGTCCAGGGCCAGGGCGGCCAGCTTGCCGGTGGTGTTCTTGGAGCGCATGTCCACCAGCATCAAGTGGTTGTCGGTGCCGCCGGAGACGATGCGGAAGCCCAGCTTGGTCAGCTCCGCGGCCAGACAGGCGGCGTTCTTGACCACCTGCTTCTGGTACTCCTTGAACTCTTCGCCCATGGCCTCCAGAAAGCAGACCGCCTTGCCGGCGATCACGTGCATCAGCGGTCCGCCCTGGATGCCGGGGAAGACCTGGGAGTTGATCTTCTTGATCAGTTCTTCCTTGGCCAGAATCAGGCCGCCGCGCGGGCCGCGCAGGGTTTTGTGGGTGGTGGAGGTGACCACGTCGCAGTAGGGGACCGGGCTTTCATGCACCCCGGCGGCCACCAGGCCGGCGATGTGTGCCATGTCCACCATCAGATAGGCCCCGACCTTGTCGGCGATCTCCCGCAGACGCTTGAAATCGATGGCACGGGGATAGGCGCTGGCTCCGGCCAGCAACATCTTGGGTTTGTTCTCCAAGGCCAGGCGCTCGATCTCGTCGTAGTCCAGCGCCTCGGTATCCGGGTTTACGCCGTAGCCGATAAAGTTGTAGAAGCGGCCGCTGAAGTTGATCTTGAGGCCGTGGGTCAGATGGCCGCCGTGGTCCAGGCTCATGGCCAGGACGGTGTCGCCCGGCTCCAGCAGGGCAAAGTAGACGGCCATGTTGGCCTGGCTGCCGGAGTGGGCCTGCACATTGGCCGCCTCGGC
>JBFJXC010000210.1:0-6736 GCA_041623325.1 Lentisphaeria bacterium | reverse complement strand
GTTCTGGAATGCTGAACACGATGGGCATGCGTGGGAAAACTCAGACGCAGAGGCCTGCGTCTGCCACTCGATTCTCATGTCACGGCATTGGGAGCCAGAGGGTGAGGGAGGTCGGGTTGTTGACCATGGAGGCGGGGACGGGGTTCAGGCCCAGCAGGTCGAGGGCGAGGTTTCCGGCGTCGGCGTTGCGGACGGGCTGGTCGGGTGCGGGCGCGTCGAGGGGGCGTCCGGCGGCCGGGTCGGTCCGGGAAGCCGGGTTGATGGCATAAAGGTCGCCGGCGGTCGCCGCAGTATCGCCCAGCCAGACCAGGAATGGGATGGTGTAGTTGGCCGGATTGTCGGGTTCGGAGGAGTGACTGGTGCCAATGCCGCCGTGGTCGGAGGTGAGGATGACGGCGGTGCGCCCGGCCAGGTTGGGATCCAGCCGGATGGTGTCCATGATCTGGCCGAGGGACTGGTCGACTTGGATGACGCTCAGCACGTAGTCCGACCCCGGGGTCAGATCCCAGCCGCTGGCGTGGCCGGCGGTGTCGGGATGGCGGTAGTGGAGCACAAGCAGGCTGGGGTAGGATCCGGCCGCCGCGTTGAGTTCGGCGATGGCCTCGGAGGTTAGCAGACCGATGTCGTCGACGATCTGGAAGGTGTCCAGCTTGTCCGGCCCGTCGTCGGGTCCGGTGAGGTCCGGGGCGCCGCTGACGGCATTCCAGGAGTTGTCGAAGAGCACGAACTTGCTTTTGCTGGCGAGTAGGGCGGTGTGCAGGCCGTGGTCGTGGGCCACGTCGAAGATGCCGGGGATGTATTCTCCGAGGCTGTTGTGCAGGGTCACGCCTGGCGCCGGGTAGTCGTTGTCGGTGTAGCGGTGGCCGCCGGATCCGGAGGAGGCGAAGACCGGCCGGCTGGTCAGCATGGATACATGGTTCGGCAAGGTGTTGGTGTGGGAGAAGACGGTTCGGGCGTTGAGCGTGGCGTTAGTCTGGGCGAGGGCGGTCAGGTTCGGGATCAGGTCCGGGGAAATGGCGGTCAGGGCATCGCCCCGCAAGCCGTCGACGCTGACCAGGACGACGTGGTCCATCATGGTGGTGGGCGGGTCGAGACTGTCGCCGACGACCAGGGTGAAGGCCAGCGGGGTGACATTGCCGGCCGGGTCGGCAATCTGGCCTAGGATGGTGTAGTTGCCGGTCGGATAGTCGCCGGGCACGGCCATGTCCGTCTTTAGGTTGGGGGGCAGGTCATACCGGGCCGCGTCGACCAGTTTCAACGTTCCACCATCGAGGTAGACGAAGGGGTTGAGGCCGTCCACGGCGTCCTGCAGGTAGGTTTTATACGGTTCCGGCTTGTCCGCGTAGTAGGCGGTCAGATCAGCAGTTGGCACACTGGAGGCATACAGGAAGAACGGGAACAGGTTGTCTGCCAAGGCTTCGCTGGCGCTGGTGCCGGCGTGGAACTGAAGCAGATACTCGGTCGCGGGCTGCCGGTCGGTCAGCAGCGCGAAGCTCTCTCCCGGAGCTGGCGTCAGCCCCACGCTGACTCCCGTGAGGCTATGCGCCGCGTCGAAGGCGGTGCCGACCAGCACCGGCCCCGTCGCGTCTACCATCAGTTCGGCGGTAGTCGAATCATAGGCCACATTGCCTGCCGGATCCGTGGCCTGGGCTTGGACATCGTAGGTGCCGTCCGGGAGGGCGGCCAGCGTGTCGTCGGGCAAAAACCAGGTGCCGTCGCCGTTGTTCGTGGCCGCATGGGCCTGGACGTCAATCGAAACAACGATCACGGCGTCCGGGTCGTCAATCTGTCCGGTTAGGGCCGGGGTGTTATCATTGGTGGTCAGCGGGTGGACCGCTACGACTGGCATGAGTTTGTCGACCGTGAAGGTCTCATCCCCTGCGTAATCGCCATTGCCGATGCCCGTGCCCCCAAGCGGCACGCCGAGGACATCGACAATGGAATCGTCGTCGATTTGATCCAGGCGCAGGGTTCCCGAGCCGGTTCCGGTGTATACGCTCACCGTGTAAGCACTGCTCTGACCGCTCACATTCTGCACTGCCGCGCCACTGATTTCGCCGCTGGTGAACAGGGAGAAATCGCCGGCGTCGACTCCGGTCAACGCGGCACTGAACCGCACTGTGAAGCTCACCTCGGTGGCATTCGTTGGGTCCGCCGAGGCGCGTAGTATGGCGGACACAATTGGAGGCGATGGACTGTTGTTCACGACAAACGGCGAACTTAAGGTTAGGCCACTGCCATCGCCCAGGAGGATCGCCGCCGTGATCTCGTGGCCGCCGTCGGGCAGAACAGTGGTATCATAGGGGTCTGCCGTTCCATCTGAATTGGATGAGGCGAAATCGAAGGGGCCGTATCGTTCCACTTGGATGGGGGCGCCGCCGCGGTTGGGATCGTCCAGGTAGAAGGATACCCGTGCGACGCCCTCATCGGGGCTGGTGAACACGTAGATGTTGCCCGAAACTGTTTGGCCTGCCAGGGGGGTCGAGGCGGAACGGTCCGGGAACCGACTGACCAGCAGGGAGTATCCGCCGCTATTCTCGACGGCGAGGGTGACGTCGGCCACTGCGGAGACATGGCCGGAGGCGCTGGCCGTGATGGTTCCTGAGTAGGTTCCCTCGGAAAGGCCGGTGGCATCTACCGAAACGGCCAGTGTTGCCGGGGTCACCCCGGAGGATGGGGTTGCCGCTAGCCAAGTCGAGTCATCTGTGACACTGAAGCCGACGGCATCTCCCGAGTTGGTCTCCAGAGTGAGTGCCTGCTGGTCCGCCGGAGCCCCGTCTACCACCACGAAACCGAGCTGGGTCGGCGTGAACATCAGCACTTTCACGGAGGCCGTGTCCACCACCAGTTCGTCCGTAGTGGAGTCCACCCCCTGGTTTCCGGCGGAGTCGGTGGCCATCACGCTGACATCATAGGTGCCATCCGGCAGTGCCGACAACACATTGTCGGGCAGGGTCCATGTTCCGTCCGCGTTGTTTGCGGCCGGTTTCGTCTGGCCGGCCACCGTGAGTTCAACCAGAGCGGCGGGATCGTCGACCGCGCCGGACAGAGCAGGAGTCGGATCAGGGGTCGCAATCGGGTCGACGGTCACGACCGGGGCAATCCGGTCGATCGTGTAGGACTCCCCACCAACGAAATCCCCGTTTCCCAACCCGACGTCGCCAAGCGGAATGCCGGAGGAATCGACAATCGAGTCGTCGTCGACCAGGTCCAGCCGCAGGGTTCCGGAGCCGCTGGCGGTGGTGGCCGTCACGGTGTAGGTGCTGCCGGCTCCTTGGACCGAAGCTACCGCGGCTGCCGTGAGGGATCCGGTGGTTGTCAGGGCAAAGTCGCTGCCGTCCACACCGGTGACCGTTTCGCTAAAGTTAACGGTGAAGCGCAACGTGGCGGCATTGGTCGGATCGGCATCGGCGCGAAGAATGGACAGAACCTCCGGGTCGGAGCGGATCACCCCCCGGGGACTCTCGGCCGGGCCTGTACCCGAGGGGGCGAAACTGGCGTCGGTTGTCAGGAGGGCCTTGTCCACGGCCACGCCGTCCTCGCGCATCCAGAGGTTGAGGGTATGCAGACCGGGGGTGGACACGACGACCGTCACCCGCGTCTCCCCGGGCCGCTTGTGCACACGCTCCTCCCAGTGCCAGCTGCCGGAGTTGTCGTACATGCCCAGGCGTCCGAGGGTGGCGGGCAGGCCGTTCAGGCCCGCATGGACCGAGTCATCCTTATCGGTTGACCCAAGCATCCGGACCCAGAGGTAATAGGTTCCCGGGGTGGCGAAGAAGATTTCGTAGTCCAGGCGGGGGCCGTCTGTGCTTTCGCCAACGTTGACATCGGCATTCGGAACGGCTACGAGCGTGCTTTGGCCACTGTATCCGGCCAGGGCCGTGGTGGGCTGCCAGCTGCTGGCCGCCGCCTCCCCGCGGCCCGGCGCTCCGCCGCTGTAGTTTTCGGTTTCGGCGACCACCAGGCCACCACTTTCTATGAAGTGTCCGGCTCCTTGTTCGGCCGTGACCTCTGTCTGGTCAGTGGCACTGTCCACCCCGTCGTCGACGGTCAGCTCGAACGTGTAACGGTCCGCCGTCAGCGCCAAAAACGAGGGCGAGTCTGTGCCGGCGTTGTTCAGCGCGACGGTCGGGCCCATGGTCTGCAGCCAGCTATAGCTCAGGGGGAACGGGGCGTTGTCCGGGTCGTAGGATGCCGATCCATCCAAGAAGACCGTGGCACCCGTGGGCACGGTCTGGTCAGGGCCGGCATCCGCGGTCGGGCCGACATTGTCGAAGGCCGAAATCGTGACCTGGTCCGAATGCGTGTCCAGCCCGTCGCCGACCGTCAGCTCGAACCCGTAATCAGCGGCGGCCGCGGCCGTGAAGTTTGGCGTGGCTGTGTCCGCGCCGTCCAGCATGACGGCCGGGCCGCTCAGCTGCTCCCAGGAAAAGGACAGAGGTTCCGGACCGCTGACCGGATCGAAGGAGGCGGTTCCATCGAGGGAGACAAGGCTGCCCGTGGGCACGGTCTGGTCGGGGCCGGCATTGGCGACAGGCGTGACGCTTTCGGCCGCTTCTATCCGGACATTGTCGGCCCCCGTCCTGTCCCCGTCTGTGATGGTCAACCCAAAGCCGTAGGTTCCCGCTTCAGCCGCTGTGAAAGACGGTGTTGCGGAGTCCGCCGCCGCTAGAGAAACCTGAGGTCCGTCGAGCTGGATCCAGGAAAACCCGAGGGGTTGCGGGCCGCTATCCGGGTCGTAAGAGCCGGACGCATCCAGGCTGACCGGGGTTCCGAGGACAATGGTCTGGTCGCCTCCGGCGTTGGCAAATGGGAACCGGTTTGGCGTGGCCACGGTGAGCGTGACGCTGTCGGTTGCGGAGTCCGCGGCGTCGCTGACGGTCATCTGGAAGGTGTACGGTCCCAGGCTAGGAGGCAGAAAAGAGGGTGCCGCCGACCCCGGGTCGTGCAGGGTGATGGGGGGGCCACCTGTCTGGATCCAGTCGTAGGTCAGAGCCTGTGGTCCATTGTCGGGGTCGGTGGAGGCACTGCCGTCCAGATGGACGATCAGGCCGCTCGGAACTGTCCGGTTGTCGCCGGCCTCGGCCACGGGGGGGGCATTGTTTGTGGCTCCGCCCCGGCTGCTTTCCAGGGGGCCGGTGCCCGATGGAACCGTGGCGGGGTTGGTGGTCAGCATCAGCTTGTCCACGGCCACGCCGTCTTCGCGCATCCATAGGTTGACCGTGTAGACCCCGGCACTTGGAATGGTCACGGTCACCCTCTGGTTGCCGGGTCGCTTGTAAACCAGCTCCTCCCAATGCCAAGTGCCGGAATTGTTGTACATGCCCAGGCGGCCGAGTGTGGCCGGGACACCGTCCAGGCCCGCGTGCACGGAGTCGTCCTTGTCGCTGGGGCCCAGCAAGCGAATCCAGAGGTAGTAGGTTCCAGTCGTGGCGAAGTCGACCCGGTAGTCCAGGCGGGGCCCGGCGGTGGTTTCGCCGGCATTGATGTCGGCGTCGGGCATGGCCAGTAGGGCGCTCTGGCCGCTGTACCCGGGCAGAGATGTGGTTGGTTGCCAGCTGCTGCCTGCCGCAGTGCCGGAGCCGGAGGTCGAGCCGGTGTAGTTCTCGCTTTCCATCGCCACCACTCCGTTGTTCTCCCGGAACGTGCCGCTAGCGGAGGGGGCGACCGCCGTGACCGTCGTCTGGGAGCTGTCGGTGTTGAGGCCGTCCGAGACCGTCAGGCGCAGTGCGTACGCTCCCGGTGCGCTGAGCAGCACCGAGGCGCGCTCCTGATCGCTGTCGTCAATGACCAACGGCTCCGGGCCATCTGTTTGTTCCCACAGGAAAGAGAGCGGCTGCGGCCCGGGGGTCGGGTCGTGGGAACCGGAACCGTCCAGCCGAGCCGTGAGTCCGGTCGTGATCAGTTGGTCTTTTCCGGCCATCGCCACGACCATGTCCTCATCGGCGCGGGTCAAGAACAGGGCCGCTGGCCCGGCGAGGTGGGCCGGGGCAATGAAGGCATAAGGCCCGTCGGAGGCAATCGCGAGGGGCAAGGTACTGGTGCTGCCGTCCTGGATGTCGAACCATTCGGTCTGGTAGTTGCCGGCTTCTACAGCCACTGTAAAGGGTTCCGCCAGGGGCTGGAAGACCAGGTACTCGACACCCGGCCATGCCAGGCAGTAGCGAGTCGAGGCCAGGTCGTCCCGGGGCGCTACGCGGTCCAGCCGCATGCGCCGGGCATAGGAGAGGGTGTCGCCGATGGCCCGGTGGGAGGGGAGCAGGGGGACGGTCACGTCCATGTCGGTTTCATGGATGGCCATGGGGTTGTGGCCGCGGCTAAAGAGCTTCCACATCCATTCCGCGGTGTCCTCCAGGTAGAAGATATGGTCCGCGTCGGTCCACATCAGCAGGCCATGGTCATTGGCCGGGGGATCGTTGATGTAGTCGTCGACAGGGTCGTTGTCCGGCGAGATCCAGTCGGCCGTGCTGCCGAAGAGCGTCGGGTTGCCCACCGAGGAGATGGCCGTCATGCCGATCGGATGCTGCTTGGGCTTGTTCTGCTGGTAGTCGCGGACAAAGTCCACGACCCAGCGTTGAAAGCTGGCGGAGCCGCTGTTGACTTCGTTGCCGACTTCGTATAGGACATTGTCGTAAGGGTTGACTGTGTCGACGACTTGGCGCAGATAGGCTTCGTAAACGGCTTGGATACCATCGGGAAGCGGCCACTGGTGAATCTCCCAGCCGTCGCCGTTGCC
>JBFJXC010000209.1:0-6785 GCA_041623325.1 Lentisphaeria bacterium | reverse complement strand
GTCCTGAACCACGATCTGGATTGCCTGTTCCACCAGGGCCTCGTCCTCGGCAATCAGTTCCTCGGTGGACTCGACGGCGGGGGCCTCGTCCTGGGTTGGGGTCAACACCTCCAAATTGAAAACCTGCTCGCTCTGTTCCGAACAGAAGGCGACCACCCGTTCAATCTCACCATCCTCCACCATGGCCCCCTGCAGACGTTGCAGACCGCTGGCCCCTGGGGGATTGAACAGCATGTCGCCGCGACCCAACAAACTTTCCGCGCCCTTGCCATCGATGATGGTTCGCGAATCAATCTGAGAGGACACCTGAAAAGCCACGCGCGTCGGGTAGTTGGCCTTGATCACCCCGGTAATTACGTTCACGCTAGGCCGCTGCGTGGCAATGATCGTATGGATCCCCACCGCCCGCGACATCTGGGCGATGCGCGCCAAATTGTTCTCCACGTCGGCCCGGGCGGTCATCATGATGTCCGCCAGCTCGTCGATTACCATTACGATGTAGGGCAGCTTGGCGGGAACCAGGCTGCCATCGTCGTCGTAGACCGGTTGTTCATCCGGCAGGCGGGAATTGAACCCTTCCAGGTTGCGGGCGCCAACCTTGGACATCTGGCGATAGCGGCGTTCCATCTCCCCAATCACCCAGCGCAGGGCCATGACCACCTTGGACGTGTCGGTTATCACCGGAATAATCAGGTGGGGCAAACGGTTGTAGACACTGAACTCCACCACCTTGGGATCGACCAGAATCAGGCGCAAATCCTCCGGATCGAACCGGTACAGCAGAGACATGAGCATGCCGTTCAGACAGACGGACTTGCCGCTGCCGGTCGCCCCGGCAACCAGCAGGTGGGGCGCTTTGGTCAAATCCAGGACCACATCCCCACCATTGATGTTCTTGCCCACCAGCAACGGAATTTTCGCCCGGCTGCGGGACCACAACTCGCCCCCTAGCAGACTCCCGAAGCGGACGACGTCCTCCGTTCGGTTGGGCACCTCGATCCCCACGTAATCCTGCCCGGGAACCGGGGCCAGGATGCGAAGGCTGACCGCCGCCAGCTCCATGGCGATGTTGTTGCTGATTCTGCTGATCGCCTCCACCGGAACCCCGCGGGCCGGATTGACCTTGAACAGGGTTACCCGAGGCCCCCGGATCGCCCCTACCAACTCCGCATCGATCCCAAAGCTATCCAACGTTTCCTGAATAATCGTGCTTTTGCGGGTCAGCTCCTCGGGGTCATGGCAGACTTGCCCTGTCTCCGTGCACACCAACTCCAGTCCCGGCAACCGGTACGGTTCGCAAACTTTCCGGGCTGGTTGACTATTCTTGGCGTCCCGGTCCAAGGCGACCTCATGGGCGTCCAACGGCGGCTCGCCGACAACCACACCTCCATCAATGGGGACAGTGGGTTCGGCCGGAGGCGTGGCCTGCTCCAACGGAACCGCCACGACCGCCGCCTCCGCTTCCAGTTTCAGCTGCAGTTGCTCCCTACGCTCGCCGGCCATCCGAAGCCGCTCCTGACGCTGCCGCCGCGCCGCTTGCCTTGCCTCGAATTTGCGCTTGAGTTTCGGCAGGGACAAGCGGCTTCGAGGCCCGGCAGGCGGACCTTCGGCGCACGGTTGTGCGCGATGCTCAGCCGGATTTCCCATTCTGGCCAACCGGACGAACAACCTGGTCATGCCAGAGATCATCGGCCGGTCACCGGACAGGCTCAGAACCTCCCGACCATGCCGTAACAGCACGCGCCACTGCCGACCGAACTCCTCGAGGAATTGGGCCCAGAACCCTGCCGATCGGGCTGGTTGAGCCAGCTCTTCCACGCCTTCGGTCTTCAGTTGTGTAGGAGAAGGCGGTTCCATAAAAGGCAACAGAAGCTGACTAGTCTCCACGGACGGGGATCACATGCTGGGTTTTCATCCAAAACGGCAAGCCGTAATCTACGGCCAAACCGGAGATTTTCGACCGATGGGGATGGGCACCGCCTTGGAAACGATCCATGGCCTCGGCGACCGGCATCCTCCCTGTCTGGTTAGACCGTCCCCTCAAGGCTGGCCTTCGCGGCGCACGCCGGGTTCGACCTGCTCCCGGCTGGGCCACTGGCGATGCCAGACGAACCAGAGAAGGCGCCGCAGGTCGTTGACTGCGGCCAGGATGCAAGGGATGACGATCAGAGTCAGAAGGGTGGCGAAGGCGACCCCAAAGGCGATAGCGATGGCCATGGGAATGAGAAACTGAGCCTGCATGCTTTTCTCGAGAATGATGGGGGTCAAGCCGGCGAACGTGGTCAGCGTGGTCAGGAAGATGGCCCGGAAACGCCGCTTGCCCCCCTCGCGCATGGCATCGAAAAAGGGCATACCCGCGCCCAGGCGGGTGTTGACTGCCTCGATCAGGACAATGGCATCGTTGACCACGATCCCCGCCAGTGCCACCATGCCGAACAGACTCATCATGGTCAAGGGCTTGCCGAAGAGCAGATGACCGAAGGTAGCGCCGATCAGCCCGAAGGGGATGGTCACCATAATGACCACCGGCTGGACATAGGAATGGAAGATCGTGGCCAGGATCAGGTAGATGCCGAGCATGGCCAGAGGGAAGCCGATTTTAAGGCTGCTAAGGGACTCCTGGGTCTGCTGAGCCTGGCCTTCGGTCGAGTAGCCCAAACCGGGGTGGCGGGCAGCCAGTCCGGGCAGAAAGCTAGCCGTCAGATCGGCCATGATCTCGGCCGCATTGGCCAACTGCCGGTCCACATTGCCGCTGACGGTGATGGTGCGCCTGCCCTGCTGCCGGCGGATCGTCGTATAGCCCTCGACCACCTCTACCCGGGCCACACTGCCGATGGGAACCTCCTTTCCCAGCGGGGTCCTCACCCGGAGATTTTCGAAGTAGCCGATGCTGTCGCGCCCTCCCTTCAGCGGATAGCGGATCTTCACCTTCACCTCGTCCCGCCCACGCTGCAGACGAAGCACTTCGTCCCCGTAAAATCCCTGCCGCAACTGTTGGGCCAGATCCGCCACGGTCAGGCCGAGGGGGCGGGCCTCGGGCCGCAGACTCACCCGGTACTCCCGCTTGCCAGGGCGGTAGTCCATCTGCACGTCATACACACCCAACAGGCTTTCCATCCGGGTTTTCAGCTCGGTGGCCGCATCCAACAGTTGCTCTTGATCCTTGGCCAGCAGCATGACCTCCAACGGTTTGCCTCCCGGACCGCGCTCGGGGGTGTCGAACTCGGTGGCCACGGCATTGACGATTGGGCCGCACTGGCGTTGCCACATCCGGGCCAGACTACGGTAGTAGATATGGCGCTGCTCGGACGGCAGCAGTTCCACATAGATCTCCAGGGTATTGTCGCCCCCCGCCGTGCGACGTTCATCCAGGGAACCGCCGAAAATGGCATATTGGGCCACGGCCAGAGCCCTGCCATCGGGCAGACCGACCTCCTGCTCGACCCGGCTCCAGGCCTCCAGCAACTGGCGTGAAACGGCCCGGGTTTCGCTCAGCGGGGTGCCGGAGGGCAACTCCACCCGCACCAGCAGGAAGTCGCTGTCGGCTTCAGGGAAGATGATGTACTTGATTACCCCCCCTTGGACCAGGCCCACCGTTACGAGCAGCACGCTGACGGCCATGGCCATGGCCGCATAGCGCCAGCGCAGGATGACATCCATGGCCGGGCCGTACAGGCGTTCCACCACCCATTCCAGGCTGGCCCCGACCCGGCGGCGGAAGCGCAGTGGCAGCTGCATCACCCCCCGGGGTTCGCGCCGCAGTTCAGGAAGATGCCTGAGGTGCACCGGCAGAATCAGCAGTGCCTCGGCCAGAGAAACGCTCAGCGCGGCCACCACCGGAATCGGGATGTGCCCGATGAACTTGCCCATGATGCCGCCGACAAAGAACAGCGGCAGAAAGGCCACGATGGTGGTCGCCACGGCCGCCACCACCGGCCAGGCCACCTCGCAAGCCCCGGCCACGGCGGAACTAACACCGTCCTCGCCCTGGTTGCGGTGCACATAGATCGCCTCGCCGACCACGATGGCATCGTCCACGATCAGACCCAACACCATGATCAGGCCGAAAAGGCTGAGCATGTTCAGGGATTCGCCGGCGGCCCCCATCAGGGCCAGGCCACCGGCCAGGGAGATGGGAATGCCCATGGTCACCCAAAAGCTCAGGCGCAAGTCCAGAAAGAACCACAGGGAGAGGAAGACCAGAAGCAGTCCGATGCGGCCGTTGCTGACCAGGGTGTTCAGGCGCCCCTGCACAAAGCGTGAGTTGTCCCGCCAGGGGGTTAAATGCACGTTCGGTGGCAGCTGCCGGCGCTTGCCGTCCAGATAGGCGAAGATGGTCTTGGAAATTCGAATAGCGTCCTCCTCCTCGGTCTTGAAGACATCCACGGACAGAGAGGTCTTGCCGTTGAAGGTGGCCGACACCTGCACGTCCTCGTCGAAGGAGTCGCGAACCGTGGCGATGTCCATCAAGCGGATCATGGTGCCATCCGGGCGGGAAATGACGGGCAGTGCCTGATACTCGGTCGCGGTGTAGCCGCGGGACTGGGTGCGCAACCGCAACTCCTCAGTCTCGGTGCGGATCAGACCGGCCGGCAGGTTCAGACTGCTGCGGGCCACGATGGCGCTGACCTGGCTGAAGGTTAACCCGAACTGGCGCAGCTTTTCTTCGGACAGGTCGATACTGATTTCGTAATCCCGACTACCGCTGATGGTGACCTGACTGATTCCCTTCAGGGCCAAAAGCTCGTCTTTGATCTCCTGCGCCAGATCGCGCAGCTGATGTTCGGGCAGATCCCCCCAGACGGCGATTCCCATCACATCGCCGCGGAACTTGATCTCCCGGATCACTGGCTTCTCGGCCTCCTCGGGAAACGTGGTGATGGTGTCCACCTGGGTGACCACATCGTCCTTGACTTGATTGAGAACGGCATTCTCCTGGCATTCCACAAGGGCCTGCCCCAACCCCTCTGAGGCGATGGTATTGATCTTCTTGATCCCTTCGATTCCTTCCAAGGCCTCTTCCAGCTTCAGGCAGATCCCTTCTTCGATCTCGTCGGGGTCGGCGCCCGGATAGGGGACCGAGACACTGATCAGGTCAAGGGAGAAGCGGGGGAAAACCTCGCGGATCATGCGGCTGGCCGCAAAAAAGCCGCTGCAGAGGATCAGCAGCATCAACATGTTTGCAAAGACCGCGTTGTGAATGGTCAGGCTCAGAAAGCGGCGTATCATGGCGGAGTACCTTCCCGTTGAACCTCCACAGTCTTAACTTTCATGCCGTCCAGGATGCCGGAGAGACGGGTGGCCACAATGGCTTCGCCGGCGGCCAGGCCGGAATCCAGCACCACCTGGTTGCCTAGATTGTAGGCGATGCGGATTTTGCGTTCGAACGCACGCCCCTGCTCATCCACCACCAGAACGTTTCCGCCCAGCTGAATGGCCGCGCGGGGGATGACCACAACCTGCTCGAAGGTCCGGCTGGGAAGCGTCACCTTGCAGAACATGCCCGCCACCAGGGGGATGGCCTCCGCCTCGTCGTCCAAGGGTGACCGGGGGCGCACGACCAGGGTCAGGGTCCGGGTCTGAGGATCGTAGGTTTCCACTCTCACGGCCCTGGCGCTCCAGCGGCAACGGGGGTCGTCCACCCAGGTGACGGTGGCGTCCGGAATCATCAGGCTTCCGAACCAGTGGTTGTAGCCGGAGTGCTGGCCGCGGGTCAAATTCAGGGCCCAGAAGGCCTCCTCGCCGTTCAAGGCCACGGGTACTTCCAGGTAGCGATCGTCGGCCAGAGTCAGCAACGACTGGCCGGGGGAGACCACCTGACTAAGCTCGGCGTTCTGGCTTATCACCCGGCCTTTCCAGGGACTGCGGACCTGACACCGCTCCAGATTGACGCTGGCCTGGCGCTGCTGAGCCTGGACCCGCTCTCGCTGGGCCAGCAGGCTTTGCCGGCGCGACGGGTATACGGATAGAGCCGATTCCACCCCAATAAGCACGTCCTCCCGCTGCCGGAGCGTCTGCTCGGCCCGCTCCACATCCGCCTCCGAGCTGATCTGCTGGTCGCGGTACAGCCCCAGAACCCGTTTGTACTCGCGATCAGCCAAGTCGCGGCTGCGCTGCAGCACAACCTGGCGCCGCCGGTCGTCTTTCTCCTGCTGGCCAAGCTGCACGAGTTCGGCATCCAGCCGGTCCAAATCCGCTTGGCTCTGATTCAGCGCCACCTCAAAATCCACCGGATCGATGCGGAGCAGAACCTCCCCCTCGCCAACCAGGTTGCCGGCTTTCAACCCCTCCCGGACGAAGACGATCCGCCCCCCCAACTCCGCGCTCAATTCCGTGGTGCGGGCCGGCCGCGCCGTCCCATAGCCGCCAACCTGCAGCGTCACCGGCTCCGAATTCAGACGGATGACGCGGACCGTCCGGATCAACTCCTCGGCCGGGCGTTCGGTCGGGGAGCGTTGCCGGGAGGCCAATATCCGCCAGGTCCCGACTCCCAGCACCAGAATGAGCACCGTCACGGAGGCGCGAAGCAGCCAGACCAGCACCGTCAGCCGCGCGCTGTGCGGACTAGGTGTCTCGGTCCAAACATGGACAGACTTCTTCTCCACTGAACCGCCCCGATTTGGGGCTTTGGGTGTTCCCCACTCGCGATCGCGATCTCTCGACACCCAAAACCCGTCGATTGCGACCCGGCCCTTGACGGGTCCTCCTTCCCTCTTACCATACCACCAAAGACCTTACAAAAGGAGAGGATATAAAGGCCTGCAACCCGGCCGCCGAAGTCGGCC
>JBFJXC010000208.1:0-6790 GCA_041623325.1 Lentisphaeria bacterium | reverse complement strand
GGTTATCCCAACAAGCACACCTCCGTCCATGGCTCCCATTCGGCAAAGGCCTCCAGACCCGGTTATCTGATCGGGCCGTCCTCCTTTCTAGGTGTGGCGGATCTCGGAGGCGATCTGGGCGAAGTCTTCGACCTCAACGGAAATCTGGGCGAGAACTATCTCTTCACCCATGACGGACTCTGGATCCAGGCGCTGTTCAAAGATACGCGCGGCGGCTTCGAAATTCCCGGCCGGGCCGTCAGGGGCATGTCGATGGATGCGACCACCGCAGGCGGCGAGAGCTTCGGCGGCAACTTCATCAAGGCGCCCGATGGCAAGATTTATCTGACCATCGGCTCTACGGATGCCCGGGTCATGGAGGTCGTGGGCCTGGACACGATCAAGCGGTTTGCTGGAAAATTCACCTATACCCCCGCGCAATACGCCCAGGCGCAGAAAGATCTCCAGAAAAAATCCGCGATGTCCGCAGAGGCAAAGATCTACCAGGTCGCCAAGGTCCAAGCCCCGATCGCCATGGACGGCACGATTGCCAAATGGTCCGAGCTGATGGATGACGGCACGTCATTGCTGGAGATTCAGGAAAGCAAACAGAAACGGTATGGGCGGGTCCAGGCACGTTACGATGACGACAGCCTGTATCTGGCATACCGTGTCTTCGCTCCGCGTTCGCAGATGAAGAATGCTGGACAAGATTACAGACTGCTGTTCAAAAGCGGCGACGGGGTCGATCTGATGATCGGACCGGAACCGCAGAAAGCCAAGGGCGAGGGAAACACCAGGCTGTTCATGACGTTCCAAGATGGCAAGCCGGTGGCCGTCTTGAATCAGAAGTTCGTGCCTGGCGCCGCCAAGAGCGAAGGGTTCGGGTTCGCCTCTCCTGCCCGGACCATTTTCTTTGACCGAGTGGTGCCGGCTCCGGCGGTGAAGATTGCGACTTCCGCAGCGAACGGCGGCTACTTTGTGGAGACGGCGATTCCATGGAAGCTGCTGGGCATCGTTCCGAAGTCGGGACTCACGCTCAAGGCGGACGTCGGGGTTCTTTTTGCTGACGACGGAGGGACGATGACCGTCTCCCGCCAGTATTGGAGCAATAAGCAGACCAACCTGGTGAACGACATCCCGGGCGAAGCCGATCTGGCGCCCGAGCGCTGGGGCGTGGTCACGCTGAAATAATATTAAAGGAATTTCAATGGAAACATTACCCATCGCGATCGTCGGCCTGAACTTCGGCCGGCACATCATCCAGAGCATCGTGAATGGAGAAGCGGGCGAACACATGCGCCTGGCGGCGGTCTGCGACCTGGACGAGGCCAAGGCCCGGCAGTTCGCCGAGCAATACGGCGTTCCCTTTTACACCGACCTGGACGAGTTGCTGCACAACGAGGCGATTCCCGCCATCGGCCTCTACACCGGACCGGTCGGACGGGCAACGTTGCTGGACAAGATCATCTCCGCCGGCAAGGACGTGATGACCACCAAGCCCTTCGAGCTGGACTGCGCGGCAGGCCTGGCCGTGCTGCGCAAGGCCAAGACCATGGGCCGGGTGATCCACCTGAATTCCCCGGCCCCCTGCTGGTCGCCCGACCTGGCCCTGGTCAACGCCTGGCAGGAACAGCACAACCTGGGTCGTCCGGTCGGGTGCAACCTGTCCGTCTGGGTCCGCTACCACGAGCAGGCCGACGGCTCTTGGTACGACGACCCGGTCAAATGCCCGGTGCCGCCCGTCTTCCGCCTGGGCATCTACCTGATCAACGATCTGGTCCGCATCTTCGGCGAAGCCGAAACCGTCTCGGTCCTCTCCAGCCGGCTGTTCACGGGCCGCCCCACCGCCGACAACGGCCTGCTTTCCATCCGCTTCAAAAACGGCGCCCTAGCCAGCATCTACGCCTCCTTCTGCGTGGAGGACGGCGATCACTATCGCAACAGCATGGCCCTGAACTTCGAACGGGGCACCGTCTACCGCAACATGGGTCCGGCCCGCGCCACCACTGCTGGCGATCCCCGCGCCGAGATGTCCCTAATCATGGGAAGCGGCCAGACCCCCCGCGCCGTGGTGGAGGAGGAGTTTGCCAGTGCCACCAGCGGCGACTATCAATGGGACACCTTTGCAGCCGCGGTCCGCGGCGAACCCATCGGCGAAACCACCAGTCCCGAGACCATCATCGCCGGCCTGCGGATTATCGAGGCCATGACCCAAGCCGACCAGACAGGCGGGACTGCCGCCGTGAAGCCCGTGGAGTGAACCCATGAAGACCTACCAAATGAACCCGCGCGAGATTTCGCTGAACGATTCCTACGAGGTGATCGTCATCGGCGGCGGCCCATCCGGCTGCACGGCGGCCATTGCCGCCGCCCGTGAAGGGGCCAAAACCCTGCTGATCGAGGCGACCTCCGCCCTGGGCGGAATGGGCACCTCCGGCCTGGTACCGGCCTGGTGCCCGTTTTCCGACAAGCAACGCATCATATACGGCGGCCTGGCCCAAACCATTTTTGAAACCACCAAGGCCGGCATGCCCCATGTCGGCAAGGAGAACCTGGACTGGGTGCCCATCGATCCGGAGCGGCTCAAACGGATCTACGACGACATGCTCGACGAGGCCGGGGCCACCGTTCTGTTCAACAGCTTTTTCCCTTCGGTCGAGGCGGAAGACGGCGTGGTCAAGGCCATCCTGGTCGCCAACAAATCCGGTCTGACCGCCTATCGGGCCGATATCTACATCGATGCCACCGGCGATGCCGACATTGCCGCCTGGAGCGGCGCGGAGTTCGCCCAGGGAGCCGACGGCAGCGGCGAGCTGATGCCGGCCACGCACTGCTTCACCCTGGCCAACGTGGACGAAGCCGCCCTGGCCAACGGACCCTCCTTTAGCGACGCCAGCCCGGGGACCTGGCGGCATGCGATGATCAATTCAGGCAAATACCCCCGACTCGGCGACGGACACCTCTGCATCGCACACCAGGGGCCGGGCGTCTACGGCTTCAATGCCGGCCATATCTGGGATGTGGACAATACCGCGCCGGAAACCGTCTCCAAAGCCCTGGCCGAAGGACGGAAAATCGCCCTGGAGTTCCGCAATGCCCTGGCCGAATACCATCCCGCCTTCAAGAACGCCTTTCTGGTCAATACCGGAAGCCTACTGGGAATCCGGGAAACCCGCCGCATTGTGGGAGACTATGTCCTGACCATGGACGACTACCTCGCCCGCAAGACCTTCGCCGACGAGATCTGCCGCAACAGCTATCCCATCGACATTCACACCGCCAAGGACGAACTGGAACGGGCCAAGCAAGGCGATTTTCATGTCATGGAGCGTTACCAGCAATATCAGCCGGGCGAGTCCCACGGCATTCCCTACCGCTGTCTGACCCCCAAGGGCATTGAGAACCTTCTGGTCGCGGGCCGTTCCATCTCCACGGACCGGCTGGTCCAAGGCAGTGTCCGGGTCATGCCGCCCTGCCTTTGCCTAGGGGAGGCCGCCGGCATCGCGGCGGCCATGGCCCGGAAAAGCGGCAACAATGTGCATGCCGTCGACACGGCCGCCCTGCGGGAAAAGCTGCGGGCATTCGGAGCCTACCTGCCATGATCGACTTTGCCAGACTCGAGCAGGCTGCCCTGCGCATCGCGCGGGAGAAGCTCAGCGACGCGGCCTGCGGGGATGTCATCCGTGCCCCGCGCCTTGGAACGGGAGGACATTACGACGGGATCTTCCTCTGGGACACCGCGTTCACCTGCATGTGGGCCAAGTACCATCTGGCTGAACTGCCGGTGTTCACCTCCCTGGACAATCTCTACCGCCTCCAGAACGAGGACGGCTTCATCTTCAAGGAATACTCGCCGGAAGGCCAGCCGGAATTCCCCCGATACCATCCCGCGTCCTTTGCCCCCCCCATCCTCTCCTGGGCGGAGTGGGATCTTTATGAATTCACCGGGGACCAGAGCCGGCTCGCCCGGGTGTATCCGCACCTGAGAGACTTTCACCGCTATTGCCGGGCGGCATTCCGCATGGCCGACGGCCTCTACCTCGGCAACCACCTGGGCTGCGGGATGGACAACCTGCCCCGCTGGCCGCGCGACTTTGCCGGCGAAGGCGAGTTCATCCAGCTGGATCCCGAGCATGTCCACACCCCTGCCAGCCGGCAGTGGTACTGCGATCGCATCCGCGGGTCACTGGCGGAGAAATGGAACCAGCAGGGGCGTTTCATCGACATGTCCGCCCAGATGGCACTCGATGCGCGCCTGCTTGCCAGGATGGCCGAATTGCTTGGGCATGAAGAAGATCGCCGGGAGTTCCAGAACGAACACGCGGAACTGGGGCGGACAATCAACCAGCGGTGCTGGTCCGATAAGCATGCGTTCTACTTCGACCTGGGCTTCGGGCAACAGGTGGAACGCTTCCACATCGGAGCCTACTGGTGCCTGCTCGCCGGCATTGTGCCGGAGGAGAATGTCGAGACTTTCTGCCGGCACCTGGTCGACCCGGCCAAATTCGGGCGGCCCGTGCCCGTCCCCAGCCTGGCTGCCGACGATCCGGACTACGCCCCCGACGGCGGCTACTGGCGCGGCAGCAGTTGGGCGCCGACGACCTACATGGTCTTAAAAGGGCTCCAGCAGGTCAACCGGATGGATTTGGCCGAAAAGCTAGCCCTAAGCTACGTCCAGGCGGTCTACGATCTACTGCTGGAGACCGACACCTTCTGGGAGAATATCGCCCCCGAACGAGCCGCCCCCGGCAACTGGAGCGCGCCCGATTTCTGCGGCTGGTCGGGTTTGGGGGCCGTGTCCATACCCAGAGAGTTTCTCCGAGGCGAACACTCGGCCAGCAACACACCGAAACGGATCGACCATGTTTGAGCAACGTCTGGCAGCCATCTACGACAACGAAGCCACCATCGCCTATCTCGACACCCTCCTGACGGAGCTGGTGAACCGCTACAAAGAGCGGGTGCCGGTCCTGCCCCAGCGCATGTGGGACCAGACCGATGCCTTGCTGATCAGCTACGGCGACTCCCTGCTCAAAGAAGGCGAGGCGCCTTTGGCCACCTTTGCGGAGTTCGCGGAAACGCATCTGCGGGACGCGATCACCTTCATCCATCTCCTGCCCTTCTACCCCTGGAGCTCGGACGACGGTTTCGCGGTCAAGGACTTTCGGGCCGTCAATCCCGACTTGGGCACCTGGGACCAGATTGTCTCGTTGGGCAAGCGCTTCCGGCTGGTCTTCGACGCGGTCATCAACCATGTCTCCGAATCCAGCCTATACATGCAGGGCTATCGCGCCGGCGATCCCGCCTATCGGGACTTCTTCATCGCCCTGCCCCCGGACACCGACACCTCGTCGGTCCTGCGCACCCGGAACCTGCCGCTTCTGCACGACTATGAAACCTGCAGGGGAACCGAGTGGCTGTGGACCACCTTCAGCCGCGACCAGCTCGACCTGAATTTCCGCAATCCAGACGTGCTGCTGGAGATTGCCGATGTCCTGCTGGGATACCTGGAAAAGGGTGCAGCCATGATTCGTCTGGACGCCATCCCCTATCTGTGGAAGCAGCTGGGCACCTCCTGCGCACACCTGCCCCAAACTCACGAGCTGATCAAACTCATCCACGATCTCTACCAAGCCGTCAGTCCCGGCAGCCTGCTGCTGACCGAGACCAACGTGCCCCACCACGAGAACGTCGCCTACTTCGGAGAGAAGGGCGACGAAGCCCAGATGATCTACAATTTCTCCCTGGCCCCGCTGATCGCCCACGCCCTGATCCGCGGCGATGCCACCGTCTTGTCCAGCTGGGCCTCGCAGGTGGGCTATGTCGGCGACCATGCCACCTACCTGAACATCACCGCCACTCACGACGGCATCGGCATGCGTCCCACCGAGGGCATCCTGCCCGAAGCCGAACGCCAGATGATGTGCGACCTGGCCAAGGCACGCGGCGGGGACATCACCGGCAAGCGCAACAGCGACGGCTCCATCAGCGTCTACGAACTCAACATCACCTACTTCGATCTCCTCAACGATCCGGCAGGCGGCGAACCGCTGGAACTCCAGATCGAGCGGTTCCTGCTCTCGCAGACCATCCCGCTGAGCTTCATCGGCATCCCCGGCATCTACATCCACAGTCTGCTGGGCAGCCGCAACGACACCAGGGGCGTCCAGGCCACGGGCCGGGCCCGCTCCATCAACCGCGAACAGCTGCACGTCGAGGAACTGGAGTCCGAACTGGCCCGACCGGAGAGCTTGCGGGCCAAGGTCTTCAACGAGTACAAACGGCGCCTGGCCATACGGGCGGGCGAGCCGGGCTTCAGCCCGAATGCCCGGCAGGAAATTCTCGATCTCGGTCCCGAGGTATTCGCGCTTCGTCGCGAGCTGGCGCAAGGCAAATCGGTCACGGCTGTGCACAATGTCACCGACCAGCCCGTTGAGGTGCGTCTTGACGAGGGGGGGCACGACCTGCTTTCCGGAGAGCGCCTGGGCTCGACCGTCAAACTGGCGCCCTATCACGTGCGCTGGCTAGTGGCGTTGCTGGCGGTCTTCCTGCTGCCTTTCGCCCGGGCCGCCCAAAACGATGCGCCGAAGTCGCCCTATCACTTCACCGACGAAACGGTCAAGCTTGTTCTGCCCCGGGCGACACGCTACACCCTGCGAGTCATCAGCGATGCAGGACTGTCAGGGGAAACCCACGGCGCCGTCAGCAACGGGTCGGCCCAACTGAAACCTACCGGCGAAGGCATCTACATCGTCAAACCCGACACGGGCGACGAGGTGCGCTTCCTGGCCATGGCCCCCCCTCCCCC
>JBFJXC010000207.1:0-6806 GCA_041623325.1 Lentisphaeria bacterium | reverse complement strand
GGATCCGCGCATCGCCCGCGAGAAGAAGGACTTTTTGGTCGAAAAGTCCAAGAGCCGGTTGGCGGACAAGCCCTACATACTCGGCGAGGCCAACTACTCGGAATGGGGCAAGACGCTCAAGCAACAGCGCCGCGAGCGGGCTACGTTGCCTCTGGCTCTGGCCTCCTACGGTGCTTTCAACAACTGGTCTGGCGTGATCTGGTTTGCTTGGAATCACGGCGGACGGGCCATTGCCGAGGATGGATGGTCGAAACGCGAGGAGCGCAAGGCGCATCTTGGCGACATGATTTCCGACGGCATGATGCTGGATCATTTCAGAACCTCTAGCGCCATTTTCCGGCGCGGACTCGTCGCCAAAAGCGTGGCGCCCAAAAAACTCTATGTCTACGGAGACTATCGGGCCGCGGACTACCATGGTTTGATGAGGGGAATGCAGAGCTATAAGTCGGGCTGGCAGAACATCCACGCCCTCAAGAAGGTGTTCGAGACTCCGCCGGCCGGCGACAAGACCGAACAGCTGCTGCGCACCTCGACTCCTGCAGTCCTGGTCTCCGACACGGGGGAACTGACCAAGGATACGGAAAAGAACCATTTCACGGTTCAGACCGACTACGCCGAGGCGTTCTCGGGGAATCTGATGGCGCCTGGCAAGGTTGGGTTGAAGCATTTGGGCTTCAGTTTGGGCGATTGTTTTGCGACGCTGGTGACCGTGGCCGACGACGGGGACAAGACACTGGCCAACGCAAGCAAGCTGCTGATGAGCCGGACTACCGTGGCTGCGGACGGCACCGAGTTGGACCATGGAACCGTCACCCTGAAGGACTTGCGGAAGCAGGCCGGAAAGACCTGGCGGGTTGCCGTATCCCGGCCCCGTTCCCGTGCCGGTCAAACCGTGCAGGTGCGGACCAATGCCGATGGTAGCATCTCGTTCCCGGTCGCTGGCTGGCACGAATGTGAACTTGAGTTGAAGTAGTCCAGCAGGTGCGCCGCCGGAAGCGGCCGCGCACCTGACTTAGGTTTAAGCCGGCCAAGAGAATGGAGTGGTCCGCCCGTGTTCAGGCGATTTTTTTCAGATCAGAGTTTTTGGAACACCCCCATCGGGAGCGATCCTGACGTTTACGAACGCGATGCGCATTGCCGCCAGCTTCTGGGGAAATATCCCGGTCTGCATGTCAACATCCACGCCTGGACCATTCCCGTTTATTGTGCGGACGCGAACACGCGTCGCTATCGGTTGCGGCCCAAGTTGCCGGACTGCCCCCTGTCGCAGGGGCATCTGATTGCCTCGCTGCCATGGTTGGATGAAGGGCATCCCACTGGCATTCACCCCAGCGCCCAAGGCCTGGTTCCCATTCCCGACCATGCCGTGCCCGATGGCGAGAACGACGCGCACATGAGCGTGGTCGATCTTGACGCAGGCAAAGTTTACGATATGTGGCAGGTTCGGCGGAATTCGGATGGCACTTGGTCGACCAACGCGGCCATCGCCTATGACCTGGACGGTCCGGGAGTCTTCAACCGTCAGGATTTCCCCTTGTTGCACAACAACGAAAGCATTCACTACCATGGTCCCTGCCGGGCCAGCGGGGTGCCGAATGTAGCTGGCCTGATCATGCGCTCGGAGATCGAACGGGGGCGGATTGAGCACAAGTTGGCTTTCGCTTGTCCTGTGGTCGGTCTGCAGGAGTTCTGCAGCCCCCCGGCGGCTTGGACGGACGGCTGGCTTCCCGGCGGCATTCCCGAGGGTATGGTTATGCAGCTATCTCCCGACTTGGATTTGGATGCGTTCGGCTTGCCTCCGGCGGCCCGGGTGGTTGCCGAGGGCCTTCAGGAGTACGGGGCGGTGTTGGTGGATTACAGTTGCACTCCGACTCTGTATGCCGAAGGGTTGTTCTACCCCGGGTGCGAGAGAAGCTGGGCGGACGTGCTTGTGGAAGACGCCTTGGAGGCTGTCGGGTTCGAGCATTTCCGCTTTCTGAAACCGGAAGGCCTGGTTCATCAGGGCTCGCATCCGGTCTATCACTGCGGCATGTCCGCCAAATTCTATGCTTATCTAAGCGAAAAGAACCTGGCCGCGCCGCGGCCGGTCAGCTAGCGGGAACCTGACCCAAAAGGTTTTTCTGCCCCCCTCGCTCCACCGGGACTAGCCCGGTGGAGGCGTTTCGTGATCAAACAAACCATCGAATCTTTGTGGCCACCCTTTAGCAAAAGACAACACCATGGAACTGGACCGCAGTCAATTGCCCGAGCCGGTGCTGGATGAAAAGCCGGAATTCCTTGAACTGTACTGGAAGGCCTGGGAGCTGGCCTGGAAGAACGTGACCCAAACCCCGGGTATGCCCCAAACCCCCTATATGAACGAGGCGTTCGCCCACGATCGAATCTGGATCTGGGACACGGCGTTTATGGTGCATTTCTGCAAGTATGCCCCCGCCATCTTTCCGGGCATCGAAAGCCTCGAGAATTTCTACCAACCCATGTACGACGGGGCTTCAACTCCGTGTGTTGTCCACCACCCCGACAATCCCCCGTTGTTCGCCTGGGTCGAGTACGAGTACTTCAAATTCACCGGTGACGACAGCCGGATACGCCGCATGGTTGCCGACAAGCGTTATCTGCAGCGGCACTACGACTTTCTCGAAACCCTCGATTCCGGCTCCACGTTCCCCTGGGCTGGCACCCATACCAACTTCAAGAAGCTGCCACAGGGGTACATGTGGAGCGGCAACCCAAGCGGCATGGACAACACCCCCCGCGGCCGGGATGAGTATGACTGTATCCTCTGGCTCGACGCCATTTCGCAACAGGCGCTTTCCGCCCTCTATATCTCCAAACTGGCCGGAATGGTCGGGCTGGAGGAGGATGAGCGGGAGTTCATGCGTCGCTATGAGGAGTTGAAGGAAACGGTGAACCGCCATTACTGGTGCGAGCAGGACCACACCTACTACGACCACCATATTTCCTACCCGTGTTTTATCGAGGTGCTGACGCCGGTGTCTTTCTGGCCCTTGATGGCCAGGATTGCGTCCCCCGAACAGGCTGAAAAACTGATTGCGATGGCACTGAAGCCTGAAAAGCTGGGCGGACCCATTCCCTGGGCGTCCGTGGCGCGCGATGATCCGGACTTCGATGCCAGAGGTTGCTATTGGCGTGGCGGAGTCTGGCTGCCGACGGCCTACATGGCCACCAAAGCCATGGAAAAATACGGCAAACTGGACGAGGCGGCGGCCACCGCCGAGGATTTGCTCCAACACATGTCGCTGACCTATCGGAACTTCAGTCCCCATACCATTTGGGAAGCCTACAGTCCCACCAAGCCGGAACCGTCCACCACCAAGAAAAACCGGGAGCTGGTCCGTCCCGACTTCTGCGGCTGGTCCGCCCTCGGCCCCATCTCCATGCTGATCGAAAACGTTCTCGGCTTCTACGATGTCGATGCCACCGCCGCCAAGGTCAAGTGGCACAAACACCGCACCGGTCGGCACGGGATCAGGGGCTTGCGATTCGGGAGCATCGTCGCCGATATCGTGGCGGAAGGTGGCCGGGTCACGGTCCAGAGCAACCGCCCGTTCACCTTGGAAATCAACGGGATTGAACACTGGTGCGGCCCGGGCAAGACCCGGATCGACTGAGCGGTTTTCTGATTCCAGTGTTGGCGGAAAACGCGATGGCGCTTGGAGAATGAAAACCTGAGATCGTGTGGCAAAGCGATGATGTGCTCCCTGAAGGGGATTCAGAACTCGGACGGCGGGTCACGGGTTGCGGATTCCGAATGTGAACTTATTGTAAAAGAAGTTTGATAGGTTTGGTGTTTTTTCATGGGAGTACGGTGATGGAATCGAAGTTGTTGCGCGCGGCCAGCAAGACCGAACAGGTTTCTGACTACGTGCGCAAGCAGATTGCCAAGGGGCGCTTCGGTCCGGGGGATTGCCTGGTTGGGGAGCGACAGTTGGCGCAACAGCTCGGCATCAGTCTGGTGACGGTCCGGCGCGGTATGAAGCAGCTGGCCGAGGAGGGCGTGATCGAACGGGTCCAGGGCAAGGGAACCTTCGTGAGAGAAGTTGAGGCGGTTGCCGCTGCGGCTCCCGCCAATCCTCCGATTTCGCTCGCCTATCCGGCCGTTGCGGCCGGGGTGCACGGCGATGTTTTCCTAGGGCCGGTCATTGACGGGGTCCAGGAGGAATTGATGCAGGCCGGCCTAGTACTGCATTTGCACGGCCTGAATGGGCAGGCGCTTCTGGATGCCCTGGCCGATCCTGTGAAGGCGAGGGGCACTTTCCCAGGCGGGGTTATTGTGGTCAATCACCGCATGACGCCTAAGGAGGCCGGTCTTCTTGGCGAGGCCGGCATTCCGCAGGTGCAGATTGGAACCCCCACGGCCGAGTCCATTCCGTTTGTCGATGTGGATCATTTTAGGGGGGGATTTCTGGCCGGACTGCACTTGGTCCAGCAGGGCTGTCGGCGTCCCGCCTTGCTCCTGGGCAAGGTTTCGGAGCAACCGTATTGCCAGGAAATCCGCCGCGGATTCAGCAGCGCCTTCGAGGCACATGGCATTCAAGTGTCCGACGAGATGTGTCTGGAGAAGCCCGTGTTCCCGGAGTTGTCGGAGCTGGCCGGGCTTTGTCAGAGTCTGTTGGCGAAGAAGCCGGATGGGGTGCTGGTAATGGGCGATACGGCTCCTCTGACTCTTCTGAACATTTGCCGGGAGCAGGGTGTGGCCGTGCCCGAGGACCTGGCCTTGGTTTCTTACAACGACTCCCCGCTGCTGGAATCGCAGGCTCAGCCGTCCGTCACGGCTGTTTCCCAACCGCTGATGGAGCTGGGCCGGGCCTCGGCACGTCTGTTGTTGAAACTTCGGCAGAATTCAAACGTGCCCGGCCCGCCTCTGCTGCAGCCGGAGTTGAAGGTGCGCGACAGTAGTGTGCGGTTGTGAGTCTGGCTTGACTGTCCTGCATCGGACAATCTCAAAAAGGTCGGCACACCTCAGTATTTGCCAAAGGCGCCCTGAAACTGATCATCCTGCCATTCCTGGCGAGTTTGACTCTATCGGGTGCATCAGCTCCCCCCGTATTACAGCCCAATGATCTGGTCGCGATTTGCGGCGATTCCATCACGGAGCAGTGAAAGTATTCCGTCAATATGGCCGGGTATTTCTTGATGTGCCAGCCCGAGCCGGGGCTGGGTAGTATGCAATTGGGGCAAGGTGGTGAAAACGCCAGCATCTTCTCGAGACGACTGCTGAGCGAGGTTGTGCCCTTTCAGCCAGACGTAGTGACGGCCTGCTACGGCATGAACGACGGCGGCACGGTGGTCCTCAGTTCTGGCTTCACGGTTCTGGCCGGCACCAGTCAGGGCGTGATCGCTTCGGAAAACTTCAACGACGGGACCGCATCCGGTTGGACGGTGGTGAACGAATCCGGGGAGACGTCGCGCTGGCGCGTGGTCAGCGGGGCCTATACCCAGCAGTATCCCGTGGCGGCCTTCGACGGTAGTTTCTTCGTCGGCAGCTATTCCTATTGGACGGTCGGACTGGACTGGAGCGACTACGAGGCGGAGACCATGGTAAGGGCTTTGGATTCGAATGAGGACAGCATCGGTTTGATGTTCCGCTTCCAGGATCCAGACAACTACTACCGGTTGGCAATGAGCCGCCGGCAGGGATGGCGACGACTGGAAAAGAAGCTGAATGGCACGTTCTCGACTCTGGCGATTGACGGGCGACCACCGGAGCTGGGGCAGACAACCACCATTCGGGTCGAGGTTGACGGGGCCATGCTGTTCGTGTACGTCGATGGCGAGGCGGTCTTCGGGGTGCAAGACTACAGCCTGCCCATCGGGTCGATCGCGCTCCACTGCCAAGGCGATAGCGTGTTCGACAACGTGGTCGTCAGACAGCCGTTCTCAGACCCCAAAGTCGCCCTGTCGCACCCGCTTTCCTACACCGTTCCGGTGACCAGCTGGGATTCATACCCCTATGATCTTCGCGTGTCCGCAATTGCCGGGAACGTGCCGGGCGGTGGCGGAGTGCGGTTCGCGCTCGCGGACTTTGGCGGAACAGTCGCCAGTAGCACAGATTATTCCGCGCCCTATGCCCGAACCTTCACCGGTCTGGGCCCGGGCGATTATCGTGTAACAGCACAAATCGTTGACTCATCCGGGACGAGCATAATCCGGGAATACAATCAGGTAATCGACAATCTGACGACCAGCAACGGCCTGCCGGTCACCCCGCCGGATCTGTACACCTACTTCGAGCTGTATCCCGAGGAATTCAGCGACAATCTGCACCCCAACGGCCTGGGATACGACTCGTTGTCCTTCCTGGTCTGCGAGGCCTTGGTCGATAGCGGCATGCTGCCATAGCCAGTGAAACAGCCTCGCGAAACAAGTATCCGGCCCCGCGCTGACCCCGGCTTGCGGCAACTCTGGGACCGTCTCCATGTCGCGCAAACTCAGGCAGGATTACATCCGTTCCGAATCTCCGACAAGCGTCTGCCTCAAAACCTGATGGTGAAGCAGGTGCCGGTCGGGCCGGTTTCGCAGGCGATGGTCCCGTTGTGGGCGTCGATGATCTTCTTGGTGATGGCCAGTCCCAGTCCGGTGCCGCCCTTTTTCTTGGTTTTGAAGGGGATGAAGAGATTGTCGGCCACGTGGGGGGGCATGCCGGGGCCGTTGTCGCAAAGGGTGATCACGAAGCGGGTGATGTCCAAGCCGCAGGTCAGGGTGATGGCCGCCTCCTGGCGGCCGCTTTCCGCCAGCGCTTCGACGGCGTTCTTGCCCAGGTTGAAAAACGCCATCTTCAGAAG
>JBFJXC010000206.1:0-6818 GCA_041623325.1 Lentisphaeria bacterium | reverse complement strand
TCCTGGATGTTCATCTGAAAACTGCCGTCGCCGTCGATATTGATCACCACGGCATCCGGACAGGCCATCTTGACGCCGATCGCCGTGGGCAAACCGAAGCCCATGGTGCCCAAGCCGCCAGAGGTGATGTACTGGCGCGGCCGTTCATAGGTGTAGAACTGCCCCGCCCACATCTGGTGCTGCCCGACCCCGGGAACGATGGTAGCCTGGCCCTGGGTCAACGTGCACAGCCGCTCCACCACCTGCTGAGGAAGCAGGCTGCCACCGGCCTTGTACGCCAGCGGATGGGCCGCCTTCCATTCCTTGATCTGCGCATGCCAGGCGGCGCACTCCTTGCGCACCGGATTCACCAGCAGCTTCTGCAAAAGGTCCTTGACATCGCAAACCACCCCCAGGTCCGCCCGCTTGTTTTTGTTGATCTCGGACGGATCCACGTCCACATGGACAATCTTGGCCTTGCGGGCGAAGGTGTCGGGGTTGCCGCCAGTCACCCGGTCGTCGAATCGCGCCCCCAGCGAAATCAGCAGATCGCACTCGTTGGCGGCGTAGTTGGCATAGAAAGCCCCATGCATGCCCAGCCATTTCAAGGACAGGGGATGGGACTCGGGGAAGGCCCCCACGCCCATCAGGGTGGTCACCACCGGCAGGTTGTAGGCCTCGGCCACCTTGAGCAGCTCCTGGCTGGCACCGGCGTTGATGACCCCGCCGCCCACATACAGACAGGGCCGCTGGCTGTCCAGAATGGCCTGGCGAACCTTCTCCACATCGCCCGCGGCCGCTTCCCGGTGGACTCGATAGGCGCGCAGGGCCACGGCGTCCTCGAACTGGGGCACGCACATCTTCTGCTGAACGTCCTTGGTGATGTCCACGACCACGGGGCCGGGCCGGCCGCTGCTGGCCAGATAGAAAGCCTCGGCCATGACATGGGGGATTTCCTCCGGGCTCAGCACCAAAAAACTGTGCTTGACGACGGGGCGGGTCATCCCGATAATGTCCGTCTCCTGGAAGGCGTTCTTGCCGATGAAACACTGGGGGACCTGACCAGTAATGGCGACCATGGGCACCGAGTCCATATAGGCGTCGGCGATGGCGGTGACCAGATTGGTCGCCCCCGGCCCGCTGGTGGCCATGCACACCCCGACCTTGCCCGTGGCCCGCGCATAGCCGGCAGCCATAAAACCGCCGCCCTGCTCGTGGCGCGGCAGCACCGTCCGGATGCTGGATTTGCACAGCGACTGGTGCATCTCCATCGAAGTCCCCCCCGGATAGGCGAAAATCAAATCCACATTATGGCGCTCAAGACAGCGAATCACAATGTCGGCGCCCTTCATGGGCTGGGTGCCCGGCGCATCCGCGGCCGCGGCCGGCTTTGCCTTTGCTTGCGTCATCTCTATTCCTCTCCATGTCCTCTTGCGGAATTCCGGACCGTCCGTCTCGTCAAACCAGCCGGAACCCTCTCATTGTTCAGATACCAAAACAGCGTCATCAATAGGTTGTGCCCGGCGATGACGCTGCGTGAAACGGGGAAGTTAGCTGAATCGAATCAGGACGAACAGACCAACCCGGCCCCGGCAGTTCCCACCGCCGGGCCTGATACAATAACTTTTTGTCTGCTTGTCATTCGGATTCGTCTTCTCTGTACGAACAAGTTGGACCACTGCTTGGGTACCATACTGTCCTAGCCCCGATTGTCAAAATTGGCGCTAGGCGATGGAGACCGCGAAGACGGTTTCGGCGCCGATGGCCGCCTTGATGGCCTCGACCACCGTCTTGGGGACTTCGCGGTTGGTCTTGAGCACGGCGATCGTCCGGGTCCCGCTCGGATCATGGGGTGCCCGAATGTCCTCGATATTGAGGTCTGCCTCGGCACAGGCGCCGGTGATCTTGGCCAACACGCCCGGACGGTCCGGATAGATGGCGATCAGGTTGTGCCCTTTGGGCTGGAAGTATAGCTTGTCGAAGTCGTTGATCCGGGATACCACCGGATTGCCCTCGGCCACCGTACCGCGCACGCTGACCCGCTGCAGGACCTTGTCGCCCTCGAAAAGATCGGCGGTCATGGATTCGCCGTAGTTCTTGCTCTCGTCCACCTCGCGAATCTCGAAGGAGATGCCCTTCTCTTTGAGGTAGGCCAGGGCCTCTTCCGGATCGTTGACCGCGTCGAACTCGGAGGTGATGCCGGCCACCACCGGCGGCAGCAGCCACTTTCCGAAGGGGTGCAGTCCGCCGTAGAAACTGCACTCGACACGGCTGATGTTCTTGTCCGTTCCGAGACAATGGCGTGCCAGAGCCCCGATCTGATAGGCCAGCTCCTGATACTGCTCGGTGCAGCCCTCCGGCACTCCTTTGTTTACCACATAAGTCGTCTGACCGCGCCGGGCATAGGCCACCAGCTGCTCGGCCGCGCGGCAGGCGGCGTTGCGGTTGGCCTCCAGCGTATTGGCCCCCAAGTGGGGCAACATCACATCGGCCACATCGGCAATGCTCTTCTCGCCCTCGGCGTCCTTGGGATAGACATCGTTGCAGTAGCCGATCTGCTTGTCGGCCTTCATGGCCCGCAGATCATCCTCGTTGATGATGCCCGCCCGGGCGCAATTGACCAGAACCGCGCCGGTCTTCATCCGGCCCAGAAGATCCTTGTTGACCAGCCCGCGGGTCTCGTCGTTTTCCGGAATGTGCAACGTCACGATGTCGGATTGGGAAAACAATTCCTCCAGACTGACCAGCCGGGCCCCGATCTCCTCGGCGCGGGCCGCGGAAATGACCGGATCGTAGGCCAGAACCTGCACCTCGAACCCTTCCAGGCGCCGGGCCACCAACTGGCCGATGTTGCCCAGCCCGACGATGCCCAGGGTCTTGCCGGCGATCTCGCGACCCATGAACTTCTTCTTTTCCCACCGCCCGGACCGGGTGCTGGCATCGGCCGGAATCACATGGCGGTAGAAGCTCAGCACCAGAGCCACCACCTCCTCGGCCACTGCGTTGGCGTTGGCACCCGGCGTGTTCATCACGTCCACATTGCGCTTCCGGGCGTATTTGGTATCGATGGTGTTGTAGCCGGAACCGGCCCGCACCACCATTTTCAGGTTCGGCAAGGCGTCGATAATTTCGGCCGTCACCCGCTCGCTGCGCACAATCAGCGCCTCCGCATCCGCCTGGGACTTCACCAGCTCCTCCAGCGGCGTCTCGGAATCCTGCACCACCTGAAAGCCGTTCGCCTCCAGAATCTCTTTGGCCACCAAGTCCAGCTTCGTCGGGATCAGTACGCGCTTCATCTTGTCACTCCCTGTGCACTGCCATATACGGTCGCCGCCCGGGCCACCTGGGCACCGGACGCTTTCGAGAAAAAAAGTACGAACACTATCGCCCGTTTTGAGGCTTTTGCAACAGAACCGGAAAGGCGACAAATACTAGCCCCTTTCTTGCAAACTCATCCACGCTTCGTTATACTACTTTTTAGCAGTTAAGTGTCGATCGAAAGCTGATTTGCTCAACCACCCCAACCCGAAAGGAGACGCGAGGTGAAAGGACTGACACTCAAACAGCAGGAAATCCTCGACTACATCGAGGAGTTTTCGCGCCGCGAAGGCATGGCCCCCACAGTCTACGAAATCGCCGACCACTTCGACATCAAGTCGGCCACCTCCTTTGCCCACCTGCGCGCTCTGCAGCGGAAGGGGTACGTCTCGCGGTCCTCCAAGGCCCGCAGCCTGACGCTGCTGCGCTCCGACAGTCCCCGGCACTTTTCCCTGACCCTGAGCATCCCCATCCTAGGACGCATCAGCGCAGGTATGCCCCTGATGGCCGAAGAACACCTTGAAGGAACCCTGCAGTTCGACCCCAAGCTTCTTCCCAAAGGCGCCGGCGGCCAAAAGGTCTTTGCCCTGACCGTCTTCGGCGACAGCATGAAGGATCTGGGCATCTGGGACGGTGACCTGGTCATCGCCAAACAGACCGATTCGGCCTCCATTGGGGACATTGTGGTCGCGTTGGTGGAGAACGAGACCACGGTCAAGCAGCTATACATCAAAGACAAGATGGTCGAGCTGCGGCCGGCCAACCCCGATTTCGCCTCCCAGTTCTACCCGCCCGAAAAAGTGTTCGTTCAGGGCATCGTCATCGCCCTGCAACGCACCTACTAACCGACCACCCCCGACGAAAGTGCAGCCCATGCGCCACGTTTTGCTCCTTGCCCTGCTGGCCGGCCTTTGGCAGATGCCCGCCCTGGCCGCAAACCCCGAAACCCCGGCCGATCTCCAGCGCCGCTCCCTGCAACTCAAGCTGCTGCAGACGCGGGCCAGACTGCTGCGCGAAGATCCGGACCTGGCCCGACGGCACCAAGAAATCCTGGCCCTTTATCGCCAACTGGACCAGGCCCTGGCCAAACACCCCGAGATAGCCGCCCTGCAAAAGGAACTCAACCGGATCGATGGCCGGACCGAGGCCCAGAAAGGACGGCAACCGTGATCTCCCGCCTCGCCGGCATTCTCCAGGAGGCCGATCTGACCGATGTGGTGGTGGACGTCAACGGCGTCGGCTATGCCTTGTCCGTGCCCATGAGCACCTTCGACAAACTGCCCGCCCTCGGGCAGCCCGTGGTGCTGCACACCCACCTGAACGTGCGGGAAGACGCCATGCAGCTGTTCGGGTTCGCCACGGTGCCCGAGCGGCGGCTCTTTCGCCTGCTCATCACCATCTCCGGCATCGGCCCTCGCCTGGCCTTGAATGTCCTCAGCTGCATGCCCATCGCCAGCTTCTGCAGCACCGTCGCCTGTGGCGACGTCAAAGCCCTGAGCCGGATCAACGGGGTCGGCAAGCGCACCGCCGAGCGCCTGATCGTGGAACTCCGGGAAAAGGTGGTTGACCTGGACCCGACGGCCGGGCTCAACGCGGCCGCCGGCCCGGGCGCGGCCAGCCAGGAGGCCAGCGATGCGGTCGCCGCCCTGGAAACGCTGGGTTTCAAGGCGGATCTGGCCCGCAAAGCGGTCGACGCCGTCCTGGCCGAGCAGCCCGGCAGCCCGGGCACGGCCGAAAACCTGATCCGCAAGGCCCTGCAGCGTCTCAATTCGTGAGCGGGGGTGTGGCGGCCGAAAACGGTGTTACAGTAGGCCGACTGGACTCCGGGCCGCCGGCCAGCGAGCGTCGTCACCCTCGCGGGACGGTCTAGAAGACTGAACACGGATTGCCAACACTCGAAACCCGACTATTCGATGGCCAGCGCGATCACAACACCCGAACCCCCATCCTAATACCCCAACCCCTGAACCCCCGGCCACCACCGCCATGACCGCCGAACGCTTCATCACATCCGAGCTGGCCCATCGCGAGGAGGCGCTTGATTCGACCCTGCGCCCTCTGCATTTTCAGGATTTCCCCGGCCAGGAACGCATCAAGGAACGCCTGCAAATCATGGTGCAAGCGGCCACGGCGCGCGCCGAGGCCTTGGGGCACATTCTGCTCAGCGGCCCCCCCGGCCTGGGCAAGACCACCCTGGCCCACATCATTGCCAACGCCCGCGGCACCAACATCAAGGTCACCAGCGGACCGGTCATTGACAAACCCGGCGACCTGGCCGGCCTGCTCACCAGCCTGGAAGAGGGCGACGTGCTTTTCATCGATGAAATCCACCGCCTTCCCATGGCCATCGAGGAATATCTCTACAGCGCCATGGAAGACTTTGTGATCGACATCATGCTCGACCAAGGCGCCGGAGCCCGCTCCATCCGCCTGAATGTGCCCCGATTCACCCTCATCGGCGCCACCACCCGCCAAGGGCGCATCTCCGCCCCACTGCGCTCCCGTTTCGGCATGAGCTGCCGGCTGGACTACTACGACAGCGAAACGCTTCGCCGCATCCTGCAACGCTCCGCCAGCATCCTCGGGGTGCTGGCCGAGAGTGACGGACTGCTGGAAATCGCCCGCCGCAGCCGCGGCACTCCGCGCATCGCCAACAATCTGCTGCGCTGGGTGCGGGACTACTCCCAGGTCAAAGGCCAGGCATCCATCGCCGCCGAGACCGCCGACGCCGCTTTGAAAATGCTCGACATCGACGCCAGCGGCCTGGACGAAATGGACAACCGCATTCTGGAGGCCATCCTCTTCAAGTTCGGATCCGGCCCGGTGGGGCTGAAAACCCTGGCTGTTGCCGTGGGCGAAGAGGACGGCACCCTGGAGGACGTGTACGAGCCATACCTCATCCAGGAGGGGTACCTGATGCGAACCCCCCAGGGCCGCATTGCCACCCCAAAGGCCGCCGAACGATTCGGAGTGACCCCGGGCAAGCGCGCCGCACGCCTACAGCCGGACCTTTTCGAAGAGTGACCGCCGAAACTCCAGACTACTCGGTCGTCATTCCGGCCTACAACGAGGCCGTGCTTCTGCCCCGCACCCTCGCCAGCATTCAAGACGCCATGGCCCGGATCCAAACCTGGACTGGCGAGATCGTCGTGGTGGACAACAACTCCACCGACGCCACCGCCCAAGTGGCCCGACAATGCGGCGCCACCGTGGTTTTCGAGCCACTCAACCGGATCGCCCGCGCCCGCAACCGAGGGGCCGAGTCCGCCTCGGGCCGCTACCTGATCTTTGTCGACGCCGACACCACGATCTGCTCCGACCTTCTGGAGCAAGCCTTGCGGCACCTGGCCGGCGAATGCGTCTGCGGCGGAGGAGCGCGGGTGGGAACCAGCGACCCCGTGCCGGGCACCGTCCGCCTGGTGCTGCGGATCTGGAACGCCCTGTCCGGACGCCTCAAGTGGGCGGCGGGCAGCTTTGTCTACTGCCTGCGCGAAGCCTGGCAGGACAGCGGCGGCTTCCAC
>JBFJXC010000205.1:0-6851 GCA_041623325.1 Lentisphaeria bacterium | reverse complement strand
CGGCCGGGGGAGGGCATGGAGGAGGCGGCGCGGCGCTGTCGTCTAGAGGCCTGGCAACGACTGGCCGACGAGCAGGCCGTTGTTGCTCTTGGGCACCACGCCGACGACGCGCTGGAGGAGATGCTGCTCAGACTGGGTCGCGGAAGCAACGCCAGCGGTCTGACCGGGCTTCGCCCGAGCCGGACAATCGCCGGGGTGCGCCTGGTGCGCCCCTTGCTTTGCCTGCGCCGGAATCAGGTGGAGGCTTTTCTGCGGGAGGAGGGGGTAGAAGGCTGGTGCCAGGATCCGAGCAACCAGGACACCAGCCTGAGGCGCAACGCGGTGCGTCACCAATGGTTGCCGGTGATTCGCGAGACGCTGGCGGGGGACGGCGGATTGTTTCAGTCTCTTGCCGCCCTGCGCCAGGATGCGGACTGCCTGGAGCAGATGGCCCAGAGCCTGGTGGCCAAGGCCGACCGGCCGGCTGAACTGGCATTGATACCCCCCGCCTTGCTTCCCCGGGTGATGCGCTACTGGCTTCAGCAGCGGACGGGCAAGGATGTGATTCTGCGGCACGAGGCCGTGGCCCGCTTGCAGGCCGAGCTGGGCCGGCCGGTGTCGGCTCCCCGGCAGATTCCCCTGGGGGACAATCTCGTGCTTGTTCTGGACCGTTCCGGCCTCCGTGTTCGCGACCAGTCTGCCGGGTTGCGGCCGCGGGTGTGGGTATGGCAAGAATCGCCCTGTCTGGAGCTGGAGGAGGCCGGGGCCGCGATCACCGCCGAACTGGTGGATTCCGTGGATCCGGCCTGCAAAGATCCCGATGTGGCCTATCTGGCTGTTGACAAAATGCCAGCAGCTATTACCGTGCGGTCACGGGCGGCTGGCGACCGCCTGGTCCCCTTTGGCCAGCATACCGCCAGGAAGCTGAAGGATTTGTTTGTTCAAGCTCGGATTCCACAGGAGCAACGGCAGACCGTTCCAGTGCTGGAGGCCGATGGCCTCATCTTTTGGGTTCCCGGGGTCCGGCGGGCGGAATTCGGTCGGGTTGAGACCGGAACAGAGGGAGAGATGGTCAAATTGACTTATAGCCGCATCGAATCTCCGGGCCAGACAAGGGCTAGAATGCCTCGAGCCTCGAAGTAGGTGCGCCCTCGCCGAGGGCGCACTGGTGGGCCCGGCTCGGTCGAGCTCGATTGTGATCACGAGTAATTCAGCCGGAAGCAGTTAACTGGACGAGGGAATATGAGAGCAATCTTTTTTCGCAACCAAGGGCTATTAACAAAGTTGTTGCTGGCTGGCCTGGTGGCAGTGCTTTGTGGCTGCGGCCGGGAGGGCGGGGCCCAGGCCGACAAACCGGCCAAGCCGCTTGTGTTTGTCAGTGTCGTGCCGCAGAGGTGTTTTGTGGAGCGGATTGGGGGCGACCGGGTCCAGGTCCGGGTGATGGTGGAGGCGGGGCATAGCCCGCACACCTACGAACCAACCCCGCGGCAGATGGCCGAACTGGCCAAGGCCAGCACCTTTTTTGCGGTCGGGGTGCCTTTCGAGGTGGCGTGGCTGAAGGTGCTGAAAGAGGCCAATCCTGGCCTGCGGATTGTGGATACCCGGGAAGGGATCCCATTGCGGGATATCGATGGTGCCCAGGAGCCGCAGGGCCATGGCGAAGGTGAAGAGCATGCCGAGGCACCGGAGCATCACCATCATCACCACCACGAGGGAATGAAAGATCCCCATATCTGGCTGAGCCCACGGCTGGTCCGGGTCCAAGCCCGCACCATCGCGGCCGAACTGAGCCGTCTGCGGCCCCAGCACCGGGATGAGTTCGCCGCCAATCTGGCCGCTTTCGAGGCCGATCTGGAGCGGGTGGACGCCCAGATCCGCACCATCCTGCAACCGCTCAAGCAGCGGCAATTTATGGTTTTCCATCCCTCCTGGGGATATTTCGCCGACGACTATGGCCTGAAGCAAATTCCTGTTGAAGTCTCCGGCCGCGAACCCAGCGCCAAGGAGCTGAGCCGCTTGATCGAAATGGCCAAGGATCGGAACGTTCGCGTTCTGTTTGTCCAGCGCCAGTTCAGCAGCCAGAGTGCCCGGGCCATTGCCGAGGCGATCGGAGGACGGGTCCTGCCTCTGGATCCCCTGGCGCCGGAGTATTTGGACAATCTTCTGACGATCGCCCAAGCCATTGCCGGGGCGGATCAATGAGGGCCGCCTCCCAGGCCCCAGTGGTTTCCGTGGAAGACCTGGTCTTCTCTCGCGGCACCGTCTCGATTCTGGAGAGGGCTAGCCTGGAGGTCTTCCCCGGGGACTTTATTGGCCTGATCGGCGCCAATGGCAGCGGCAAGACCACGCTGTTGGAAATCCTGCTTGGCCTGCTCCAACCCCAATCCGGACGCGTGACGGTGCTGGGTACCACCCCGCAGCTGGCGCGACCCCAGGTGGGGTACGTGCCTCAGTGGCTCAGGTTCGATCCTGACTTTCCGATCACGGTCGAGGAGGTGATCATGATGGGGCGTCTGGGCAAGGCCCCGAAGCTGGGGCCGTTTCGCAAGGAGGACCACCTGCGGGCCGAGGAGGCCATGCGGAAGGTGGACGTGCTGGACTTGCGGAGGCGTCCGGTCGGTCGCCTGTCAGGGGGGCAGCGCCAGCGCGTGCTGATCGCCCGTGCTCTGGTGAACGATCCCGAGTTGCTGCTGCTGGACGAACCCACCGCCAATGTCGACTCCCGCATGGAGACCGGCATCTACGAACTGCTGCATTCTCTGCGAACGGAAACCACCATTATCCTGGTCTCCCACGATGTCGGCTTTATCACTTCCCACGCGAACCGCGTGGCCTGTCTGAACAAGCGAATCGCCTGCCATCCTACCGCTGATCTGACCGGAGAGATGATTCAGGATCTGTACAGCGGCCCGGTCGAAATGATCAAGCACGAGTGCCGGCTTTGCGAAGAGGAAAAGTGCAGTGACTGAATTCTTTCAAGCTCTTGCTTCGCACGCTTTTCTGCAGAATGCGGTGGTCTGCAGCCTGCTGGCCAGTATCGCCTGCGGGGTGATCGGCACCTACGTGGTGGTCAAGCGCATCACCTTTATCAGCGGCGGGATCTCCCATACCGTGCTGGGCGGCATGGGCATTGCCTACTTTCTGGGCGGAAGCCCCATGGTCGGGGCGGTGATCGCCGCCTTGGTGGCCGCGGTCATAATCGGACTGGTCACGTTGCGAGCCAAACAGCACGAGGACACCCTCATCGGGGCGCTGTGGGCCGTGGGCATGGCCATTGGCCTGCTGTTTATCGCCAAAACCCCCGGCTACTCGGTCAATCTGCAAAGTTATCTGTTCGGCAATATCCTGATGGTTTCCCGTCGCGAGGTCTATTTTCTTCTGGGGTTGGACTTGGTGATCATCGCCGTGGCCATCACTTTCTACAAAGGCTTTCTGGGAGTCTGCTTCGACGAGCAGTTCTGCCGTCTGCAGGGCGTGAAAGTCGATGCCCTCTATCTGCTGCTGCTTTGCCTGATCGCCCTGACCGTGGTCATTCTGGTTCAGGTGGTCGGCATTGTTCTGGTTATTGCACTGCTGACTCTGCCTGCCGCCGTGGCCGGCCAGTGGAGCGGCAGTCTCAAACAGATGATGCGAACCGCCTGCGCCCTCTGCGCCGTCGTTTCGCTGGCCGGACTGGCCGTCTCCTATCCCTACAATTTGCCTGCCGGCGCCACCATCGTCCTCTTTGCCGGCGCCGGCTACCTGGTCTCTACGCTGCTCCAGCTCCTGTTGCGGCGCACCTAGTGTGCGCTTCCAAACCGAGAGAGACAAGAGGAATGCCTAGCCCAATGCTGGTCGCCAGCGGTCGTCGCGTTTTGCCTTCTGGAGGTCCTCCGTTTGAGAAGGGGATCCTGTTGGTCGCCTCCGGCAGCGCCGTGCCGCGGGCTCAAAAAGCGTATGAAACCATCGACCGCCGAACCCGCCAGGAATTCGCTGACGCGACCGTCTATTGGGCCTATGCCTCGGCGTTTATCCGGGGAAAGCTGGCCGAGCAGGGCGTGCAAATCGACTCGGCCGGTGAGGCTTTGGCCCGGATGAGGCAGGCAGGCATCAAGACTGCGGTGGTTCAGTGCCTGCAGGTGAGCTGCGGCCGCGAGTACGAGGCGATCGTGGACGAGGTCCGGCCCTTCGAATCCAGCTTTGAAAGCCTGAAAATCGGACGTCCCCTGCTGACTTCCGTCGAGGACCTCGGCGCGTTCGGGGAGGCCCTGAAGACCGTGGTGCCGGCAGCCCGCCGTCCGGAGGAGGCCGTGGTGCTGGTGGGCCATGGCGATCCGCGCGGCATTGGCGACCCGGTCCTGCTGGCGGCGGCCAGGGAGTTGCGCAAATCGGATGCCTGCTTGTTTGTGGGAACGGTTTCCGGCCGGCCATCCTTTGAGGAGGCGCGGGCGGGCCTGCTGAACTCCGGGGCGCGCAAGGCGTATCTGATACCCATGATGATTGTCGCCGGGGCCCATGTGGAGAACGACATGGCCGGGGTGGGGGCGCATTCCTGGAGGACGGTTCTGGAACGCGATGGCATTGCCTGCGTTCCGGTGCTCAAAGGGCTTGGGGAAAGCGATGCCGTGGCCGCCATTTTTGCGGACCATATTCGGCAGGCGTAACGCTCGAGGCGGTAGGTGATTCTGTGTTTTCTGCCCTGGATCCCGGAGGGCATGCAGGCCGAGGTGTATAGTCTAGGGTATTGCCACAACCGAAAGGATGACAGATGAAGGATATTGACACTGCCAAGAAGATTGCCGTGTTGATCGATGCGGAAAATGCCCAGTGCAGCGTGCTGTCGGCCGTGTTAAACGAAATCTCCACGCATGGGCACATCATCGTCAAGAAGGCCTATGGCGACTGGAGCAGCAACCATCTCAAGAACTGGAAAGGGCCCCTCAACGAGCTGGCGATCAATCCCGTCCAGCAGTTTTCCTATACTCAGGGAAAGAACTCGTCGGATGCGGCCATGATCATCGACGCCATGGACCTGCTCTACAGCGGAAAATTCGACGCCTTCGCCCTAGTGACCAGCGACAGCGATTTCACCAAGCTGGCCTCCCGCCTCAAGGAATCCCAGATCTTTGTGTTCGGCGTCGGCGAGAACAAGACCCCGGCCGCCTTTCGCAATGCGTGCGACGACTTCATCCTGACCGAGGTTCTGCAGGCGGCGGATGCGGACAAGGAGGATGGCAAGAAGGACGTAAAAAAGAGCAGTGCGAAAAGCACCAAGCAACAGTTGCGGCAGGATACCAAGCTGGTGAACATTCTGCGCAACGCGGTGAGCGAGTACGCCGACGAGGATGGGTGGGCGCTCCTATCGGCCTGCGGCAGCCTCATCAAGCGTCAATATCCCGACTTCGACCCGCGCAGCTATGGTTTTCGGACCTTTACTCAGTTGTTCGAAGCCACCGATCTTTTTGAAATCGATCGGCGCTCCAATGGTGCCACGCATGCCGTCTATGTGCGGGATTGCAAGAAGTAGGCAGAGGTCGGCATCGAAAAGAGCAACAAGCCGCATCGTTTCGGCCGCTTGATCCTGCCACCGTCCAGTCCTTTCGGGAAAAGATCCGGTTATTGAACGCTTTTTTCAGGGCTGATAACCCTCTTCCTAGTAGCGCGACATGGTCGGAAAGCCCCACGCAATTGTATGGCATCGATAGATTGCGGTGCCCCTTGCCTTAGGCCGGCTAGCAAGCTCGGCTCAGGGCACAAGACCTTAGTCTATTGTCCCCCGAGCGCCTTGTCGGTGGTGCGGAAGTGCAGCTTGGCGACTTGGCCGAGCAGCTCCCGGCCGCCCTTGGCGGCCAGTTCCGCGGCGACCTCGTCGACTTTGCTGCCGGCGCCCTTGGGCAGGGTCAGGCCGTGTTGCCGGCCCAAGAGATCGAGGCGGTGGACGAAGTCGGCCCGGGCCAGGATGGAGGCGGCGGCCACGGCGATGTCGGACTCGGCCTTGGTGAACTGTTCCAGTTTGATCTTTTTGCCGCGTTCCATGAGGGCGCGCTGGACGGTTTCCTTGCGCCCGAACTGGTCGGAGATGGCCCGGGGGCAGTCGGGGACTTTGGCCAGAAGATCCTCCAGGCAGCGGGCGTGGGCCCAGGCCAGCAGGCGGTTGACGTTGCCGATCTTCTGGTAGGTGCGGTTGTAGGCCTCGGGACCGATGGCGACCAGGCTGAAGGCGCCGCGCACGATCTTGCGGACGTCCCCGGCCATGGCGGCGATGCGCTTGTCGCTCTTGATGGCTTTGGAGTCGGTCACCCCCAGCTCCAGCAATTTGGAGGCGGTGGTGCCGTCCACGTAGACCGCGGCGGTCACCAGCGGTCCGAAGTAGTCGCCCTTGCCGCTTTCGTCGATGCCCGCATGGGGGGCGAACATTTCGGGATTCGCCGCCTTGTCCTCCATCAGGTGCTCGTAGCCGAATTTGGCCTGGCCAAGAATCTCGGGCTCCAGCAGGAACTGGACGAACTCGGCGGTGCCTTTGCCCTGCACCACGCACTTGCCGGACTGGTAGGCGACCACCGTGGTCTTGTCCTTGCGGGCCCGCCAGTGGGCGTACGGCAGGCCGTCGAATTCCCAGCCGCCTGGCTCCATCAGCTCGCGGGTGCGTTGAACCTGGTCGGGGGTGAGGGTGCAGACGTAGTTGGTTTTGGGCATTGGGTCAGGTTTCAGGAGTTCGGTAGTTCAGGTTTCAGTAAATCGTGATCGCGTTCGTGATCGGTCTGTGCGTTTGTTTCGGATTTCGGGTTTCGGGGAAAATAGCGCGGGGTAGGGGGGGAGGCCAGTCCGGGAGGCAGTTTAAGTAAAATGATCGGTCCGATCCGACTGATCATGCAACGGACAACGGGCCACTG
>JBFJXC010000204.1:0-6861 GCA_041623325.1 Lentisphaeria bacterium | reverse complement strand
AGCGCGCCGATCGTGGCCGTGGACGACACCGACGGGGCGGATACGGCCACCGACATCGACTTCACCAACAGCACGACTCAGCTGAGCGCGGCCTGGACGGCCAGCGACGATCTAGCCGGGGCGGACAGCTATCAGGTCCGGATTCTGAAGGGCGTGAGCAGCGCGGCCAGCGACCTGTGGGAAAGCGCCTCTGAGGAGCTGTCCTATGGCCGCAGCGACTTTGCCGCGGTGGCCTTGGCTGACGGCGGCGCCCTGGTGGTCGGCGGCTGGGACGGCGGAACCCTCGGTGTCCTGTCCTCCGTGGACCGCTACGACGCGGCGACAGGTGCTTGGACCCTCAAGTCCACGGTCGCCACAGGGGCCATGAACGTACCCCGCTACGATCTGTCGGCCATCCGTCTGACCAATGGCCATGTGCTGGCCATCGGCGGCTACGGCAAAGACGGTTTTAAAGCTACGGTCGAAGAGTACGACCCTGAACTGGACAAGTGGACGGTGATCGCGCCTCTGAACGTACCGCGCATGAACTTCGCCACGGTTCTGCTGCCCAACGGCCATGTGCTGGTGATGGGCGGTCAGACCACCAACAGTCTGGTCGCAAGCGTCGAGGAGTATGATCCTAGCAATCCGGGTGCTGGCTGGGTGAAACGCAACAACGTGCTGAGCGTGGCCCGGGCCAATTGCCAAGCCACCGTTCTGCAAGACGGTCGGGTGCTGTTGGTCGGTGGCCAGAACTTCTCCGGCTATCAGAAGAGTGCCGAGGTGTACAACCCGGCTACCGGAGTGGCGAGCACGGTCGATATGGCCACTGCCAGGGCTCACTTCCAGATGGCCACTTTGGCCGATGGAACGGTCTTGGTGATGGGCGGCCGCGATGGCTCCGGCTATCTGAAATCGGTCGAACGCTTCGATCCGGCCACGGGCACCTGGAGTCCTGCCGCCGACATGAGCCTGCCGCGCGGTATGGGGGCTGCCGCTACCCTGGCCGGCGACGGCCATGTGCTGGTCATCGGGGGCTACAACAGTGTGGATAAGAGTTTGGCATCGGTTGACGAATACGATTCGGACACCGGTTCCTGGACTCTGCTGGAAACCGTCGACATGGGCGCTCTGCATACTCCGAGATACTCTCACGAGGTTGTGACCCTGACCAACGGCGTGATGCTGGCGGTGGGTGGCAATGTAAACAGCACCCTGAGCGGGGCCGTGGAAGTGCGCCGCGATGTGGATGCCCTGACCGACTGGTTGGACATGGGTGACGCTACGCACACGACCATTACGGTTGCCGACTATGGATTCGCCTTGGAGGAGGGGCAAACCTACTGCTTCCAGGTGCGTGCCAAGAACAGCACCATCGGCTTGTGGAGCGATATAGCCAGCAGCGACGGTGTGACCGTGGACTGGAGCAATCCTACCCATGATCCCACCGTGGCCAGTGCCGACCCGGCCCTTGACGCCGGACCGCTGAGTAACGGCACGGTCAACCTGACCTGGAATGAGGGTACAGACGCCTTGAGCGATAACCTCCTGTACTCGTGGGCGCTGGTTCGCACCGACGATCCGGGTACGGCAGTGGCTCCGCTGGCAGGGGATGACAGTTGGAGCGTCTGGGATGCCATGTTGCCGGATAGCATCACCCTGAATCAGGGCGACGGTTGGTACACCATCTTCGTCCGCACGCAGGACGAAGCCGGCAACGCCACCAGTACGCTGAAATACGGGCCGTGGGAACTGGATACCGCAGCGCCGGTTGTCAACAGCTTCCTCATCAATGGCGGTGCCGAATACACCAGTTCGACCAATGTGACGCTGACCCTGGATGCCGAAGATCAGACTGACATGTTGGTCAGCCTCAGCAACGATGGGACCACCTGGAGTGCCCCGCAGGCGTATGCGGGAACCATTCCGTGGGCGCTGGCGGACACCGAGGGTGTGCGTACGGTGACGGTGAAGGTCACGGACTCCGCCGGCAACGAAACGGTGGTCTCCGATACCATCAAGTTGGCCCTGGCCAATGTGTGGCTGGAAGGCCCGGCCTCGGCCGTGGCCAATGGCGATACCTTCCAGGTGAAGGTCTGGGTCCAGGAAAACAGCCCGGAAGCCAACGGCTTCCGCGGCGGTCCCGTGGATGTGGCCTTCTCTGCCGCCATGCTGCAGCATGTTGAACATGATGCCAATAGCAATGGTACGATTGATCCTAATGAATTCAATCCCTCGGTGGTCATTCAGAGCCCGTTCAACAATGGCAGCGAGCATCCCAATATGATGACCAACGGTGACCTGGATAATACGGCCGGTACCATCACCGATTTGGGTGGCACCTACGTGCCCAACAGCGGCGGTGCCGAGGCCTCGACAGACGTTGACGGCTACGGCGACGGCGAACCTGTCCTGTACGCGGTGCTGGAATTCACCGCCACTGCCGTCGGTGCAGCCCAAATCAGCCTGTCTGAAGGCACGACCGGGTTGGCCCTGACTCCGCCGGTGGGCGTGGTCTCGACCACATCCGTGGACTATGGCAGCCCGTTGACCGTTCATGTGGCGCCGGCCCTTGATGTCGGCCTAAGTCTGTCCAATGGGGGCTATCTGGCCGAGAACGGCGGCACCGCGACCGTGACCGCGACGTTGGCGAGTGCAGCTCCCGCTGGCGGGGTCCAGGTGGCCCTGAGCTTCGCGGGCACAGCCACCCAAGGTGTCGACTACACGGCCTCTGCCGCTGTGATCACGATCGCGGAAGGGGCCACTGAAGGGACGGTTACACTGACTGGTCTGGACGACAGCAGTCGTGAGGGTGCCGACGAAACGATCGTCGTGGCTATGGGAACGGTCACGTCAGGCGGTCTGGTGGTGACGCCGTCCGGCACGGTCGCGGTGACCGCGAAAATCGTCGACGACGAAGCGCCGGGGGACTTCAATGGTGACGGCAAGGTCGACTTTAACGACCTAGTGGCGTTCATCGGTTATTACAGCGTTGGGGTGACCCATGCCGGCCTTGACCGCTACGACTTGCACGATAACGGTACGATCGACTTTAGCGACTTGGTTCAGTTCATCGGTCTGTACGGCACGGACTACACTACCCGTGGGGTGTCGCAGCGGAGCGACACAAGCACCAAGGCAACCCGGGGGGTCAGCCGGTCCGAAGCTCAGGCTTGGGTGACGTTGGACGGACCCGCTCAGGTTGCTCTGGGTCAAACCTTCCAGGTGGAGGTCTATATTCAGGTGGCCGGAGCCGGCGGCCTGGGTGCCGCGGCGGTGGACGTGGTTTTCGATACGGCCATGCTCAGCTATGGGGCCACCTTCAATACCAGCGCCATTGTGCAGGCCCCTTACAACGGCTTGATCACCAACGGGACCTTGGACGAGGCCGGTGGTCTGATTGACGAGCTGGGTGGCTCAACCATTAACTCTGGTTACGGCGTTTCTGCGCCGGTTCACTTCGCCACCCTGACCTTCCGCGCCGACCAGGCTGGCATGGCCAGCATTTCGGCCGGAGCCGGGACAACGGGCTTCAGCATTCTTGGCGGTGGCGGGACGCTGGATTTCAGTGCCATCGACTACGGCTCTGCCTTGTCGGTGAGCGTGGTGGATGTGAACGAGGCCCCGGTCGCCTACGCGGCCAGCGCGGAAACGCAGCCGGAGGCGGCGGTTAACGTGATGCTGACCGCCAACGACGCGGACGGCGACAGCCTGAGCTTCCAGCTGCCGACCAGTGGCCAGGCCGGGTATCCGGCGCATGGCACGCTGAGCTTGGTCAGCCAGGACGGTGCCGCCGGCACCGCGCTGGTGACCTACACGCCGGAGGCCGGGTTTACCGGAACGGACGCCTTTACCTACACCGTGTCCGATGGCGAGCTGAGTTCGGCCGCGGCCGCGGTCAGCATCCGGGTCGGCGGCTTCAGCAGCACGATCTCGGTTCTGAAGTCCGGCGGCACCACGTTCAGCACCTTGTTCTTCGGAGCGTTGCCGGGGGCGCTGGATTCCTTTGCCCCCGTCGATGGCGATTACCTGGCTTCGCCCGCCGGTCCCGACGGCTCGGCTGCCTACTGGCTGCTGACCACCGGGGAAAAACTAACCAAAGACTTCCGGGCCATGGGCGAGGAGGTTCAGTGGAAGTTGGCGGTGAGCGTGCCGGCCAATCAGGAGTGGACGCTTTCCTGGAACCGCAACGGCATGCCGGCGGACAGTTACGTGACTTTGACGCCGGTGGATCAGACCTGGTCGGCTACAGGGTCGCCGGAGGATATGACCGCGGTCAGCAGCCATACGCTGGCCAATTCGACGTTCGAAACGCAGACCTACCGGTTTGTTGTGGAGGTCGCCACCACCGCCCACGCCACCTGCGAACTGGCGGTTGGCTGGAATTTGGTCGGCGTGCCGATCAATCTGGATAGTGTCTCGCAGCAGGCGTTGCTGGGGCATGCCAATGTGCTGGCCGTCTATGCCTGGGATCCGACCGGTGGCTACACGGTTCCCACTCAGCTGGTTCCTGGTAAGGGCTACTGGATGTATGCCGATGCGCCAGTCTCCATGGAACTGGCGGGATTGCCCGCCGCAACCAGCCAGGTGACGGTTGTGGCGGGTTGGAATCTGGTCAGTCCGGTAACGGATGACGCCGATCCGGTGGCCACGTGCACGGACTACAGCCTGCTGGCGATCTGGGGATGGCATCCGGTTTCGGGTTATGCCATGCCCACTGCCAACGACCCGAAGCCTTGCAAATCCGGGGCTGGCTACTGGATCTATTCCACCCGGGACAGCGTGACCATCTGGAACAAGTAGGGCTGGGATCCCGCGTCTCCACCGGCTTTGTGCCGGTGGGACGCAAGATGGGGGTTTTCGGTGCTTTAGCATCCGAAAACCCCATCTCCGCCCCATCCCCGCAAGGGGGATGGAGGCGTGGAGCCGTTCAACCGTATCGGGAGACTTGCATGGGCAATTGGTTCGGTTTTGAAAATTCTGGCCCCGGTTCCGGTCCGGTCGATTCATCCCGGCTGGCTTGGGGGCTTGGCCTTTTGCTGCTGGGGTTTTTCTCCGTCCGTTGCACGGCGGCCGAACCGCGGGCGAGCATTACGCTGCAGGGGCCTTCCGATACGGTGGCGGTGGGGCAGACCTTCCACGTGAGCATCTTGGTCAAGGTGCAGACCGACGGGTTTGGTGCCGGTTGTTTCGATCTGAGTTTCGATGCAAGCCAGGTGGAATTGGCTTCGGCCTTCAATACCTACACGCTGGTCCAAGCTCCATTCAACGGCATAACCACAGGTGGATTGGAGCCCGGCCGGATCACCAATCTGGGTGGCTTTACCTATCAGTCGGGGCATGGCCTGGGCGAACCCGCCGTTTTGGCTGTGCTTCCGTTCCGTTTCAAGCAGGCCGGAGTGGCCGACTTCAGCGTATCGGTAGGAGACAGCGGCATGTCGCTGCTGGGCGGGGGGATGCTCGACATCGAGACCGAGGTGGCCTGCGCCGAACCGTTCCAAGTGGAAAGCCGCACGGTCAATCATGCCCCGTCGGCCCAGTCCCAGAGCGTATCGGTCGGGATTGGGCAGCCAATCCGGATCGACTTGGGTGGCAGTGATTCCGACGGCGATGTGCTGAGCCCGGTACTTCCCCAACCCGGCACCGACGGCTATCCGCAGCATGGCAGTCTAAGTTACGAGTCGGAGTCCGGACCCATGCCGGTGGCGGTCGTCTATACCCCCCACGTTGGCTACGTCGGCTGTGATTCCTTTGAATTCTCCGTAAGCGATGGCCAGCTGGAATCCGCTCCGGCAACGGTTTCGCTGGAGGTGGGAACCTTGCGCAACGAGATTCAGGTGACCACCGACCAGGCAGTTCCCTATGTTACCGTGGCCTTTGGAGCGACTCCGGCGGCCTCGGACGGCTTCAGCAAGGCGTCCGACGGCGATCTGCTGGCTCCTCCCTCGGGTATGGATGGCCAGTCGGTGTATTTCCTGTTGGAGGACGGAACCCGCTTGCGCGACGATGTGCGCCAGCTGCAGACTTCCACCGTCTGGAAGCTTTTGGCGACTATTCCCAGTGCCTCCGAAGGCCAGGCTTGGACCCTGTCCTGGGCGGATACGCTTGATCTTCCCCCGGGCTGGAGCTGCACCCTGACTCCGGTCGACGCCGCCTGGCAGGCCATTTCGGGGGAAGCCGTTGACATGACCGCCCGGACTCACCTGTCGCTGTCCAATACGTCTGGGGCGCTCAAAACATTCCGTTTCGCGCTGGAGGTGGCCGCCCCGGAGGGTGTCGAGTACTTGCTGCGGCCAGGCTGGAATTTGCTGGGGGCGGCCCAGCCCATCGCGCAGACCGAGCTGGAGTTCAACCAGTTGGAGGAGGTTCTGTGGGTGTGGAATGCCGCCGCGAAGCAATATGAGCGTCCAGTTTGGTTGGATGCGGGGCAGGCATTCTGGTGCTACTCCACAGTAGAGGCACCGCTGGTGCTGAATACGGTCCAGGCCACGCTTGAATCCGTGGAGATTCTGCCCGGCTGGAACATGGTCTGCCCTTCCACTTCCGCCGGAAACCCCGTGGACTCGAATCCGGATTCGGTGCTGGCGATTTGGGCTTGGGATCCTCTGCAGCAGTGTTACAGCCTAGTCCCAGCCGAAACCGATTTTCCCTGCCAGCCAACCACTGGCTACTGGGTCTACAGCCTGAAATCCGTCCAGATCTGGTAGCGCAGCCCTGCCGTTTATCATTCTGTGCTTCCGCCGCGGCTCTGGGTAGAAAGAATCATGATGACAGAATAATAAATTTCTGAGAGTGGCCCCCCCATTAGCGTGCATTCGCTGTTCGCCTTCCTCTCTGCGCCCATCATTCTGTCGCCGATCATTCTGTCCCCGATCATTCTGT
>JBFJXC010000203.1:0-6868 GCA_041623325.1 Lentisphaeria bacterium | reverse complement strand
CGCCTATGCGGTCTGATCAAGCCGGGCAGGCCATTGCCGCGCTGGAGGCCGGCATTCACGTCTACGCCGAAAAGCCCTGCGCCACCACGGAGGCGGACCTAGACCGCATCCTGGCCGCCGCCAAGCGCGGCTCGGCCACCTTCCACGAGATGGCCGGAACGGTCTGCGACCAGCCCTACTGGGCCATGCGGCAGCTCGTGCAAGACGGGGTGATCGGCCAGGTGGTCCAGGTCTCCGCCCAGAAATCCTATCCCTACCATAGCGGGCGCCCCCTGGACGAGGCCGTCGACGGCGGCCTGGTCGCCCAGAACGGCGTGCACGCCCTGCGCTTTATCGAGCATATAACCGGCGTTCCCATTGTCTCCATCGAGGCGGTCGACACGCCTCTGGGCGAGAATCGCCCCGACAGCGATCTGCGCATCGCCTCCTCCATGATGGGGCGCCTGGCCAACGGCGGCCTTTTCAGCGTGGTCGCCAATTATCTGAATCCTCCTGGCTTCGGCTCCTGGGGCAACGAAATGGTCAGGATTTTCGGCACCAAGGGTCTGCTGGAGGCGGTCGACGGGGGAACCCGAACCCGCCTGGTCATCGGCGACCAGGACCGGGGCGAAATTGATCTATCCGGTCCCACGCCGGACTGGCTTGAGTGTGTGATCGCCAACGCCATCGATGGGCAGCCGATGCCGATGGATCTGGAAACCGAGCTGCACCCCACCCGCCTGGTCCTGCGGGCCGCCGCCAACGCCATAAGCAGGAGACAGGCATGAATCAGTCTTCAATACTTCGACACGACATGCCGGCGGGCGGAGACTGGAACCGGGCGTTTCCGGCCGGCAACGGCCGTTTGGGCGCCATGGTCTTTGGGGAGATCGACGAAGAGCGCTTGGCCCTGAACGAGGACAGCCTCTATAGCGGCGGACCCCGCGATCGCCACAACCCCGACGCCCTCCCCAACCTGGAACGCATTCGCGAGCTGGTCTTTTCCGGCCGCCTGTCGGAAGCCGAACGGGTCAACCGGGAAGCCATGACCGGCCTGCCCCCCATCATGCGCCACTACGAGCCCCTGGGAGATGTGCTCATCTCCCAACGTTTTTCCGCCGAAGCCTATGGCCGAACCGATGCCGATGGCCTGAAAAGCCAGGATATCGCCGACGGCAAGGCCCGCAAGGCCGTGTTTCGGAACTATCAACGCGAACTGGATCTGGAGACGGCCACGGTCACGACCCGCTTCAATGCTGGAGACATCAGCTACACCCGTGAACTTCTGGTCTCCCAGCCGGACGATCTGATCGCCATGCGCTTCAGCGCCTCCTCTTCCGGAGCGCTCAACCTGCAGTTCCGGCTAGAGCGCGGTGACCGGGCAATGTACTCCACGCGCCACTTCGACCAGATTGCGATTCACCCGGACCAGCGACTGGTGTTGGAAGGCATGACGGGAAGCCAGAATGGCCTGGGCTTTGCGGCAGGCCTGCGGGTTGTGGCCCAGGGCGGCACGGTCGAATGCCTGGGCGAAAGCATCTTTGTACACGGGGCCGACGAGGTCTTGCTGCTAGTGACGGGGCAGACCACCGACCGGGTGCGGGATCCGCGGGCCGAGGTGTTGGGCTACCTGGACCGCGACTGGCAGTGGACCGAATTGATGACGCGGCATCTGGCCGACTACCAGCAGCTGTACCGGCGCGTCAGCCTGCATCTGGATGGCGACCCGGAATGCGGCCAGCTGTCCATCGAGAACCGTCTGGAAAGGGTGCGGGCAGGCCAGCAGGACACCGGCCTCGAGGCGCTTTACTTCAACTATGGGCGCTACCTGCTCATCTCCTGTTCCCGGCCGGGGACGCGGGCGGCCAATCTCCAGGGCATCTGGAACCAGGACTTCTCCCCCGCCTGGGGCAGCAAGTACACCATCAACATCAACATCCAGATGAACTACTGGCCCGCCGAGGTCTGCGCCCTGGGCGAGTGCCACGAACCGCTTTTCGACATGGTGGCCATGCTGCACGAAAAGGGCCAGGAGACCGCCCGGCGCCTGTACAACTGCCGGGGCTTTGTCTGTCACCACAACACCGACAACACCTTCGACTGCTGCCCCACCGACCGCAATGTCACCGCCAGCTACTGGCCCATGGGCGGGGCCTGGCTGGCCCTGCACCTCTGGGAGCATTACCAATTCTCCCAGGACCTGGACTTTCTGGCCCGGAACTACCAGATTCTCCACGATGCCACCCTCTTCTTCGTGGACTTTCTGGTCGAGGACCGCCAAGGCCGCCTGGTGACTTGCCCCTCGGTCTCCCCGGAAAATGCCTATCGCCTCCCCAACGGCGAGATCGGCACCATCTGCGCCGGCCCCACCATGGACAACTGCATCATCCGCGAACTGACCCGCGCCACCCTGGCCGCCGCCGACCTGCTCGGCAATCAGGCCCCGGCCGAATTCCGGGATATGCTGGCAAAACTTCCCCCGCTGCAAATCGGCAAGCACGGGCAACTCATGGAATGGGCCGACGACTGGGACGAGGTGGAGGAAGGCCACCGGCACATCTCCCATCTCTTCGCCCTGCACCCGGGAACGGAAATCGACCAGGTCGACACTCCCGAACTGGCGGCCGCGGCCCGGAAGACACTCGAACGACGCCTGGCCAGCGGTGGCGGACATACAGGCTGGAGCCGGGCCTGGATCATCAACTTCTATGCCCGCCTCGGCAATGGCGCCAAGGCCCATGAGAACCTGCGCTCCCTTCTGGCCCACTCGACCCTACCCAACCTCCTCGACGACCATCCCCCCTTTCAGATCGACGGCAATTTCGGCGGTACCGCCGCCATCGCCGAGATGCTCCTGCAGTCCCACCAGGGCCGCATTGACTTGTTGCCCGCCCTGCCCCCGGCCTGGGCCAACGGCCAAGTCAAAGGGCTTTGCCTGCGCGGCGGCGCCAGCATCGACCTGGCCTGGGAAGGCGGCAAACTGCTTTCCTGCACCTTGCGGGCCCCGCGGCCGCTCGACCTTCTCTTGCGTCATGGCGGCTCGTCGAAAACCGTGCAACTGCAATCTGGTGTGGAAACCACCGTTGCCTGGACCGCAAGCTGATTGCTTTGAGCGTAGGCCAACGGCATAATAGCCATGCCTCCGGCACCAAAGACGTGCCAACGGCACGGCACCAGCTTTAGCCTGGGGCGCTGCCCCAGGCTAAAAGGAATTGGGTATTGCGTACTGAACGTACGCAACCAAGGTATATCCTCGGAAAAGGATGAAAGTTGGAACGGCAGGAAGACCGGAATACGATAGCCAAGGAGGGGCGGTGATTTCAACCGGTCAACCTTAAAACGATTCGGTACACGACGACGGGGCACGATAACGGGACACGACAATCAAAGCATCGGCCTACGTCAATGTCATTCGGCCGCCGTCCCCGGCGGTAAATCCTGGCCACCGCCACTATCGCTTTACAAACGGGTCCTGTTTAGGCCGGCCTTTCGGCAACGTGGTCTTCACCAACGGCCACCTGGTCGACGGGGATACCACCACCCTCTACTACGGGCCCGCCGATACGCACCTATTCAATTAAAAATCACCCCATGATTTGCCATTCGCCGCGATACGCTTCAAGGCCTCGTTTAAGGAGATGATTTCGCTTTTGTGCGGCAAGGGAAAACGCTCCTCACCTGGGTACACCACCCAACGATGTTCGAGCTTGAGGTCTTCGCAAGCCTGGTAGAACCCCCGCTTCGGTTTCGGATTGGTGGCATTGACTTTGCACTCGATCGCAATAACTGGACTGCCATTTTTCAGCAGGAGCAGATCGATTTCCGCTCCGGCAGCGGTGCGCCAGAAACTCAACTCCCAGCCCAAAGGTAGAATGGCCCCAATCTGCTGCAAGACAAACCCCTCCCAAGATTGTCCCGCAATCGGATTATTCAGCAAATCCAGTTTGGAGGTGATACCCAGCATGGCATGGAGCAAACCGGAATCCGCAATATAGACCCGTGGAGCTTTGGTGAGGCGTTTGCCTAAATTGGTGAAATAGGGGTTGAGACGCTTGACCAGCATGGTTTGTTGTACGGCAGCCAGATAACGGTCCGCTGTCGTGGCTCCAATGCCAAGACTGCGGGCCAACTGTGACGCATTCCAAAGCTGCCCGTGCAGGTGCGCCAACATGAGCATGAAACGCTGCATGCGCTCCGGGGGAAGGTCAAACCCTAACAAACGAAGGTCTCGCTCCACGAGATCGCGCAGGTAGGCATCGCGCCATTCCATGCTGAAAGAAAGATCATCTGTGGTGTAGGCTGGGGGCAAACCACCAACCATCCAGAGTCGATCCTGGTTTTGCTTTCCTACTTCGCCTAGCATCAGAGGATGGAGCACAAGAGTTCGCAAGCGTCCGGCAAGGCTTTCGGCAGATTGGCGCCGCAGATCTGGCGAGGCGGAACCTAACAGCAGAAAACGCCCTGGCCGACGGTCCGAATCGATCATCACCCGCAGCACAGGAAAGAGATCAGCCATGCGCTGCGCTTCGTCAATGACGACCAACTGATCGGCAAGCTCACTCAAGACAGTCATGGGATCTTCCAGAACGAGGCGATGCCGAGGATTTTCCAAATCGAAAAGATGGCCGTTCAAGTCGCTAGTGACCACCCTGGCCAACGTCGTCTTGCCAACTTGGCGAGGTCCGATCAAAGACACAGCCGGGAAATGCTGCAACGCACTCAACACTTGAGGATAAAGGGCACGTTCAATCATCAATCGCCACCATAGAGAGCAAAACAGCTCAGCAACTTTCCTTGCATATTAACCGCTCAATGAAGAATATGCAATGATATCAGCGCGGCTAGGCTTGTTTTGTTCTTGGCCATCTACCTTCAGGCTAAGCTCGATGCCACCTGACCGATGCGGCGTGGTCGCCGTTTGTACGGGCCTGGAAGTCGACATTGTCGTCGACAATGGCTCGTCTCTGCGCCCCTCGAGGTGAAATCCGGCGTCACGGTTGCCTCCGATTGGTTCAAAAATCTCGACAAATGGGGGGATTTGGCTGGGTCGGCGGCGGAAAGAGGCGTTTTGATCTACGGGGGCGAGAGCCGACAAGAACGCACCCACGCTAGCATTCCCCCCTCGACTCCATGACCAGCGACCTGTCCAGCGTCGAGGCAACCTGCAATAGATGGAACGACAAGGGTGCGCGACAATAGGGGCGGGGCCGGCATCGTGCCATCGCAACTTAGGAAGCGGCGATGTAACACTGCGCGAGGGCTGTCCAGCAAGATGACCTTCAGGCGACAGCCGAACTCCCCTGGCTCATGGCTCAACCCTTACGCGGCCCCACCCGCCGACACCCAGACTGGCTTCGCTGGGAAGGTCGGAGACAATCCCGGCGCCTTTGTTGTGCCAGTAGTTGCGCTCGATGGTGCGCCCGTCCTGCCCGAGGAGCAGACCGATGTCGCCGCTGGTAGTTGGCAGCGCCCTGGGGTTCCACCCGAGAAGGGCAAGCGGTATGGCAATCTCCGCGGTGCGGTAGCCGTTCCGTCGTCTGGCATCCGCGGGGTCGGGCAAAGCGGTGTTGCCGTAGGCGCAGGCGATGGCGTCGGAGACATCCTCGATCACATCGATCTCCGTGGTGCCCACCGGCGAAGAGATCGTCACCGGTTTTGGGGTGCCGGGAACGTTGGCCCTGTAGAGAAACGCGGTCAGCCTTCCGTCGTGCCGGGCGACGACGAGGCGCAGGTCGCCCACTCTCGGCTGGGCCTTCAGATCGCCCGCGCAGCTGGCGCCGTTCCGAGCGGCGAGACGAATGTCGATGCCGCCGCCGGAGCTGTAGAACGTTTGGGGATCCTGGCCGCCATTGTCGACAAAGCTGCTCTTCTGACTACGCACGGCCACGTAGAGCGTCTTGTCATCGACCGCCCAGGCCCCCTCGGCCAGGCTGGCTTTGAGTACGCCCGTGCCACGGTGCATGGATGCCTGGTCAATCGTGACCCATTTGGCCTCCGCCCATTCGTCGAGTTTGCCGTCGATCGTTATCGGTTTGGTGCGGCGGGAAACGGTCAGGTCCCGGCTGGTCTCGGTGCGCGCCTCCCAGGCGGCGTAAGCCTGGGCATAGGCCTGGGCCTGCGCCTGCACCGCCCGGTCGACGACCACGTCCGGGGCCGCGAAACGTTTGACTGTGGCCAGCCCGTCGACGTCGATGAGGCTGATGTGGGTCTTGCCGGAAATGATGACCATCTTGCCGTCCGGCTGCTGGTTGATGGTAGGAAAGAAATTCTCGCTCTCGTGGTTGATGTTGCTCACGTCCATGCCGCGCGAGTAGGCCGGCATCGTCCAGCGCTTGGCGTCATGGGCGACGGTCCCGACCGTTGAGAGAAAGTAGCCGTCGGCGGTGATCAGATACATCACCCCCTTGTCGCTGTTCATGGCCCACACCTGGCCGGCCTCTCCGGCTGTTGGCGTCACCACAGGGCCGAGCAGGCGGGTGGTGGAGAGCATCTGCCCGGGGTATTGGGGGCTCGACGGCGCGTAATGGCCTTGGTGCAGACTCGGCCACTGGCTGTGGATGCTCCACACTTGCTCGTTCCCCTTGAAACCGAGCATTGGACCACCGGTGAGGATGATGCTGCCGTCGGCACACCGCAGAGCCTGATTGCCGCCCGAGGAGCCATGCAGGTCGAGGCCGGTGACGAGGTGCTCGAGCGCGTTAAGGTCATACAACGGGTGCCCCGCGTCGCTGAATCCGTGGCAGGGAATTCTGAACACCCCCTTATGGTGGACGAAGAGCAGCTCGAAATCCGCGCCGATATTGGCCGAGAGGATGCCGCCGACGTCGTCACGCTCCAGGAAGGAGAGAAACTGGATTTCATCGGGGTCGATCTTGCCGTCCAGCGAGGT
>JBFJXC010000202.1:0-6877 GCA_041623325.1 Lentisphaeria bacterium | reverse complement strand
TATACAGCGAGCCGGGGCAAGGGACAACCTTCAAACTCTACCTGCCGCGGGTTGAAATAGCGGCGGCGGAGGAGGGGGGGGCGGAGGCTGAGCCGCGCCAGAGCCAGGGGGAAACGATCCTGGTGGTTGAGGACGACGAACCGGTGCGCAGAGTGGTCGTCAGCATGCTTGAGGAGTGCGGCTATTCCGTGCTGGAGGCCACCAATGGCCATGAGGCTTTGGGAGTGGCCGCCGGCTATGGTAAGACGATCGATCTGCTGCTGACCGATGTGGTGATGCCGGAGGTGACCGGTCCCGCGTTGGCGGAGCAGCTGAGGCCTCAGCGGCCGGAGATGAAGGTCCTGTTTATGTCGGGCTATGCCGGCAAAGTGATCCGCCACCATGGTGTGGTCAAGCCGGGAGTCAATCTGCTGACCAAGCCGTTCAGCCCCGACAGCCTAATCCGCAAGTTGCGGGAGCTGCTGAATTAGAGGGTCGTGTTGTGGAGAAGGCCGCCTCTATTGGGTCTGGGGGCCATAGAGGTTGTCGCTCAGGCGCAAGGAGGGCGGCGGCAGGGGCTTGCCGTCGAGAAAGTCCCGAACCAAACATTCGGCTTGGCGGAGATTGCCTTCGGGGATCCAGTGGATCCGCTTGCCTTCCCGCTCCATCTTACGGAACCAGATTTCCTGGGACTTGCACAGCCGCCGGATTCGGGCCAGGAGGGTATTGCGGAATGTCGCCAGGTCGATTTGCTGTTGCAGGTACTGGGCGGCGTAGCGGTACTCCAATCCGAAGTTGTCCAGCCGCTGCCAACTGACTCCTTGCTCGTGGAGTTTGGCCACTTCCTCCACCAAGCCTTGTTGCAATCGTTCATCCAGGCGCTTCTCGATCCGGCGGTGAATGATAGGGCGAGGATAAAACGGCCCGACCAGGAGCGCCTCCAGGGGGGGGAAGGACGGAGGGGCGGTCCCGGCATTGCGGGTGAAGGCAATTTCCAGAGCCCGGAGAATGCGCCGGCGCTGGGTGTGGTCGGTGCGCTCGTAAATGTCGGGTGCCTCCTGCCGCAGGCGCTCCAGTAGGTCGGCGTCGGCAAGCGGCTGAAAATGCTCCCTCAGCTTGGGATCGGGGTTGCCGCCTTCCATGAGGTAGCCATTCAGGAGGGCGTTCAGGTAGAGGGCGGTGCCGCCGACAATTACCGGCAGGCGTCCCCTGGCCTGGATGTTTGCCATGGCGGCATGGGCGTCGCTGACGTAGCGGAACAGGTGGTAATCTTCGGTGGGGTCGAGAATGTCGATCAGGTGGTGCGGAACGTGTTGGTCGCCCGTCCCGTATTCGTCCAGATCTTTCCCCGTGCCCAGGTCCATGCCGCGAAACAGTTGGCGGGAGTCGGCGCTGATGATCTCCCCGTTGAAAATCCTGGCCAGGGCCACCCCAAGCCGGGTTTTGCCGGTGGCGGTGGGGCCGAGAACAACCAGGCAGCGAACAGGGGCGGTTTCAGGGTGTCGAGCCATTATTGGGGAGGCCGTCAATTGGAGGCCGCCGGCGGCGGTGCCGCCGCGTTTTGCTTGGTGTCCGGCGGCGGAGTCGGGGCTCTGCGGTCGACCAGCTGGACTTCAATCACGCTGGGGCTGACATACTCGGCGGTGACGTTGGGGGCGCCGTCCACCCAGACTTGGACTGGTCGGCGGTAGGTTCCGGGGCTGGTGATGGTGGTCAAGTCCACGAACGGCTTGATGGCTCCCGGTCCGAGTTCGTCCAGAATGACCTTGGGGCCGTTCAGGGTGACGGAGACGCTGGGCAGGCCGTCCTGCGGCTGCAGCGTGCTTCCCACCCGGTTCAGGAGCTGAAGGGCCAGGGTTTCATAGGATTTTTGGGTGCTGTGGCGGGTTAGTTCCACCGCGGCGTGGATTGAGCTGGTGCTGGTGTGGATGCTGGGAGGGGGCACGAGTTTAACGTCGATCTCGAAGTCATGGTTGAGGGTTTCGTCCAGCTGGATGGGTTCGGTGACCAGTTCGTGGATGTCCAGCAGCAGCTTGCTGGGGCCGCGGATGTCGACCGCGGAGGGGAAAAGGGAGCAGCGGGCGATTCGGAAGCCCTCGGGAAGCTGCCCGGCATAACGGACGCGGATGGGCACGTTGTGCTTGGTGACAATGCGGTCGACGGAAATGACGACGGACTTGGGGACGATATCCACCACTCTGGTGCCGGTGGGGGTGGTGGCCTCGGCCTTGGAGAGATTAATCTCCGTGGAGAAGACGCCCTTGGGGATGTCCGGGACCGTGGCGTTGAGTTTGATGTCGGCCGGTTGGACCTTTTGCAAGCTGTTTCGGGAACCGCGCAGGGTGACATCCACGGTGATCACGTTGTCTTTGACCTCCATGGTGCCAGAATTGTCGCGGATGGTCACGGGCACGCTGTGGAAAATGTCGTAGTCCTGCAATTGGCTTCTGACCGTGAACCAGATCAGCAGGGCAAAGAAGAAGGCCACCAGCTTCCGTGGCAGGTCGGCTTGCAACATGTTGGGTATGTTCATGGTTTCATGACCTCCTCCTCCAGTTCCTCGGAGGAGCCGCGGCCGATGTTGGCTTGCAATTCTGCGAATCCGGCCCGGAGGCTTGAGCTGTGGCCGCGCTGCCGCTGCATGTAGTTCTTCAGGTGACGCTCCAGGCGTGGACGGCCGATGCCACGGATAAGGCGGCCCCGGTTGGCCAAGCTGACTGCGCCGGTTTCCTCGGAGACGATGATGGCCATGGCGTCGGTTTCTTCGGTGATGCCGACTCCGGCGCGGTGCCGGGTTCCCAGGCTTTTGCTCATGTCCGGGTCGTCGGTCAAGGGGAAGATGCAGCCAGCGGCCAGGATGGTGTTGTCTCGAATGATGGCGCCACCGTCATGCAGGGGGGTGTTGGGGAAGAAGAAGGTTGTGAGCAGCTCCTTGCTGAGGGGGGCGTTGATGGTCGTGCCGGTTTCGGCGATGGTGCGCATGCCGATGTCCCCTTCCAGGGCGATGAGGGCGCCGATGCGATGGTCGGCCAAATTGTAGGTGGCCTCCAGGAGGATTTCGAGGATTTCGCGTTGTTTGCGGGAAGGGGTGCGGGTGCGCAGGCGAGTCTGCTGGCTGCCGAGTTCGGCCAGTGCGCGGCGGATTTCCGGCTGGAAAATGATCAGCACGGAAATGGCCAGCAGGGTCCACATTTTCATGAGCAGCCAGTTGATCACTTCCAATCCGAGGCCGCGGGAGAGAAAACTGAGGATGATGGCTAGGATGGTGATGCCGGACAGAATGGTGGCGCTGCGGGTGCCTCGGACAAAAAGCAGGGCCGAGTAGATGACAAACGTCAGCAGGCCGACCTCCAGGCCGATGCGGCAGTAAGCCAGAAAATGTGTCAAGTAGGTCTGAAGATTTTCCATATCCCGAGTGGCTCAGCTGTGCTTTGATGCGTAGGCCGTTGTTACCTCAGGCCGTCAAGCTACAACATACTTTGACATCGGCACGGGGCAAGGTCTCGGGAAGCTTGATTGGGAAGAGGAACGGGCGCCTTGGCATTGCTGGCCCCGGGCGCCGGTCCGGGTGGTTTGGCCTTGCGGCTTTCCAAACCTACTAGCCACTTGCCTTCCGTATGGCGTCTGCCACGGCCAGAACCTGGCCCATCTCGGCCACATCGTGCACCCGGAGCACGTCTGCGCCTAGCAGGCAGGCGCAGGCGCAGGCGCCGGCAGTCCCCCAGACGCGTTTGGACGGGTCCGGCTGGTTGAGCAACTTGCCGAGGAAGGATTTGCGCGAGGGTCCCAGTAGCAGGGGCCTGCCCAGTTCCCGGAAACGGGCTGTGTTGGCGATCAGCTCCAAGTTTTGTTCGGCGCTCTTGCTGAAGCCGATGCCCGGGTCGAACATGATCCGCTGGTCCGAAAGCCCGGCCCGGGCGGCACGCTCGAGGATATGGCCGAAATAGGTCAGAATTTGGTCGGTCAGGTTGGTATAGGCGGTGAATTGCTGCATGGTCTGGGGGGTTCCCCGCATGTGCATCAGGATGCAGCCGGCATCGGTTTCGGCCAGAAGCGGCAGCATGTCGGGGTCGTGCCACAGGCCGCTGATGTCGTTGACGATGGCCGCGCCGGCCTGCAAGGCGGCGCGGGCGACTCGGGCCTTGGTGGTGTCGATGCTAATGGGCACCTGGGTCAGGGCGCTGAGCTTTTCGATGACCGGGATGGTTCGCCGGATTTCTTCGGCGGTACTGACCGGGGCGGCGCCGGGTCGGGTGGATTCGCCACCGATGTCCAGAAGGTGCGCCCCGGCGGCAACCAGCTCCAAGGCATGGGAAACGGCGCGATCCGGGTCGAGATGGGCCCCGCCATCCGAGAAGGAGTCCGGGGTGACATTGACGATGCCCATGATGCGTGTCTGGTCACCCAGGTGCCAGGTTGTGCCGCGGAAGTGGAAGGGGAGCAATTTCATGGGAGTTCCGGATGGCGACGGCCGCGCGCTGCCGTTGGCTCTACGCCCTTGGCAGCTGAAACGGACATTAGAACATGAGGGTGCATTGTCGTTGGCCATTCTGATTCTAAAGTATGGGGACCGTTGGTTGCGGTCATTTCGAAACCATCTAAAGATAGGGCGGTTTCAGGCACCGCCAAGACGCAATAGAGCCGGGAATGCAAAAAAACTATTTGATCGACACCAATGTTCTGCTTCATGATCCGCAGTCGGTTCTCGGTTTTGGCGAGGGCAACGTGGTGATTCCCATCGAGGTTATCGAGGATCTTGACCAGTTCAAGCGGGACATGAGCGAGCTGGGGCGCAACTCGCGCCTGGTCGCCCAGCTGCTGGACAGCTTGCGGGAGAAGGGACATCTCGGCGAGGGCATTCGCCTGGAAAACGGGGGCATGTTGCGGGTGATTTGCGAACCGCTGGGCGAATCCCATGGCAAGCGGATCGTGGGCAACCGTGTGGAACGTCGGCTGCTGTCCCTGGCCGTTTATCTGCGGGAACATGCGGCGGAATTGGGCGAACCGGTGGTGGTTTCCAAAAGCGTGAACCTGAGGCTGAAGGCTGACGCTCTGGGCGTGCCCACACAGGACTACCAGATCGATCAGTTCCCCGATGCGGATTGCTACGCGGGCTGGCTGACGGCCGAAAGCACCGGCGAGATGGTGGAGAAGCTGCGGGACTGCCCGCTGCGCAAGTCGGTGGAGGTGCCCGGCCTGGCCGGCAGGCCAAATGAATTCGTTCTCCTGCAGGAGAGCGGCAATCTGGGCAACGCCGCGCCCGGCCGCTTCGATGCCGATGGCCGGCGTCTGCACCCTTTGCCCGACTATCGGGACGGCGCGGCCGGGATCACGGCGTTGAATGTCGAGCAGGTCTTTGCCCTGGGAGCCTTGCTGGATGACCGTATTCCGCTGGTGACCCTGACCGGAAAGGCCGGCACTGGCAAGACACTGTTGGCCATTGCCGCAGGCCTGCACAAGGTCTTCGCGGAGGATCGCTACAACCGGGTGCTGGTGTTCCGGCCGACGACGCCGGTGGGGCGCGATATCGGCTTTCTGCCCGGAGACGTGGGGGAGAAGATGCGGCCCTGGATGCAACCGGTGTACGACGCGGTTGAATTGATCCGGGAGCTGGACCGGCGGGCCCCGAAACGGCATTTGCCCCCGGATGTGCTCGGATGCGAGGAGTTGACGATCGAGCCGTTGACCTACATTCGCGGACGCAGCATCCCGCGCCAGTTCATTGTGATCGACGAGGCCCAGAATTTGACCCCGCGCGAAGTCAAGACGGTCATCACCCGGGTGGGCACGGGCACGAAGATCGTCCTGACCGGCGATCCGCACCAGATCGACAACCCCTATGTCGACTCCCTTTCCAACGGTCTGGCCTATTTGGTGGACCGGTTCCGCAATTCCGAGCTTGCCGCCCATGTGGGGTTGGTCAAGGGTGAACGCAGCCAGCTGGCCGAGATCGCCGCCAATCTATTGTGAATTGAGGCTTGTGTTTGGCATCGCTATCCAGGAGGAAGATGTTGTGAACGAGTTGGTTGTTGCCACGGGTAACCGGCACAAAGTGGAGGAAATCCGGGCCATTCTGGCACCGGCGGGGATCCGGGTGTTGAGCGGCCCCGACGTCGGAGGATTGCCGGAGGTGGAGGAAGACGGGTTGACGTTTGAGGCGAATGCGGTCAAGAAGGCGGTGGCGGCGGCCGCGGCCTGCGGTCGGACCGTGCTGGCGGATGATTCGGGTCTGGAGGTTATGGCCCTCGGGGGCGAGCCAGGAGTCTATTCGGCCCGGTATGCGGGAACGGACGGGGACGACCTGGCCAATCTGGAGAAGCTGCTGCGGGTGATGAAGGGAGTGAAGGATCGCTCGGCCCGGTTTGTCTGCGTGCTGGCGGTTGCGGGACCCGACGGTCTTGTGGGTACGGCCGAGGGCGAGGTGAAGGGGCGGATCTTGGCGGCGCCGCGGGGAGAAAATGGTTTCGGATACGATCCGGTTTTCGTGCCGCTTGGTCGTCAGGAGACCTTTGCGGAGTTGAGCGACGAGCAGAAAAATGCCATGAGCCATCGGGGAAATGCCCTGGCCGCCGCCGTGGGGAATGGGTTGTTCGAAAAGGCCTTTGGGTCCGTCGGCTAGCAGACGTCATGACGGAATGGTCAAGGCGGTTGCCCTTACCTCGCGCCTGCAGGCCGATATGCGGACTGGGGACGGACCGGTGGCTCGCGGGTCGAAATTCGAAACAGATGTGGTACGTTCCGGTTCGCCAGGTGAATTGAAACCAACTTGCTGAGTTCTGCCGAACCGATGACAACCCGACGATTTTATTGTCAAACCATACCGGACGCGGGGGGGGACGTTCAATTGGACCCCGAGGAATCCCGGCATGCTGCCAGAGTCCTGCGTCTGCAGGAAGGG
>JBFJXC010000201.1:0-6915 GCA_041623325.1 Lentisphaeria bacterium | reverse complement strand
GGGCGGGTGGCTCTGGGGGCGCGGTTGTGTGCGGGGCATTCACCGCCGTTTGCTGGCTGGGGGCAAGCGCGAGGAGGGGGGCGAGGGCTTGGCTTATGGGTTCGGGTAGTTGGGTTTGGAAGCTGGCGATGGTCGCGCAGACGGCCTTTCGGGAACCCAAGCGCAGGCCACGGGCGCGGAGTCCGTCGCGTTCGTCGAGGGCCAGAGCCAGAACGAGGGCGGGGGAGGCGCTGGCGCGAAGTAGCGGTCGCCAGTGACGGTGCAACCAGGCCTCGTCGAGGCATTGGAGGGTGCAGTGCCACTGCTGCCAAGGGGTGTCGGGATAGCCGAGGAATCTGTCCAGAAACTGGGGGTGCCGGATCAGGCTGTTGGCCAGGCGCTGGCGGAACAGGGGCTTGTCGACGGTGTCGCGGGAGATTTTGAAGCCTTTGAACAGAGAGGCCGCGCCGGAGCCGAGCGAACGCAGGAATTGGTAGAGGCAAGCCGCGTCCAGGTTGGCGGCGGCCCATTCAATCGCCTCGTGGCCGAGTTGGCTGTGTTCCGGCATGGTAATTAGGCTTCCCCACATTCAAAAAGCGAAAATCTGAACAGTAACACATCAAGAGGCGCGAAGCCAGTCTCCCGGAGCGTCAGAACGTTGAGCATTCCGACTTCATCGCAGTAATCCAGCAGGAATGGAGACTGGGCATGGTGATGGATCCGGGTCAGGCCAGCCCCCATTGCTTTCATCGCATCGATGTCGAACTTGACCAGATGCTCCGGTTCGGTCTGGCCCCTCCCATTTCCACCAGGCCCCGCGATTGTAGCTGTCATTAACGGAGACTGCCAGAATGTTCTTCTTCCCAAAGCGGACATTTTCAGTGACGTCGAACTCAAAGGGAGTATAGCCCCCTACATGGTTGCCGAGATATTCCCCGTTCAGCCACACCTCGGCCTTTTGATAAACGGCGCCAAAATGCAGGCGGATGTAGTGTTTGCTCCAATCATCGGGGAGGGTGAAGGTTTTCAGATAATACCCCGTCCCGGAAAAGTGTGCGTATTGGTTTTCGGTTTCTCAACTTACGGGCACGGGGAGCGTTTCCCAAGCCGAACTGTCGAAGTCGGGAAGTCGCCAATTTTTGGTGCTGGCGTAGTTTTCGTCCGTGGAAAAATTCCATGGCCCGGACAGGTCCAGCTCATCGTTTGCTGCCGCATTGGCGATGATATTGAAGCAGGCCAGCCACAGGCAGAGATGTTTTAGAATTCTCACCGTTGTTCTCCTGTTTAGGGTCCGTGACGGCCCTTAGTTTGAGATTTGGCAGAATTCGCTGATTTTCACGCCAGTGGTGTAAAGAAACCTCGTTTCCCATGTGGAGGGCTTGGCGGAGGTTGTCTGGAATGCCAGCCGGTTCCTTCCCGCCACCACCGGAAGGACCCAGCGCTTGGCCTTATCCTTGCCGATTTCGTTGCCGTTCAGGAACATCGCGTCCGCCTTGGCTTCCAGGTAGATCTTGCCCGCCTGTTCGGGAATGAAATCCAGAAACGCGACGATTACGGGGGGGGGGTCGACCGTTTGGGCATCGGCTTTTGAAACCGAAAACGCAACCGCGTTTGGCGACAGGATGTCGGCGTCGCGCGTTTTTACTGTTTTCAGTTTTAGGTCAGCCAGGGAGCTGTCCGGCATCGACAGCGTGGCAAGGTCGGCGTTTCTATCGGCATCCAGAAAGGCTTGCACCACGCTGCTTGGAACCAGTGTCTTCTTTGATGCTTCCCCGCGATGCTCGGCATACAGGCGGCAGCGTTTGCCATCCAGGTTGAAGTCGAACTGGGCCACACAGTAGGGGCGGCCCACGTTGTAGCGGACCTCATCCTTGTGTCTGAGTACCCAGCTTCCCTGGAAGCTATCCCCTGGGGCGATGTAAGAAACCCTCTGCACGATGACCCCCGGGGCGAAGCCGGGCCCGGAGCGGAGCGTGACGATGACATCGCTCAAGGCGCTTTCGCCGGTGTTCTCAAGCGTCACCGATGGTTTGATCGAATCGTTCACGGTAAAGATGCACTTGAGCGAGGGGAGTTTTTCCGTGGTTCCGTCGGCGCCTGCCGCGGCGATCACTTCTGGGATTTTTTGCTCCGCAGCGTGAGGGAGCTGCAGCATCCCGGAGTCGAGCTTTGCTCCCGCTGGACCGACCAGCGTGGGCAGCTTCTGGCAACCGGAAATGGCAAGCCAGAAGTCGACCCTGGCCCCCAGGGATTCCGGGGTGAAACGGGTAACGGTGAAAACGGCCCGGGTGCCTTTTGAGGTTTTGGTGACCTTGCAGTTGTTGGCTTCGAAGCGGTAGGCCGCATACTCGTTCTGGTTGCAGTACCACCAATTTGGCTCGTTGGCGCTGCCATGCAGAAGCTCATCAAGCGTCTTCAGGCCAGCCTGGTTATGCCAGGAGTGGATGCCCACCGACATGGACGGGTTCCTCGCCAGTTTTTTTGCCAAGTCACCGGTAGCGCCTAGATACTTCTGCACCGTATTGTTGTACTTTTCCGCGCTGACGCTGCGGTCCCCGGGTGTTATCAGCAATGACTCGGCCAGCGTCCCCTGGGGATAGCCGACAATCTTTTCGTACTTGCCATAGTAGGGTTCGGGAGCGCCGATGAATCCGGAATTCATCATGGCTTGACCGAGGTCGCGCTGGATCTGCCGGTCGGAGCTGTTGCCATAGCGGCAGAACGGCAACACCATGGTCGAGACCGGGGAATTGCTGTCGTTTTCCAGTTTTACCCGCACCGACATGATCTCGTAGAACTGCTCGTTGGCATTGATGGAAGGCAGTGAGGGATGGGTCTTTGTATGGGCACCGATGGAGCAGCCGCCACCCAGCAGTTTCGAGCAGTACCCCGCCCCCGAGAACTTGGGGTTCGTCCAGCCGTTGAGATAGAACGTTCCCTTGATGCCATTCCTGGTCATGACGCCGTGCGTTCTAAAATGGGCGGGGGTAGAATCATCCCAGCGCGCCGAAAAGGCCAGTTTGGCACTGCGGGGAAGTGGTAGCGGGGCAAGGGAGAGGTTCGCGGCATCCTGTTCACTGGCGCAGTCGAAGGTTATTTGCTGTTGGTATTCGACAATCCCCGGCAGCGGCGAATCGGCATGCGCGCTGGCGGCAAGCAATGCGGCAGACATGAGCGGCAAAGAGAACCGCAGGGCGTAGTGGAGGGGGGTCATTCGGGTTTCCTTTACTTGTTATGCCTCGGCAGCCGTAGGTTCGACCGGCTCCGTTGAACTAGCGCACCGGGGCCCGGCGCGCCTACTGGGTGTATGGTCAGATCCCTTGGAGTTGATGCCAAAGGCTCGTCGGATCGGTGTCGTTGCCCGTAACGGGTTTCATGGCGCAGCGCCAGGTGACGGGCTGCTTCAGCTCGACACAGTATTGGGGAAGCCGTTCCGCCCGGAGGCTGGTGTTGCCGGTTCCTGCCTGGCGGTAGTCCAACGCCAGTTCGATGAATTCTTGTGGCTTCAGGTCCTCCTGATGCCGGGCCCGGTGAAGGTCCGCGCTGGTGTTGCGTCTGGCCGTGAACTGAAGTGTCGGCTCCCCGGCAATGAACCAGCCTTGGCCGGAGCTGTCGCAAATGGTCAGCCAGCGGGTGTCGGTGCGCAGACCGGTTTCCTGGGGATGGATATAGGGGACGGTCAGATCCTCAAGCGAGGAACTGTAGCAACCGAGTTTGGCTCCGGTGTTGCGGTCGCAGAACGTTTCCATTGGCCCCTTCCCATACCACTGAACCGAGTCCATGTCTGGGGGCAGATGCATGACCATCCCCAACCGTGGGAGGGTCGGCAATTCAGCCATGGGGATAATGGTCTGCTCAAGCAACAGCCAGCCTGAGTCCAGAATCGTTGTTTGCAGCTTTTCGGCGACCAGGGCCTGCCCGTCGGCATTGTCCAGTATGGTCTCGGTCAGAATGCTCACGCGTTCGGAGTTGCTGCCGAGAAGCTTGCAGCCGGTAACCCGGCGTTGCAGATCTGGCAAGCCGATAGTGTCCCACTGCTTGCGGAACATGTCGTCGTTGTCGAGATAGGCTCGGAAGACATTCAGCTGCGGCCCCCGCAGCAGAATTCCCGGCACCGTAAGATCGCCAGCTGAACAGAGTTGCCGGGCGCGCATGTTTGCCGTGGTGATCTCGATAAGGTCTTCACTGTCGGTCAGAACCAGTGGGGGGGCGGGAGAGGGGGGCGATATCTTCGCCGGTTCGGAGGGCAGGACAAACTGTTCCCAGGCTAGTTCGAAGCCATTTTCGGCCCAGGCGGAGGATGCCCGGAGTACCAAACTTATGGTCAAAATGCGTTCGAGTCCCGGTGCTGTGGCTAAAGCTTCCGGTGGCAGAGTCACGCATCCCGATTCCTGCGGTTCGATTGCCGGCAGTTCGCATTCACCCTGTCCAATTGTTTGTCCGTCAACAGTCAGGCTCCAATGCAGTCGCAGATCGTCAAGCGAGGTATGGAAACGTTTGTTGGCCACCAACAGGTTGGCGTGATCCGGCTGAAGGGCCATGGCCGCGGGCTGGAAAACCCGCTTCACTTCGGACATGGCCGGCTTGAGTGCGCGGTCGGGGAATACCAGGCCATCGATGCAGAAGGTGCCATCGTTGGGCCGGTCGCCGAAGTCTCCGCCGTAGCTGTAGACTTCGCGTCCGAGCTCATCTGTTCGGATGAGACCATGGTCGCACCATTCCCAGATGAAGCCACCCAGAAGGCGGGGTTCGGAGTCGATCAGTTCCCAGTACTCCCGGAAGTTTCCCAGGGAGTTTCCCATGGTATGGGCATATTCCTCCAGCAGGATGGGGCGACCGGCGATGTCGGGCTGTGCCAGCGCGGCGCGTATCTGATCCAGCCGGACATAGTGGAGGCCAACCCAATCCACGCAGGGGTGGGATTCGGCGTGGTAGTAGTTGATGGGGCGGCCGCTGGGGTCGAGTTCGCGGATTCGCGCCGCGCACTTGTCGAAATTCACCCCCATGCCGGACTCGTTCCCCATGGACCAGGCGACGATGCAGGCATGATTCCGGTCGCGCATCACCATGCGGTCCATGCGGTCGAGATATGCCTTTTCCCACAGTGGATCCTTGCTCAGCTGATCCTGCACGCCGTGGGTCTCCAGATCGGCTTCGTCGATCAGGTACAGGCCGTATTCGTCGCACAGTTCATACCAGCGCGGATGATTGGGGTAGTGGCTCAGGCGCACCGCATTGAAATTGTGTTGCTTGATCAGGAGAATATCGCGGAGCATGTCCTCTTCGGTGACGAACCGTCCGGTGCGCGGGTTGGATTCATGCCGATTTACACCCCGGAGTTTGACCGGACGCCGGTTGATCAGAAGCTGTCCCTGCTGGATGCGGACCTCGCGGATGCCGATGTCCTGCCGGAGGAAGCCCTGGGGATTTCCTTGTGCATCGGTGAGCCATGCCAGCAACGTGTAGAGGCTGGGAGATTCGGCAGACCATAGCCGCGGCGATTCCACGTGCAGGCAGGCGGCAACGCTCTCGGCGGCGATGTCCATTTTGGAGGTGGCGACAGGTTCTCCCGCCGGGTCCAGCAGCTGTAGGTTGAGTTTCAAAGGCTGATTAGCCACAGGGTCCCGGCTGAGTTCCACGCGGATGTCGATGTCGGCGGAGTCGTCGCGCCAGTTGATGCGCGGGGTGGTGGACAGGTCATGCAGATGGGTTTGGGGCAGGGCATGCAGATAGACCTCGCGGAAGATTCCCGAGAGCCACCATTGGTCCTGGTCTTCCAGGTAGGTTCCCGCGCTCCAGCGATACACTTTGGCCGCGAGCAGATTCCGCCCGGGAACCAGATGCCGGGTGATGTTGAACTCCGCAGGCATGCGGGAGCCCATGGAGAACCCCAGCGACTGTTCGTTGAGGAACAGTTCGAAGGCGGAATCCACGCCTTCGAAGACGATGAAAACATCCTTGCCGGTCCAGTCCCGGGGAGGCTCGAACTCCAGCCGATAGCAGCCGGTTGGGTTGGCATCGGCCGGAACGAAGGGAGGCGTCGGGGGAAAGGGATAGGCAATATTGGTGTAGATGGGTTGTCCGAAACCCTGGAGTTCCCAGTGACCGGGCACGTCGATGGGGTGCCAGGACGAGGCATCGAACTGTGTTTGCTCAAAGCTTTCCGGAATTGCCTGGGGAATCGGGGCGATATGAAACTGCCAGGTCCCGTTCAGCGACTGGCACCAGCCGAACGGCCCACCCTCCATGGCCGCCTCCATCGTGCGATAGAGGCGGTTGGGACTGTGCGGGGCCATCCGGCCCCGGCCCGTCATGAGAGGGTTCTCCCACTCTTCTACCGCGCGCTCGGTGGAGGCACCGGGGGCTGCCTCGCGGTCCTGCACGGCAAACGAGTCTTTGATTTCCCAGTCAATGGATTTGCCGGACATTTGGCTTCCTAAGGTTTGTGATCCAGTAGGGGCTGTCCCAAAGTAAATGACATTAGACGGCGGGCCACCGCCGTAATCATGCCTGGAATTTACCGCCGGGGACGGCGTTCTCCAGAATGAACCGGATTATTAGGACAGTGAGTTACCCGTGTGCCGAGGGCCGGCGCAGTCGCCTAGGGCTTGCCACAACCGGGACTGCGGGAATCGGGGTGCCCCAACCAGGTGTAGTTAGAGTAGTAGACCGGCTCCATCCCTGCGGACTTGACCCACTCCACACGTCCATCGGCAAAAAGCGTATTGGACCCTCTGCTCCTCCCGCCGACGAAGGCCACAAAGGCGGGATTGTCGTCCCAAAACTGGGTTCTTGCCCCGGTCCCGTGGTTGGTGCGCCAGGCGCCGGAATAGAGATAGGATAGGTCCTGCATCATGGTTGTACGTGAAGTGTTCTTCTCCAGGCGCGGATTGCAGACGTAGTTTGTTCCTTTTACAAAACTGGCGAAATAGGCGT
>JBFJXC010000200.1:0-6922 GCA_041623325.1 Lentisphaeria bacterium | reverse complement strand
GGGAGGGAGGGTGAGGCCGCGCAGCCTGAACAACCGCATTATACCCTGTTTTTCCCTGCAGGCCCAAGCTTTTTTTTCAGACCATCACGAACAGGGCCACCCTCTCGATCACGCCCGGAGCCTTCAGGCCGTTACCGAAGCCCTTGCCGGTTTCACCGAGCGTCTGCATTCACGCCGGCGACGGTTTCACCTGTGGCGGCGATAATCGCAAGTTTGTCGGAGCCGGCCAGATCGATCCTGATGGCCGTCACCTTTTGATCCGGCAACGGGTTCTGATGGTCCCACACCCAGACAACGGCCTCCTGCTGTTTCTCGCTGGGACCGGTCCAGCCAATCTTGCCTTTCGAGACTTCTTTGGGCCACTGGTAGCCATTCAATTGCACGCACGACTCGATCGGCATCGTTTGTTCCTGGCCTTGGGCATATTGCCACGTGATGGTCGCCACTTTTTGCGGCTTGCCCACCACGCTGCCAAGCGAGCCCAGCAACCAAACCGTATGAACGTGCCGGCCGGCCGGTATGCTGACTGTTTGGATGCCGTCCGGCTCCAGAACGATGCAGGATCTGCCATGGTTCTTTTCCGGATCGATGATTTCGAATGGCACGCCTCCCATGGTAACCGGCTTGTCAGGAAAGATCTCGACGGGTTGCGGAACCTTCAAAAACGGATCGATTCCGGTCCGGTTAACCGGGAAAAAGCGCAAATCGTCCTCGCCACCGAACCAGCCACTGGATATCCCATGCGTTTCAAACCCACGATTGGCCAGGTCAGAAAGCCCGATGGTGGCATAGGTTCTCTGCCTCAAGTCCAAATTGCCGATGTCGGCCCCCAGATTTTTCAGGAACGTCATGGCGAACCGGGCAGACTTGAGGGGGGCGGCGTTGGCCAACGTATCCCAGTTCAGCTGGCAGACGATAAGCACGCCTTTGGCGGTCTTGATCTGGGCGATGCCGGTCGGCGTTGTCAGTGGAACGATCGAGGGATCCTGTGCCAACAAAGACGACACCTGCGAGGGTGCGTTTTTCGGGGCCTTCTTTCCGCTGGCATCCCACACCTTGTTGCCGCAGTTACTCCAGCACAAGTCATCGTTGCTGATACCTTCGAACACAGGACTGCCTGGCTGCCGGACTAGATTGGTAACCGCTGCCTCGGCGAGGGAAAGATGAGTTTTCAGAATGGGGTTGAGTTTAGCCGCGTTTTCCTGGCTCAGACGCTGAAGGACCACGGTGCCTCCTTCCTCCAAGTGCCGAAGGATGAGTTGAGTGCTCACAGCCGTCAGCTCGTCGGAGGCATCCACTAGCATTACACCCTTTCCGGAGGACAACGACTCGGCCGGCTGAAACGGAATCTGAAGTACGGAAAGTCGGCTTCTGGTGGCCGAACTCGGGCTTGACAACAGCTGAATGGATGGCCGCTTTGAAGGCTTGTAGTTGGCAAACGACCTCACAATTGCTTTGAACGTATCCGCGGCCGCCGGGTCCTGGGTAAATTTACTGACGACGGAGAGCTGACAGATGGTGTAGGCGCCTTTTCCGCGATGCAACCGCAGCAGAGGTGCTGCATCCATGCCAGTTGCCGAACCCGCATCGATCAGAATGTCGAAGTTGCCGCGTGCTGGTTTGAAGACGGGGCAGGAATAGACTGAGGTGTCCGGGGCCCACCACTTCAGGTCCTCCTCGTTGAGATTGGCGGTAAGCACATCGCGCTGCGACCGGATAAAGGCGTGCGAGCCAAACTGCTTTTCCGCCACTTTCAATGGAGTCGGAAAGTGGCAGGAGGGCTGCGCCTCCAGCATCAGAACCTTCATACCGGCTTGCACGGCCTGATCCAGTCTTTCGAGTTCGTTCTGTGCAAGGTTGGGCCTGACCAGCACCAGGCTGGCCGGATGACGGTTCAAAGCATCCTCAATGTTTTGGCAGACCGTCGTTTTTTTTGAAAACAGCTTCCCGGCCTGCTGGGGGGACGCAACGACAATGGCTTCGGGAGGCAGCCGCACCGGCGGGCATTCCGGGAAAACCGTGTATCGGAATGTGCGGCTGGACAGCACCTGCTCGCCGCTTTTTAACTCCAGGTCCCAGGAAACAGGCAATCTCTCGCTGGCCACCGGCATTGCCAGTGAAACCGCAAACTCCTTTGTTTCCCCGCCTTTCAATGCCACGTTCGCAGAAAACGCAGGGGCGCTTTGCGAACCGTATTTCAGTGTCGAGACCAGGCGGCAGTCAACGTCTTCCAGGGTTTTGTTGTAGACAAAGAGCCGCCGGCTGACCTGCTGGCCGGAATGGAAGGCGCGATTCCATTCCTTGGTCGCCATCAGGAAGTCCGGCATGGGCTTGCCCAGCTCATAAAGCGGGGCTTTTTCTTTTCCGGCGTTCGTCGCCCAGGGGTCCCAGCAGGAGACCCCGGCATGATAGTAGCCTTCGGCAAGCATGCGGATCGCATCGAACCAGGACTGGTAATACCCCTCCTCGTCAAAAACGGAATCCCCGCTCCACTGGGTCATGCCCCAAGGAGGATTCCAGCAATAGGCCGGGTAAAGGTCTTCATTCAGAAGTACCGGTTTGGTTCGGTCCCAGACAATGCCCTGCCAGGGCAGTTCGCCATCTTCCAGCCAGTAGACCGAGGCGGGGATCTTGGACTGGGATTTGGTTTGCTGCCAGGCGTAGTGAAAATTCAAATTTGGAGCCGGCCCATGCTTGCCTTTGCCGCCCAGTTCGCCATCGCCGCAGTAGGTGACCGTTCGGGTGGGGTCCAGCCCCATCATGTCCTGCCCCACCTGATGCAGCCAGTTGTCAACCCAGGCTTTCTGGTTGGGGGTGCCCTGCATGTACAAGGAGCCGAATTCATTGCTGACGGCCCAGTAGATGACGGATGGATGATGTCGATAGGCCTTGACCATGTCCATCAGGTATCTGGACGCCCGTGGCCAGTATGCTTCCGACACCTGATGTCCGCGGGGTTCATTGAGTTTGGATTCGTAGCAGATAAGCATCCCTGCCTCGTCCGCCGCGGACAGAATCCGGCCCGGAGCGCCTCCGTGCAAGCGCAGTCCGTTGTAGCCATGCTTCTTAAAGCGGTCGAACCAGGCGGTCAGCTCCCTTTCACCCAGATGGAAATAGTACACAATGGGACTGGCGCGCCGATGCAATAGCTTCCGGTTGTTGACCAGAATATCGGGTCCCTCCACCCGCACTTCCCGGAACCCGAAGCGACTGTTTTTGGCATCCAGCAGCTGTTCATCTTCTTGCTTGATAAAGACCCGCAGGTTGTAGAGATGGGGAGAATGGGGCCACCATAGCTGCGGAGACGGCCAGGGGTCGGACAAACTCAGCGTCTGGGAAGAGTGCGGCTTTAAGGTGACCTGACTGGCCGAATGGGAGAAGTCCTTGCCGACCGTGGCCGAAACCGTGACCGTCACCGGCTTGTCGGTTGTGTTTTCAAGCGTCACATCCGTTTTGAGCGAGGGGGGAGTCCCCAAGCTGGGCTGGGGAAACACATCCTTGATAAAAACCGGGGATCTCACCTCCAGAAACACGGGAAAGGCAATACCATCGTAGTGCCCCCCGTACCAGCTCCATCCCATCGGCTGGTCTGTGGCTGGGGCGCTGTTGTGAGCGGATGTTACCGCAATCATCAACTCATTTGGCCCGCCCGGCTTGCAGGCTTCCGTAATATCCGTTTCAAAGGGCACCCAGAGGTTCTGCCGATGCCCGACGTGCGTGTTGTTGACGTAGATATCGCAGTCCCCCGTTACGCTTTCGAAATTCAGAACCAAGCGCTTGTTGCCGGTGGTCTTGGGCGCACTGAAGTTGGTACGAAACCAGACCCTGCCCTTTCCGGCTTTGCCAAAATGATCCTTATGCTGATTCGGAACCAGAACAGCTCCCCAACTTGCGTTCTTGGCGGGCATGGCATGCGGTGCCGCAACGGGCAGACATTCCCAGACACCGCTCAAATCAACCGCCTGCCGCGGGGGGACAATGCTGGACAGATCTGCTTTGAAAGGCGGGTGGACATCATGGTGGACCGCCTGCCCTTTTAGGTCGCCCGCGTGCGTTACGGCGAACAGGCGCAGGTTGTCGAGGGCGGCGCCCGCATCCAGTCGTACGGACAAGCCGTTCCATCTATCCGAAGCCAGTTCCGCTAGTGGAATGGCAAGGTTCGTTAGCCCCGCTTCCGTCCTATAGGAGCCGTCGTCCCCACCTAAATCTTTGTAATAAAGCGAAAGCCGGCACGTTCCGGACTCGAAATCGTTTTCGGCAACCAGGCGAAGCCGATGCCAGCCACTTTCCAGACGAGTCAATCCGTCATGGGTCTTCTTGTTGGGAAAAACCAGCTGTAGCGAGCGAGACCCCGCGACGGTCAGGCCGCGATTATTCCATTTGGAGACTCGGCCGATGACGATTCTGGCGTTGCGTTCATAGTCGAACTCCAGGCACCATGCGGAGGCGGAAAGCACCTTCCGGAAGTCCTCTTTCGGGGGAACGAAAAGGATATGGTGATCGCCTCCACCTGGCGCCTTCAGCACGCTACTAGTGCCATCGCCTCTGACCACAACCGGATCGCGGCCCTGCCCAAACGCGGAGTCCTGCCAATAGCCTTTCCCGGCAAGGTCATCGCCAGCAGGATTGACGACCGGATATGACTCAAAATCCTCTGTTATGTTTTGGGCAAGTACGGTTGTTGAAAGACCCAACAGGGCCAGACCACAACGCAAAACCACACGGGCAATCTGAAAAGGCATCCGATTCTCCTGTCGACAAGCCTAACTTTATAATCCGCAATCCGCCGGAGGACTAGCGCTTGTTAATCCGAAATAGATTTTGCTGGTCATCGCGAATTTCCTTGTAGGTCAAATCATCCACATGGCCATCGACAAACCAGGCATTGGCCCGACCGGGGTTGACCGAAGTCCATTCCACGGAACTGTTGCTGCCGTCTCCTATCCCGCCATGGCGCAGCCCGGGGGTATAAGCCGACCCCAGCCAACCTGGGATGACAATGATCGAGTAGCCCGTTGACGGCGCTGTTGAATCGCTCATCCACACAGTCGTGCTTGGATGAGGAACCGAACTCATGCGGGTCGACCAGCGTTTTGATGAGTCCCAGTAGTCAGCCGAGAAACTCTGGAAATTCATACCGTAGGTCACATGGTTTTCAATGGCCACATACTCTCGGGTTTGAACTTTCTGTGGAGTCAGCGGACAGCAGAAAAGGTTGCTCCCGAATTTCCCCGGAAAATACCAATAAATGGGAGTCCAGGTGCCATAGCCCGGTTCCGCCTGATTGGTCGCATAAGGATAGACCAGAGACGGCCACCAGGAATGACGCCCTCTACTGGAGCTTCCGTTTCGGTTGTAGCAGCCATCCGGAGGCAGGTAACTGTCAAACTCATCCGCATAGAGGATCACGCCCGTGCCGATCTGTTTCATGTTGTTCATGCAGACCAGATTCTTGGCCTTCAATTTGGCTGTATTCAGCGACGGCAACAGCATGCTCGCCAGAATCGCGATGATCGCTATGACCACCAACAGCTCAATGAGGGTGAAGGAATGCTGCCCGATTCTTCTTTTTTCTCGTTTCATACCAAACTCCTAGTCATGTTGTTGCCGAAGCACAGGTTGTTGCTATCGAAACCGCAGAGTCACGCTCTAATAACTCCAACGGTATATAGGTTTTGTAGTCCGAGTTGGGCAATTTCCCCTTTTTCGCCAACGTCATGATCTTCTGGGCGGCGGCTTCGCCCATTTTCCAAAACGGCTGATCCACCGTGGTCAGCGGTGGGCTGGATATCAAGGAATAGTCGAGACCGCCGAACCCAACGATCGACAGATCCTGAGGAACTCTTATGCCATGCCTATAGGCCACTTGAAGAAGCTTCATGGCAAGGGGGTCGGTTGCGCAGAACACGGCTGTCGGTTTTGAGTTCAAAAGGAAGGACATGATGCAGGCTTCCTGCTCATGGGTCAACATAAACGTCAATGACACCTTGCACAGCAAGCCCGAATCAAAGGGAATGCCCGAGGCTTCCAGGGCCTCCTGATATCCAGCAAAGCGACTCTGAACGAAATAGTGAGAGGTGTTGGATAGCAGCATGCCAATTCGCCGATGCCCAAGACCGACCAGGTAGTCCGTAGCCATCCTGGCACCTTTCCGATCATCCGTCATGATACTGATGCAGTGATCGAATGGGTGACACGAGTCGACCACAACCAACGGAATGCCATGCCCCTTCAACTCGCCGTAGGTCTCTTCATAAAGCTCATCGGTCATCGAGTGACAGATCACGCCATCCACCCGCTGCTCCACACACTTTCGGACCGCCTCCAGCCTTGACCCCAGGGAAGGATTGTCAGGCATGAAGATTTTCAGCAGATAGCCGTTGGCGTTTAGGACCTTCGCGATGCCAGCCACGACCTCCATCGTATAGCTGGTTGGAAGAGCACTGATAAACCCGACCGTATTGGTCTTGCCGGTTTTCATCGAACGCGCCACCTCGTTGCGGCGGTATCCCAGCTTCTCCGCCATGGACAACACCTTCGCCCGCGTCTTCTCGCTGATCCGCACGGACGAGGTTTTGTTATTCAAAACCACTGACACGGTCGGCTGACTGACATTGGCCGCACGCGCTATTTCTTTCATCGTAGCCACAGATAAACCTCTTGCTAATTCGTATTAGTCTATACGGTTTGGTCTGCCTTTCAAACCTGATCCGGATGTTTTTCCGGGTTCTGTCAGCCTAATGAATTGCAAGCCTCCCCGATCACGATTATCGGACGAAGCGACTGGCCTGTAAGGTGCAGCTCAACGGTGGGAGGCGCTCTCCGAGCCGCGATCAAGAAGATGCCGAAGCCTTTTTAAGACTTGCTTGAGACTTGTCTCAAGCAGGTTGGCGATCGAAGAGACCTAAAGGAGAGACCAAAG
>JBFJXC010000199.1:0-6930 GCA_041623325.1 Lentisphaeria bacterium | reverse complement strand
CCCTCCCTGAAAATGGAAAAGCCGACCAAACGATGGCCGGCTTTTCGATATTGGTAGCGGGGGCAGGATTTGAACCTACGACCTTCAGGTTATGAGCCTGACGAGCTACCGGGCTGCTCCACCCCGCAATTGGACATGTGCATGTTCGTTGTCGAACAGCAATAAACTACAGGCTTTCGGGAGGAATGCAAGCGTCAGGCCGTAAAAACTCCGGAAACCAGCACGCTGGCCAGGCTGTCTCTGGTAATGCCAGAGGCGGTGGCTATCTTTGATGAACCGCAAAAGCCGTATCAATAGCGTAGGAAAAGTCCCATGCGCATGGTCGAGTTGTTGGAGCAGATGCAGTCGTGCCAGGCTTCGGATCTCTATCTGACCGTTGGCAAGCGGCCTTGCATGCGGATAGCTGGCGCTCTGAAGGTGCTTGAGCAACCCGTCGTGTCTGCGGAGGAGTTTGGAACGTTTCTGGAAAGCCATTTTCCAGAGGCGACGCAGGAGATGCTGCGCGATCAGCGCGATCTGGACTTGGGCTTGTCGATGGCCAGCGGGGTCCGGTATCGCCTGAATCTGTCCTATCAGCGAAGCGTGCCGGACATGGCGGTGAGGCGGGTGCCTTCCGGTGACCTGGGGTTCGAGGAGTTGCGGTTGCCGCCGGTTTTGAAGTCCTTTGCCGAGGCTCCGCGGGGCCTGGTTCTGATCACGGGGGCCACCGGCAGCGGCAAGTCCACGACCATGGCCGCCATGTTGCACGACATTAACAGCCGTTTCTCGCGCCATATCGTCACCATCGAGGACCCCATCGAATTCGTGCACGAGGACATCCAGAGCGTCATTTCCCAGCGGGAGGTAGGGGCGGACACCTTGAGCTTCGCCAGCGCCCTCAAACATGTGGTGCGGCAGGATCCGGATGTGATCTTCATCGGGGAGATGCGGGATTTGGAGACAATCCAGACGGCGATCTCGGCGGCCATGACCGGACACTTGGTGATCAGCACCATGCACACGGTCGATGTCACTCAGACCCTGGAGCGGATCATTAACTATTTTCCGGCATACCAGCGGGATCAAATCTCGCTGGATTTCTCCATGGCTTTGCAGGGGGTTGTGTCGCAACGCCTGTTGCGGCGGGAGGACGGACGGGGCGTGGTGCCGGTATTTGAGATTCTGAAGGCAACCCCTCTGGCCCGGCGCATTATTGCCAGCCGGGAATTCGGGCGCATCGACGAACTGCTGAAGTCCTCGGCCGGAGACGGCATGCAGACCTTCACCCGTTCGCTGGTCCGACGCTGCCAGGAGAAGTTGGTGTCGGTGGAGACTGCGGCGGCCGCGGCCACCAATCGTGAGGAATTCCTGCTGGCTGTCCAGGGGATGGAGACGGGGATCGACACCCTGCGCAGCCACGCCGTTGACGGAGAGGAAACGCTGACTAGTATGAAGAGCCTGTTGCGGGCGGCCATCCGGCACGGCGCCAGCGACTTGCATCTGACCGTGGGCAACGCGCCGCTGCTTCGTCTGGATGGTGAACTGCGGCAGCTGGAATTGCCGCCGTTGACGTCCGCAGACGTGAGGCGTTTGCTGTTCAGTGTCCTGACCCCGTCCCAGCGCTCGGAGTTCGAGTCGGAAAAGGAAATCGACTTTGCCCTCAGCGTCAGCGAGGACAAGGATCAGGGTGGGAGTCACCGCTTTCGGGTGAACGGTTTTTTTGAAAAGGGTTCGGTTGCGGCTGCTTTCCGCATCATTCCCCAGCAGATCCCCAATGCCGAGGATCTGGGATTGCCGCCGGTGATCCTGGAGTTGGCTCGTCGGCAGCACGGTCTGGTTTTGGTGACCGGCCCCACCGGCCATGGCAAGTCGACCACTCTGGCCTGCATGATCGATCAGATCAACAGCGAACGCGGCTGCCATATTATCACCATCGAGGACCCCATCGAATTCGTGCATACGGACAAGCGTGCCATGATTCAGCAGCGGGAAGTGCACGCCGACACCAAGAGCTTTCACAGTGCCCTCAAGTATGTGCTGCGCCAGGATCCGGACGTGATTCTGATCGGGGAGATGCGCGACACTGAAACGATTTCGGCGGCCCTGACGGCGGCCGAGACCGGGCACTTGGTGCTGGCGACCCTTCACACCAACGATGCCACCCAGACCATCGACCGCATCATCGACAGCTTCCCCGCCCATCAGCAGGGACAGGTAAGAACCCAATTGGCCTCGTGCCTGCTGGGCGTGGTGGCGCAGCGCCTGTTGCCCAAAGCCACGGGTGAGGGGCGGGTGGCCGCCTTTGAAATCATGCTGGGGTCCACGGCGGTGCGCGCCCTGATTAGAGACAGCCGCAGCCATCAGATTCTGTCCGCCATGGAGACCTCATCCAGGGACGGCATGATCACCATGGACAAGGCTCTGGCCAACCTCTACAAGCAGAACCTGATCACCCGAAAAACTCTCAGTACTCTGGTACGGGATCAGGATATTGTGTGAATGGACCGTGGATTGTGGGGTGCGGAGGCGGTCCGACTCGTCCGACCTAGCAGTCTGGTCTCATTGGACAACCGGCCGCGGACCATGCCCGTCTGTGGAATTCACGGCAAAATCCATTACATTGCCTGTTTTTTGTGAACCCCGATCCAGCCCGCCGTCGACCATGCGGGAGCACGGAGATTTCATTGATGTCGAACGAGCAGCTGACAAAAGCCTACAATCCGGCCGAAGTCGAGGCCACCTGGTACCCGCAGTGGGAATCGCGGGGTTACTTCAAGGGCAGCGCGGATTCCACGAAACGGCCGTACACCATCGTGATCCCGCCGCCAAACGTGACCGGTATGCTGACCCTCGGACACGTGTTGAACAACACGCTTCAGGACATTCTGATCCGCTGGAAGAAGATGCAGGGGTACGAGACCTGCTGGGTGCCGGGCACCGACCACGCCGGCATCGCCACCCAGTCCAAGGTGGAGGCGTTTCTGCGCGAGACCGAGGGCCTGACCCGCTACGACCTGGGCCGCGAGGATTTCCTTGAGCGGGTCTGGGAATGGAAGCAGAAGTACGGCGGCACCATCATCCGCCAGCTGCGCTGCATCGGCACCGCGTGCGACTGGGAGCGGGAGCGTTTTACCCTGGACCCCGCCTTGTCCAAGGCGGTCGAGGAAGTCTTTATCCGCCTTTACGAGAAGGGCTACATCTACAAGGGGCACCGCATCATCAACTGGTGTCCCAAGTCCCGCACCGCCTTGTCCGACGAGGAAGTGATCTACAAGCAGGAGAAGGGCAAGCTCTGGAATTACCGGTATGCTCTGACCGACGGTTCCGGTTACATCACCGTGGCCACCACCCGCCCGGAAACCATGCTGGGCGACACAGCTGTGGCCGTGCATCCCGAGGACGAGCGCTATCAGGCTCTGATCGGCAAGACGGTGACCCTGCCTTTTGTAAACCGCGAAATTCCCATCGTGGCCGATGATTACGTGGAGAAGGAATTCGGAACCGGAGCGGTGAAGATCACTCCCGCCCATGATCCCAACGACTACGAAGTGGGGCTGCGCCACAACCTGCCCATGGTGAACGTCATGAACGACGACGGAACCATGAATCACGACGCCACCCCCGCGTTCCAGGGGTTGGACCGCTATGAGTGCCGCAAACGCATTGTGAAGCAGCTGGAGGAGATGGGCTTGCTGGTTTCCATCGAGGAGCACGACCATCAGGTCGGCTACTCAGAGCGCGGGGACGTGCCGGTCGAACCTCGCCTTTCCGAGCAGTGGTTCGTGAAGATGCAGGAGCTGGCGGCACCGGCTCTGAAGGCGGTCGAGGACGGGGATATCCGATTCCACCCGGATCGTTGGGTCAAGACCTACCGCCACTGGATGACCAACATCAAGGACTGGTGCATCAGCCGCCAGCTCTGGTGGGGACACCGCATTCCGGCTTACTATTGCGCCGGATGCGGCGAGTGCGTGGTGGCACGGGAAAGGCCCGGCCGTTGCCCCAAGTGCAGCACCCACGAGTTCCATCAGGAAGAGGACGTGCTGGATACCTGGTTCAGTTCCTGGCTGTGGCCCTTCTCGGTCTTCGGCTGGCCGGAAAAAACTCCGGATCTGAAACATTTCTATGCGACGGACGCCTTGGTTACCGGACCGGATATCATTTTCTTTTGGGTGGCGCGCATGATCATGGCGGGCCTGGAGTTTCAGGAGGAGGTCCCTTTCAAGGATGTCTACTTTACTTCGATCATTCGGGACGATACCGGCCGGAAACTCTCCAAGAGTCTGAACAACTCGCCCGACCCGCTGGAGGTGATTGAAACGTACGGTGCCGACGCCTTGCGCTTCACCATGATCTATATCGCCCCGGTTGGACAGGACATTCGCTACAGCAACGAGAAGTGTGAAATCGGCCGCAATTTTGCGACCAAGATCTGGAATGCCGCCCGCTTTCGGGCCGCCCAGGGACCAGTGGCCAGCGACTGGAACGACCTTGGCGATCTGAGCGCGGAGGCCCTGCGTCCGGACGACCGGTGGATCCTGGCCAGGCTTAGCCAGGTGGTCGCCAGCTGTACGGATTCCCTGGACCGGTTCAGCTTCCACGAAATGACCCACAATCTCTATGAATTCGTTTGGAATGAGTTCTGCAGCTGGTACCTGGAGTCGGCCAAGGCGGTGTTCTACGACGGCGACGAGGCTGGCAAGCAGGTCACCCTCCGCATCTTCGACCATGTTTTGGCTACCGCCTTGCGCCTTCTGCATCCGGTGATGCCGTTTATTACCGAGGAACTCTACCATACTCTCGGGTTCATTCCGCAAGAGGATTCGATCATGCTGGCGGCCTGGCCTCAACCTCTGTCCGAGGCCGAACTGGAGCGCCTCGGGGCCACGGCTGATCTGGTGGGCAAGGTGGCCGCCAAGTTCGCTCTGGTCCGGGCCGTGCGCAACATCAAGTCCAACTACAACGTGCCCGTCTCCAAGAAGATCGAGGTGGTCATTGTGCCCACCTCTCCGGAAGGCGGCGACTTCCTGCGTCTGGATCCGGTCGCCCTCAAGGCCCAGCTGACTGCGGCCAGTGTGGAGATCAGCCTGGACTATCAGGAGACCGGTCCCAAGGGGGTTGCCGTCAGCGAACTGGCCACGGCCTATGTGCCCCTGGCCGGCCTGATCGACATCGAAGCGGAGCGCGCCCGTCTGGAAAAACAGAAGGACGAGGTGCTGGCCTTCATGGATCGCACCCGCAAGAAGCTCTCCAACGAGAATTTCGTCAAGCGAGCCCCCGTTGAGGTGGTCGAGCGCGAGCGCGAGCTACTTCGGGAGCAGGACGACAAACTGTCGCGTCTGGAGGAGCAGTTGACCGCTCTTCAGGCTTCCTAACAAGGCAAGGAATTCGGCTCCGTGGCTTGATCTTCAGGCGGCGGTGACGCATCTTCACAGATATCGCGCCCCGCAGGGGGCATCCGACTGGAAAAGAAAAGGAACAGACTGATGGAAACTCAGATTCGCGAAGTGTTGGAAGAACTGCGCGGGGCTTTGCAGGCCGACGGCGGGGACATGGAAGTAGTGGCAATCGACGGGACCAAGGTCATGCTCCGTCTGGTGGGGGCCTGCGGGTGCTGTCCCCACGCGACCATGACCCTCAAGCAGGGTATCGAACGCATTCTGCGCGAGCGCGTCAGCGAGGATATCCAGGTCGAGCGCGTCGAGGACTAAAGGCGAGCAGCCTGCTGAAACAACGGTCCCATGCAAGAGCAGACACAGGAGAAGTAGCCATGCGGCACACGATTTCAGTGCTAGTGGAAAATAAGTTCGGCGCCTTGGCCCGGATAGCCGGGCTGTTCAGCGGGCGCGGCTACAACATCGAGACGTTGACCGTCGGTCCGACCCACGACAAAACCATGTCGAAGATGACCATCGTCACCAGCGGGGATGATGCCGTGCTCGAGCAGATCGACAAGCAGCTGAACAAGTTGGTCGATGTGGTGCAAGTCACCGATCTGACCAGCAGCGGGTTTGTGGAGAGCGAACTGATGCTGATCAAGGTGCGCACCACTCCCCAGAGCCGAAGCGAGATCATGCAGATCGCCGACATCTTCCGCGCAGAGATTGCCCACGTGGCCAGTCGCGACGCTCTGATCATCGAACTGACCGGCACAACCGACAAGCTGGACGAGTTCATCGATCTGATGGAAGGCTTCGGCATCATCGAGGTGGCGCGCACGGGCAAGGTGGCCCTGAGCAAGTATCCCGAGGCCACCGAGACCCTCGGGCAGGAGTAGGCCTGAAGGCCGGTGACGTCATTGCGATCGCAATCGTCATCGCGCTCGGGATCGAGGGCGATGACGAATGGGTTGAGCCTTTCTTCACCATCCCACCGGGGCAAGCCCGGTGGTGATGTGAACTTTTCGTCCGTCCCGCCGGGGCAAGGCCGGTGGTGATGGGAACTTTTCGTCCGTCCCGCCGGGGCAAGCCCGGTGGTGATGGGAACTTTTCGTCCGTCCCGCCGGGGCAAGCCCGGTGGTGATGAGAACTTTTCGTCCGTCCCGCCGGGGCAAGCCCGGTGGTGATGGTTATGGTTCAGCCAGCCGGCTCAGAAGCTCGTCGCCAATGAATTCCTTGCGCCAGCCGGAGAGCAGGCGGTGGTGATGGGGCTCGGCCCCTGGGCCGGCGATGACTAGGGAGGTCATTTCCGAGCGGGAGGCCACCAGGGCGGGGTCGAGCTGGCAGGATTCCCCTTTTCTGCGCATCTGCGCCAGCAGGGGGTCCACCCGGCTTTTGAGGGTGCTGAAACCCTCAGGCCGCGGAGGGGGTTGGGGACAGTCGGCTTCCGGGATGGCCAACCCCTTTTCGACGATTTCCAGGATGATTGCCCCGTAGGACTGAATGGTCCGGTCGTACAGCTTCCGGACGCGTTTGAGTTCCGGAAGGCTTCCGGGTTGTTTGCAGCTAAGGT
>JBFJXC010000198.1:0-6934 GCA_041623325.1 Lentisphaeria bacterium | reverse complement strand
GTCGGCGGCGTGTTGCTCCTGCCGACCGAGGTAGTGCCGCCAATGGGGGGCGTCGGCGACCTTTTCTTGTTCCATGATGTGTTTGAGGATGATGATCCAGACATCCTGGTCGCGCAGGTCGCCGAACAGCTTGGTGAAGGCGGCCAGGTCGCGGTCCAGGGCGATCCGGTCGGAGTCCGGGACCAGCTCCTTGGCAAAGAGTCTCAGAAAGGCGCGGAAACGGCGGATGGCCACGCGAAAGTCGTGAAGGGCTTCCGGGTCGTGGCCTCTTCGCATGGCGCGGGCGTTGTCGCGGATGATGCGGAACTGGGTGGCAAGCAGGCGCCAGGCGGCCTCGCGGGCCGGTTCATGGCCGTGGAGCTGATCGATGGGGTCCTCTGGAATCACGGCCTGCTCCCCGGCGATCTAGTCGGTTGGCGGCAGATGGGGCTCGAAGGTGGTCCGCCTCTTCTGGCGGATCCGGGCCATGGCTTCGCCGGCCATGGAGTAGAGCTGCAACTGGCTGCGTATCTGGGTATGGACGCCGGCGTCCGGCTGGAGCCGTCGGTAGCGACCGTCCGGCAGGAGCCGCCAACTGTTCTGGTTGTCGGCGAAGTAGGTTTCCAGCATGGTGGTGAGAGTCTGGCGGTTCTGGACATCCTCGACGGGGACCAGCAGCTCGATGCGGCGGTCGAGGTTGCGGGGCATCCAGTCGGCGCTGGAGATGAAGACTTTCTCCTGGCCGCCCTGGTGGAAGTAGAAGATCCGGGCGTGTTCGAGAAACCGGTCGATGATGCTGATCACGGTGATGTGCTCGCTCAGGCCCTTCACACCGGGGCGCAGGCAACAGATGCCGCGGATGTTCAGTTGGACTTTGACTCCCGCCGCCGAGGCCCGGTACAAGGCTTCGATGAGGGTGGGGTCGACCAGGGAGTTGAGTTTGGCCATGATCAGCCCGTCCTCGCCCTGGCGCTGCCGCTCGGTTTCGGACTCGATCAGGTTCAGGAGGGTCTCCCGCAAGCCCAGCGGGGCCATGGCCAGTTTCAGGAAGCGGGGGGCGGTGCTGTACCCGGCTATGGTGTTGAAAAAGGCGGAGGCGTCGCTGCCCAAGTAGTCGCTGCGGGTCATGAAGCTGACGTCCGAATAGAGCCGGGCGGTTTTCTCGTTGTAGTTGCCGGTTCCGAAATGCAGGTAGCGGACGATGCCCTGGGCTTCGCGCCGGACAATGATGCAGAGTTTGGCATGGGTTTTCAGGCCTTTGATCCCGTAGATGACGTGGACGCCGTCCAGCTCCATCTGCTTGGCCCAGGCAATGTTCTGGGCTTCGTCGAAGCGGGCTTTGAGTTCGACGATGACCGTCACGTGCTTGCCGGAGGTGGCCGCCCGTCTAAGAGCCGCCACGATGGGGCTGTTCTTGCTGGTGCGGTAAAGAGTCTGCTTGATGGCCAGCACGTCGGGATCGTCGGCGGCTTCTTCGATAAGGCGGACGACGGGGGAGAAACTCTGGTAGGGGTGGCTCAGCAGCACGTCGCCCTTGCTGAGGATTTCGAACATGCTGCGGTCGCTCTTCACGCTTGGCGAAGGGTGGCGGGGCCACTCCGGGTACTTGAGGCGTTCGTGTCCCTCGATGGTGGCCAGACTCATGAAATGGTCCAGGGCCACAGGTCCCGGAAGCAGAAAGGTGAAGTCGTCGGCCACACTCAGGGCGCGTTGGCGCTGCAGGAAACGGCGCGTCTTTTGGGTGGAGGAGGCGCTGATCTCCAGGCGGACGCAGGCGCTGAGTTTGCGGGCGTCGAGAATCTGCTCCATTTGGGCCAGCAGGTCGACGGCTTTGTCCTCCTGAACTTGCAAGTCCGCGTTGCGGGCCAGGCGGAAGGTGCAGCATTCCAGAACCTTCTCTTCAGGGAAGAAGCGGTGGACGAAAAGGGCTATGGCATCTTCCAGCAAGATGTAATGGTAGCCCCTCTTGGCCGGCAGGGTGATGAAGCGGTTCAGAACGCCGGCCAGGGGTATGATGGCGAAGCGCTCCCGGGGTGTCCGGCTCGGCTTGGCCAGGCGCACCGCCAGATGCAAACCCAGATTTTTGAACAGCGGAAAGGGCTTGGCGTTGTCGATGCCGATGGGGGTGAGCACGGCACTGAGCTTGTCGTCGAAAAGCCGCTCCAGGTGCCGGGCCTGCTCCGGGGTGACGGCGGAAGGGGTGATCCGGTGGATCCCATGGTCAGCCAGATTCGCTTCCAGTTGCGCAAAGGTCTCGTATTGCGTGCCCACCATGGTTTTGACCCGCGTTTCGATGGCCGCCAGTTGCTGAGCCGGGGTTCTGCCGGAGGGGTCCCGCCGGCTGGAGCCGGCTTGGTTCAGCAGGTGCAATCCGCCGACCCGGACCATGTAGAACTCGTTCAGGTTCGAGCACGAGATCGCCAGAAACTTGAGCCGTTCCAGCAAGGGGACCGAAGGGCTTGTGGCCTCCTCCAATACCCGGCCGTTAAACTCCAGCCAGCTCAGTTCGCGATTGAGGAAGAGGTCGGCCATCTACCGGTCCTTCTGTATCTGCAGCACAACGGTTTTTCCGTAGACCTGTTCGAAAAGGTCGCCCTTGTGCGCGAGGGCCAGCTGCTCGAGGGTCAGGTCGGTGACGTTTCGCACCTGCAGGACCACCTTGTCGGGGGCGATCCGGACGTCCACGTCGGTGATGCGACGGTTGTGGCCGCGATCGAGGGCGTCGGCCACCCTCAAAATCGCCGCCATCTTGACCAGGTTGATGCGCTGGTCCCGGTCCAGAGAACTGAAGACGGGGTGGCTGGGGCGCGGCAGGGCCCGGCGGTGGTAGCGGCAGCAGAGGGCCACCATGTCCACGTCGGCGGGGCTCAGGCCGAAAATGTCGCTGTTGCGGACCAGGTACATGGAGTGCTTGTGGTGCCCGCTGATGGCCACGAAGTTGCCGATGTCGTGCAGGACGGCCGCGGCGGTCAGCAGCAGCTCGAACTTGGGGGACAGGTTGTGCTCGGTCTGCAAGGCCCTAAAGAGCTTCTGGCTCAGGCGGCGGACCGTGTCGGCATGCTGCTGGTCCACCTGGTATTTGCGGGCCAAGGTCATGACCGATTGCAGGACTTGGGGACGAAGCCGTTCGGTACCGACATCCTGCGTGGACATTTCCGCCAGAACCCCGTCCCGCATGGTGGCGGTCGTCACAAAGATGCTCTTCTGTTCCAGAATCTGGGCCAGCCGCAGATAGATCAGCAAGGCGGGCCCGAGGGTCTCGGCCTCCGGGTAGTTGAGGTGGTAGGTGCGAACCAGATCGTCCACGGACAGCCGCAGAATCTCGTGGGTCAGGGTTTCCAGTTTGGTCACGCTGAGCGTTCCCCAGCCCTGGCTCTCCCAGCCCGGTTTGAGCAGCGAGGCCGCAAAGCGGGCGTCCCCGCCCATGGCGATCACATGGAAGTGCTCCGGCTCCCGGAGGCTTCGGCGAATGTCCTGGACTGTGCGCGAAATCTGGCTTTCCATCAGTTCGCGCAGCTTCAAGGCGGGGGCGTTGTACTCCTCCAGCTGCTGGCGCAGACGCAGGGACCCCAGCTGATAGCCGCGGATGAACTGGAAGCGCTTCTGGTGCAGGGCGAGCACCTCGGTGCTGCCGCCGCCGACTTCGATGACCAGGTTGTCGGCCTCGGCGGCTAGGACAGGAGTGCTCTCGAACGGCAGAAGGCTTAGATAGGTGAAGCGGATGATCTCGGCCTCGTCCACCGGCTCCACCTCGATGCCGGTGGCGATGTAGATGCGGTCGATGAGGGTGTCGCGGTTGGAGGCCGAACTGACCGCGCTGGTGGCCACGGCCCGCAGGTGCCCGCGCCTGAGCGGAATCTGGTACTCGGCCAATACCTGGCGGAAATTGCCCAGGCATTTGACGCATTGCTCGATGGTCGCGGGGCTGATATAGCCGGTGGCGAAGGAATCCTTGCCCAGGCTGATCGCCTGTTGAAGAGACTCCAGGTGGGTGACCGTGCCGTCGGCATTGACTTGGGCAAGCATGAGCCGGATGGCGGTGGCCCCGATGTCGATGACGCCGAAGGGAGGCGGCATGGCGTCTCCTGAATGGGGCTGGCCTTGCAGGGCGGGGGGCATGAACACTCCTCTCCGTGACAACCGGCGGCGGACCCGTCGCGAATCACTCAATGTCGGCCCGAGGCGCTGCCCGTGCCGATCATGGAAGTAATCAACCGCTATCTTCCGCGGATGGCAAGGGCTGGTGTGTGAGAATTCGGTGTGAATGGCCGGCGGCCGGGGCGCCGGCTCAGCCCGCCAACCCGGTCTAGACCAAGGGTTCGGCCAAGGTGTTCGTCTGCCGGACGGCGCGAAGAAAACGCTTGACCAGTTGCTGGCAAAGCTTGTCCACGTTTTCAGGATTTCGGTTTTTGAGGGGGATTTGGCCGCCGGCGAAGGTGTTGTGCCCGCCGCCGCTGCCGTGGCTGCCTACAATCCGCTTCATGATTTTGCCCGCGTCGGTGCTCTGATCGGCGACCCGCATGGACAGTACCAGCAGGCGCTCGTGCAATCCGTAGCATAGAACCCACATGGTTCCAGCATGCCGAAGAAGCAGGTCCGCCACCTCGCCGAGGACGTCCGGGTGGTCGATGTCGGGGATGCCGCAGACCAGAGCGTCCCCGTAGGTGTAGGCGTTCTTGAGGGCTTGTGCCAGCAGGCGGAAGTAGGCCCGGGGCACGTTGGCATGCTCGATGCGGCTGAGCATGCGTTTGTTGACCAGCGGATAGAGGGCGATGTAGGCGGCAATGTCGGCCTGGGTGGTGTCCCGGCCCAGGTCCTGGGTGTCCGAGCGGATGCCGTAGAGCAGGGCCGTGGCCAAGGGCACGTCCAATTCCAGTTTGAGCTGCTGGATGTATTCGAAGATGATGGTGGAGGCGGCGCCGTACTTGCTGCGGATGTCGGTAAAGGGGGCGCTGCGGGTCAGGGGGCGGATGGGATGGTGGTCGATGACGATGTCGGGCACGTACTCCGTGGACAGGGAGTTGTTGCCGGTTCCGGGCTGGGTGTCGACCATGGCGATCACGTCGAAGCGGGCCGGGTCCAGCTGGTCCAGGGGGCGAAGGTTCAGTCCCAGATAGCGCACCAGTTCCTGGTTTTCGCTGCGCCCCAGTCCGCCGCCGCAGGTGAGGGTGCAGGAGATTTTGGCCAGGTTGTTGGCCAACAGTCGCAGTCCGGCGGCCGTGGCGATGGCGTCGGGGTCGGGATGGTCCTGCATGACGATCAGCAGGGTTTTGGCCGTTTGCAGGACCGTGCAAAGCTTGTCGAGTTTTCCCGGGTGTTGAATCTTGTTCGGCATGGGGAATGGGGCGTTCCTGTATGGAGGGATTTTTTAGTTCCCGTCCGTTTTGGGGCGTTTGTAACCTGTCGCTCACAACCATAAATCGTCAACCCGCATGGTGCAACGGCGCTGCGGGTCTGGTCACCGGCGGGGAAGGGGGCCAGGTCCAAGCCGGTGAGGTCCGCTTGGATGCGGATGGCGCCGTTGCCATGGGGAGAACGGCCACCCGTTCGTGAATTCCCTGTGGCCTGGGGGACATCAACGAATGACCCGGGCTGCAGCTGTGCAAGCCCGGGTCATGGTTGGACAACCGGTTGGTCCGGTTCCGATGGTCTCGGCCCTGGAGGGGCTACCACGTATGGGTGATGCCCAAATCCACAGGCTTGCACAGGGCCAGCAGGTCGTCGACGTGAGCCGTGGCCAGGCACTCGACCGCGTCGCCGGCGCCGTAGTAGATCTTCACCTCGCCGTCGTTCTCCAGGATCATGCCGCCCGGGAAGATGACCTGGTCGCGGAAGCCGCCGGCCACTTCGTAGGGGGCCTCGGGGGCGATCAGAGGCGTGTCGCACAGGCCGATGATCTTGCGGGGATCGTCCAAATCCAGCAGCATGATGCCGCCGCAGTAGCGCTTGGTCCAGCGCTTTTCCCAGCCGAACTTGCCGCGGTTGTCGTCGATGTCCACCGAGTGGAAGGTGGTCAGCCAGCCCTTGGGGGTTTTGACCGGCGGGGCGGCGGGGCCGATTTTGTCGTTGGCGAAGGGGACGTGTTCAACGCCCATGAGCAGATCGGTCCGGCCCCAGTATTCGAGGTCGGGGGAGGTGCTGATCCACATGTCGAAGCGGGTGCGCTCGTGGCTGCCGTCGCGTCCGCGTCCGTACATGGGGAAGGGGCGTTCCAGCCGTACGTATTGGCCATTGACCTTTTCCGGGAACAGGACCATGTTGCGGTTCTCCGGGGCGGAGATGCTCTTCAGATCCCAGTTCTCGAAGTCCTCGGTCACGGCCACGCCGCCGCGGACTCCGTGGTAGGTGTCCATGGCGAAGCACATGGCCACTTTGCCGTCGATCACGGTCAGGCGGGGATCGTAGACCCGGCTGACGCGGTGGCCCGGGAAGGAGGTGCGGTCCATTATCGGCCGGTCCTGCACGTGCCAGTTGATGCCGTCTTCGCTGGTGGCCAGACCCAGGTTCGTGTGCTTGAGGCCTTTTTGGAAGTCCTCCTGCTTTTCCAGCTCGAACCAGTCGTTGCGGAAGACCATGATGTAGGTGCCCTGGTACTTGCAGACGCCGGCGTTGAAGGCCAGCGAGCAGTCGAACGGAACAGTCTCCGGGGTGACCAGGGGATTGGCGGGATGGCGGACCAGGCAGGAGGCCGAGGTGAGGGGGCCGACGGGGGTGTAGGACATCGTCTCTCTCCGTGTGTAACCGATTATTGAGCAAGGGGAGCTTGAAACGCTTTACGATAGCCTTTAGAATGGCGCAGTTAAACTGCGTATTTGGATCGAATGACTAACGGATTGTTTTATGGCTGTCGATGTTCCCGCCTGCAATGTCCGCTATCCGCATGCTGATGACTATGTGTTGAATCTTCCCGAGGGGCGTCTGGATTGCTGGGTGTTCATCCATTGTCTCAGTCCAT
>JBFJXC010000197.1:0-6937 GCA_041623325.1 Lentisphaeria bacterium | reverse complement strand
TGGCACGCTACACATCCACCGCCCCTCTTGATTTCATGCTGTATTTCAACGGCTCCCTGGCTTCGGCGCAAGACGCACGGGCGTCCCGGAATTCGGCCATCCTCACCCAGGGTGGGTTTACCGCATTCCTGCAGATCCATGGCCAGGTGTCAGGGTATTGCCAGGCCGCCGATGTGGAGGATGCCGAGACACGACTGCGGGGCTTTACCGCCCCGGCCAAGACCGAGGTGGCCGCCGCTCACCGTCTGACCCTCGGTCCCCAGACGCCAGTCTACGTTGTACTGGGCACGGCCGCGCTCCCGGCCGATCCCGGGGTCATCGATTCGGCCTTGTCGGCAGGCGAGAAGGCGATGGTCAGCGACCAGATGAGCAGTGCCGGAGCCGCCGCCGACTGCGCCGATGCCATTCAGCGCCTCGTCGGGTACTGCACCTGCTACGATCCGGGCAACGGCCGGGGTTTCGTGCCGGTCAACCGCGACTGGACCGGGCCCAACCGGATACCACCCATCTTCATGTGGGACAACTTCTTCGATTCCTATCTGGCCATCTGGTCCAACCCCGAACTGGGTCGGCAGTCCCTCAGCCATATCCTCGATGTGATCGAGACCAAGGGAATTCTTGGGGCGCCACCCCAGCGCAATCTGATCATACCGGTGGTCTACTCCAAGCTGGTCCGCTCGCTCGGCGATGAAACCTTCGCCCGCGACTCCTTCCCCTCCATGATGAAATTCATGCGCTTCTGGTTCGAGGACCGCGGCGACGGGCATCCCCGCCGGGACGGCAACGACGACGGGCTCATCGAGTGTGGCGCCTACTCCCAGCCCGGCGAAAAACCCCTGGCCAAGATCATCCAGGATGCCTACGACGAGACTGGATACGACGACTCCCCCATGTACTCGGCCGGGTTTGCCTACAAGCGCGGTGCGATTCCAGCCGATGGCGTATCCTACGACTTTTCCCGAGGTACCCTCAATCTGACCATGGTCGGGCAGAACTCTCTCTATGTGGCCGCCTGCCGCTCCATGGCCGTGGTGGCGGATTGGCTGGGTCTGGATGCCGATCAACAGTGGCTGCTGGCCGAGGCCGAGCGGGTGCAAGGCCTGATCGAGAAACGTCTCTTCGATGCCTCCCGCGGCTACTATATGAACCGCTTCTTCGACGGCTCGTTTTCAACCGTCAAGACCATGACCATCTTCTACCCCCTGATGGTCGATATCGGCGACCAGGCCTGCCGGGAGAAACTCAAGGAGACCTTGCTCGATCCCGGCCAGTTCTGGGGCGAAAATGTGATCCCGACGGTCAGCCGCGACGATCCGGCCTACCGCTGCGATCCCTGGCGGGACGATTACTGGCTGGGCCAGTACTGGCGCGGCAATATCTGGGCCCCCACCAACTACATCACCTATCTGGCCCTGCGCAACACCGGCTGGCACGAGGTCGTCGCGGAATTCTCCAAAAAATCCCGTCGCCTGTTCATGGACGACTGGCTGCCCCGGCACCAGGCCATGGAGAACTATCCGCCGGTGGGCTGCACCCCGAAAACGCAACTTTTCCAAGCCAACGGCGGCCGCGATCCCCACTATGTCTGGGCCGGGCTGCTGCCGATGATCGCCCTCGAACAGCTTTTCAGCGTCGAGGACACCTGCCCCGGACTGCGTTTTGGCACTCTGCAGGAAACACAGTTCGGTAGCTGGAACAACTTCTGGTTCCACGGCAGACGAGGCTCGATCCACGTTGACCGAAACGGCGTGGACCTGGACATTCCGGGCCTGCTCCACTTCACCAGCCATCAACCGATTGCCGTGCGGCGCTTCAACTTGGAAACCGGAGCCTTCTTCTACCGCTGCTCCGCAGAGACGACGGTGGAGGTGGTGCTGGCCGGACAACGGCGAAACCTAGTCCTGCCGCCTGCCAATGCCGAGTGCGCAGAGGTGTCAGGCTGACCGTCATGATCGTAACCATGGGGCTCGCTTGGTAGCGAATGAAGTCGTTTATTTCAAATTCCCCGCGTTCGAAGTGAGAACAATAATAGGAAACGTCTAGTATGAAAAAATCATCAACCGCAACCTTGTTTGCCGGGTTGTCCTTGTTAATGTGCGCAGCGGCAGATGGCGCTTCTGGACTGGAGCGCGATGCGGCTGCCAGGGACGCCTACTTGCAGGCGCAGGCCAATTTGCCGGTCATCGAGTGTAGCGACTGGGTCAATGTCAAGACCGATGTCAGCCCGGCAGCCGTGGGGGATGGGGTGGCCGACGATACCGAGGCCATTCAGAAAGCCTTGTCCATGCTTGAAGGAAAGCGCCCGGCCACCCGTGTGGTCTACTTTCCGCCGGGAACCTATCGGATCACCCGTAGCCTGAGTGTCACCCATGTGCAAGGCGGCGCTCTCTACGGGCACGGTCGGGCCACGGTTTTGCTCTGGGATGGCGCCAGTGCCGACGAAGCGGTCAAGAGCCGTCAGGGCGCCACGGTCAAGGCGGGCCCCCGCATGTTTCACAGCAACGGCTTTGGGCGCAATCTGTATGTCGGCCTCACCTTCGACGGGGCGAACCGGGCCGCAGTCGGCGTGGACCACGCCAGCGACAACTACTACGAAACCCGCGTCCGCTATCAGTACTGCGCCTTCCGCAATCTTCTGGACAGCGGCATCCGGGTCGGCTTCAACCAAAAAACACCCTCGGCGGAGATGATGTTCTTCGACTGCCTGTTCGAGAAATGCGCTCGCGGGGTCTCGTTTCTGGATTTCAATGATTACGACAACGCTTTTTCACGCTGCATTTTCCGCGACAATGGCACCGGCATCTACTGCCACCGCGGCAATGTCTATGTGCACGACTGCCATTTCGAACGCTCAGGCGAGCAGGATCTGCTGCTGCCGCCGCATTCGCACTCCATCCGGCGCACCACCTCCAGCGGCAGCCGCGCATTCGTCAAAGGCGCCCAGAAAGGGGCGCATACGCTTCTGCTCGCCGTGCAGGACTGCCACGTGAGCAACTGGACCGACCCCGAGGGGGCGATTCAGTTGGGCAATCGAGGACCGGCCCTCATCTTCGACTCTGTCTTCTCCAATCCCCCCAATCCCCAGTCGCCAGCCATCCGTCTTGTCAATGAAAAAGCCTGGGATCAGATCCTGATGACCGCCAATCTCAAAGGCGACAGCTTGAAAACCATCGTCCAGCCGGGTTCCAACGGAACCCTGCGCGATGTCCCCCGGAAAGATCCCGGCATGCTGATCACCGCCCATGCCGACGTGCGCTGGAACCACCGACCCGACCTGCCAACCAAAATTTTCGACGCCAAAGCCGATTTCGGGGCCGTCGGCGACAACCGCACCGACGACACCAGGGCCATTCAGGCGGCCATCGACGCCGCACGGGCCCATGGCCAGGGCGCCTTGGCCTATTTGCCTGCCGGCGACTATGCCGTCAGCCAAACCCTCATGCTGGGTGCAGGCGACTACTTCGTGGGGGGTGCTTTGGCCTGGCATACCCGGATTCAATGGAAAGGAGGACGGGACGGCGTTGTGCTTCACGCCAATGATGCGGACAGGCTCCGCATTGCCCAAGTCTACTTGGGGGTTCCCAAAGAGACGCCGGCCACCGGGCTGTTGGTGACCGCCACCCGGAGCGGGCGACTGGTCTGCAACGGAGTCTTTTCCGGCGGCGCCTGGCAGCCCGAGTTTCGGGGAACGGTTTTTCAGAATCTGCCCGCCGGCTTCGAAGTCACAGCGCCCCATATCGACGGCGATGTCCACATGCTGAATTGCGGGGACGCGCAGATCCTGCTGGACTATTGGTTCATGGGTTACGACGGTCCCCTGGTCATGGCCGGCGGCACCGGGGATGGGTTTATCGGCATCAACTGTGCCGCCGGAAGCCATGGCAAACCGGACATGACCATCCGCGACAGCAGCTCTCTGGTCGTCGGCGACTACTACACCGAACAGACCCACCAAGCGTTGCAGGCCAATGGCAAACCGGGACAGCGACCGGGGCGAATCACCATTTCCTATGCCAAGCTCGGCTGCAAGAACGCCGAAAAGATCCAATTCGACGGCTACCAGGGCCAGGTTTGCCTGAGTCGGGCCAACATGATGTATTACCCAACCACCTTCGCCGGCAAGGGGGACGGGACGACCGAGCTGCTTCTGCTGGGCAATTCCTTCAACCCCGACGCCCCCGCCTATGAGCTGCAGGGCATCGGTCTCCATCGCCTGGGATGCAACGTCTGGAACTACAAAGACAAGACGCTCAACCGCATTCTGCCTGATACCGGCGATGCCGGCCTGGAGAAGGCCGTCAACGCCGCCTTGGATCACTTCCGGGATTTGTCCAAGGCCAATCTGCGATGATGTGGCGGCACGCCATGGGGCAGACCAGGAAGAAAACACTGGCGATGGCCGTGTCCTGCTCCCCTAAAGGGGAGTCTCTACGAACCCATGGAATGTTGGGGTTGGATTGCTGTAAAACAACGGGTTGCGGAGCAAAACAGACGGTTGGGAAGGGCAAACTCGCTGATCGGTAAACATGCTGAACTGGCCTGTTGCCGGATACTCCCCGCAGCACAGAATCCAGCCCCATCACTCCAATTCTCCGTCACTCCAACGGAATGCCTGTGATCGCATTTCTGCTGCAGGGGCCTACAGCTCTTCCACGTTTTCGTGGACGTTGGCTAGCGTCCCGTCAAAACCATCGGGAATGAGGGCGTCGTCGAAGTGGATCATGACCTTCGCGTCGGCGAGGGTCTTCTGAAGCGAGCCAATCTCGATCTCGCCGATGGGAGTGCCCGTGTCCAGCGCCTGGCAGGCGGCGGCCCCGGCGGCCTGCCCGCTGATGATGGCGGGGGGAATGACCCTGAGGACATCCCAGGCGTACTTGTCTCCGGCCACCGAGCGTCCGGCGGTAATCAGATTGTCAAAGCCACGTCTGACCATGGTGCGGTAGGGGATCTCGAAGAGGTAGTCCCGGCGGTCAAAGTCACAGATCGCCCCGACCGAATCGTCGAAGTGCCGGTACACATCCTCCTCCTTCAGGACGTAGTCGCCGTCGATGCAACGGGTCGTGCGGTACTGGGCCATGCCGGGCAGGGTAATGACATCCCGCGAGAAGCGGTCGTGGCCCTTGATCTTGTCCAGCATGAGGAGCTGGTTCTGCGTCAGGTAACGGGTGACGTCATCTGAGGAGGTTCCCGTAAAGGTCGGCATACCGTCAGGATGATTCTGACCGTAGAGGCTTGCGCCCCCACCGCCAACCCCGGAGATGGCATAATGAATCTTCCCGCTCTCAAGCGCCTTCCTGCACCCCTCCAGGGTGACCTGACGCCCGCTGTAGGTAAAGAAGTTGCGGCCCTGGATGGTCGGCACTCCCGCGCGGCAAAGCACGTCGGCGTCTCCGGTGGTGTCGATCACCACGTCGGCGCTGTAGTATTCCCGGCCGGACTTGTTCTCCACCACCAGGCCGTTGCAATGGCCCCCGGTCATCACCGGCCGTGAGACGACGCTGTCGAAGAGGATGCTCACCCCTGCGTTGACCAGAAGCTCGGTGAGAGTAAGGGCAAAGATCTCCGCGGAGAATTTGGTAACGTACCTGGAACGGGTGGTCTTATCCTCCGGTTCCCCGTTCTGCCAGGGCTCGGGAATCGTGTCAAAGCCGTATTTGATCGATAAACGCAGCAGCTCCTCGGCCATGCCGAAGATGATCTGCGTGCCCCGCCCGTTGCACATGGGCACAATGAAGTTGATGAGCCCCAGGGTGGCGAGTCCCCCGAAGATCGTGGACTTTTCAATGAGAAGGACATTCTTGCCAAGGCGTTTTGCCGAAACCGCCGCCGCCACCCCCGCCACGCCGCCGCCGGCAACGATAATGTCATAGTGCCCCCTGCAGGGGACGGATTCGGTAAACTCAACACTCTTCATGGTCACTCTCCGGTATCAATAAACTCAAGAATGATCTGCTTGGCCACAATCGCCACTATCAGATGAATGGTGCCCTACGGACTTCCTTCCACTGCAAACGCTTCCAGTGCGGCGCCGGCGATCTCGTCTCTCATCGCTTTGAAATCGACTCCCTCCTTCCGAGGTGGGCGCCAACCCAGCGTTAAGGACGCCCGCAGACTTCTACCGGCGGTGAAGATCGGAATCCCCATCCCGATGTTTTCGGTGTCATCTTGGCTTTTGTGATAAACACCGTCTTTGCGGATCCGGTCCAGTGCCGCCTCAAAGTTCTCCCGCGACCTCCAGTAGGCGCTTCCGTAAATGTCGAAGGGATGGCGGTGGATGTACTCAGCGGCAAGCGTGTCGGGCCAGAAGGCAAGATGAACCATTGAGGCGAGAGAGGTATAAGCCGGCAGCACATAATCCGCCCCTTCCCTGAATACGCCGCCCGCCCCGCCCTCGAGCGTCCGCTCAATGACGAGCTCGCTGCCCTTGAAGACACAGTGATGAACCGAGAGCCCGGGGAAGCGTTCGACCAGCGTCGCCATCCGCCTCTTCAGTTCTCCGATGTGGGACCGGCTGCTCTGCAGACGACTCAGCTCGCCGACCTTCTCGCCGACAACGTAACGCACCGGCTTCTCCTGCCGGCGGAGGTAACCCATGGCAACCAGGGTCCTGGCAAGGTTCAGCGCCGCCGGAGCGGAGCAGCCAATGGCCGCGGCAAGGTCCTGCAGCCCTGCCCCTTCGGGACGCGCCGCCACCTCCTCCAGAATTGTCATTCCCCTTTGCAGAGAGAGTACCGGCTTACCGCTCATACATTAGCCTCTAGTTAATATTCGTTAAACAGGGACTAATTATACCGGGAAAAGGCAATATGTCAAGGAGGTGAGGAAGAGCAATGCTATCAACTTTCTGTCGCCCCCATTTAAAGGGATGAATTGCTGATGGTTTTATTAGAAGTTTGAGGTTCTGCGTTTTCCTATTGAAGTTTCTTTTCTCGTCAGG
>JBFJXC010000196.1:0-6956 GCA_041623325.1 Lentisphaeria bacterium | reverse complement strand
GATGCCGCCATTTTTAAGAATTTCCGCGATCATGGGGATCGAGGGCGGAGCGCCGCCGGGAGGAAAGAACTGGATGCCGGGAATTTCCGCGCGGAAGGCCTCGGAAGCCGTCTTCAGCATGGCCACATAGGCCTTGATTTTCTGAGTGTGCGGTTCGCTGGTCAGCTCCACACCGAAAACATTTTTGTCTTTCATTAGTTTGGCGGCTTCGGGGAAGAGCTTGGCATTGGAGGCCAGGGCTTTGGGGGTGCCCGACATGTCGCAGTAGAACCAGACATAGGCCCGGAAGTCCGGGATGCGCTTAACATAGGTCTGGTAGTTCTCCAGAAACTGCTTTCCATCGCCGATGTAGTTCATCCGCCGGATCGGGGCGTCGTAGTAAAACGGGTCGCTCAGATCCGCCCAGAAGGCCAAAGGATTGTGGACGGTCAGTTCCTTGGGGGCGGGCGGGACGATGCCCAGGCAATGTTTTTTTGACAGGCGCTTCAGGACCGTGCCGTCGGAGGCGAGCAGGCTCATGTCCAGATAATAGACCCCGCACTCGGGAGGCAGAATTTTCTCGGTCAGGCTCTTGCCAACGCTGACGGTGCGCTCCAGCTTTTGCACCGGCTTGCCATAAAGTGTCTCCAGCTCGAAGACGGCCTTGAACTGCCCCTGCAATCCGGTCTCGGCCGGAATCTCGACGGTCGCGGCGATGGGCTGACTGATCCGGAAGTAGCCGCCGGTGTCGACTGGTATACGCATGCGGATCTGGTCTTGAATCTTCTGCCGGGTGGCCAGGTCGCGATATGCGGCGAGCTGCTCGCTTGCCGACATGGTCGGCCGGCCGGCAAGCTCCAGTTTGCCGATTTCCTCCGCGCTCAAGGCTCGCTTGTAGATGGCCAGCTCATCCATGTCGAAACGGCTGACCACGTGGCCATCCTTGGGCACGTTGTGGGCGATCATCAGGAATTGTCCCCACCGTGAAGGGGAGTTATTCTCGTAGAACGGGCCAACCTGAGGATAATCCTCGTACTTGGTGGGGACGATCGCTGCCGCAAACGGTTTCTCGGCTTTGAGCTGCCCATCCAGATACAGTTTGACCGTGGCGCCATCGACCGTGATCGCGAACTGGTGCCAGATGCCCGCCGGGAAGGGGCCTCCATAAAGATCAGCGCGGGGACTCTCATCGTTGGCGACTCCCAGCCTGAACTGGAGGCTGCCTTCGGGGGAATGCCCGGCCTTCGTGTACTTGAGGGTAAAGCCGCTTCGCCAGCCGTCCCCCAGAGTCAGGATGTTGCAGGATTCCGTTGCGGCCGGGTTTTCATGAATGCGGATCCAGCCCGCCAGCGTGCCGCCAGCTGCGAACTCCGCACCGGTGATGCCGCTGCGGAACAGTTTGGTCACTTCCCAGGAATACTTGGCCGTATCCAGACCGCTGGCCACCGCCGCCTTCCAGGGCCAGCGACCCTCGGTCCACCCCGGGTAAATGGTCTCTTGGCTGAGATTTCGGCCCGAGTGTCCCCCTTGCACGTAGTTTTGGATGGTCAGCGAGCCGAGGGTGCCGCCGGTGACCGCAGTCTGCGACGGATTGAGCAACACGTGGTTGGCAACCTCCTCGCCCCGCCCTTCCTCGAAGGTGTAGAACCGGATCAGGGCCGGATCCTGTTTGACCGTTTGCTTGTATTGCTGAAACCGGGCCCGCTCATCCGCATCCCCCGCGAATATGGTGGCGCCTGCCATGGCAAGCCCCAGGACGCTCAATGCTCGGATCTTCATGATTATCTGTCCTAGTTATTGGCTGATTGTGTCAACGTTGAGCAGATAGACCGGCTGCGCCCCGATGGCTAGTGCCGCCGGATCCAGGGGAAGTTTCTTGCCAAACAGATCGAGCAGTTGCGCCTCCGGAGCCTCGGCAGGGGCCTTGAGTACGGCGGAATCGCCGGCGGTGAACAGAACGAGCCCCTTCTTGCCAGCCGGATTTTCAAAGCGAATGGCGAAGACTCCGGCAGCCGTGCCCGGCAAACGGGATAGGGTGGCGTCCTGGCCGATCAGGCCGTTGAAGACGGCCAGGGCCAGTCCCTTCACCCCCGGCAAACCGGTGGTGCCATTGTCGAGCGGATAGTATTCGGATGGGCCGGTTTCGAGCATCACGCGCCCGATGCCGTCGGCCAGCTGCAGGGCCAGATCCTGGATCTGCCAGGCCGCCGCCGTCCATTCGTCAACCGCCGGAATGGGCCAGCTTTTCTGCATCTGCATGCCACTGTTTTCCGGCGGCAAGAGCGTCGTGCGCGCCAACTGCTGGATGCCGCAGGCCGTGTTCCAGACCGGCTTGCCGGCAGCCTTCACGATTTTCGCGCTCCAGAGGGAGCGCCCATAGTTTTTGGCAGGGTCGACCGAGTACTTTTTGGCGGAGAGGATATCGTAGAAGTCGGCCGCGTTTTTCTGCAGATAGGCCGCGTTGGCCAGGCCGTCGCCAATGTCGATCCGCCCCGCCAGGATCTTGGCCCCGGGCACATCCTCACGTACTACCTCGGCCGCGGTCCGCAGCAGGACCATGTAGTCCTGCAGCTTGCCTTCGAAGGAACCTTGGAGGGCCGTGTTTGGATTGGAGCAGTCCCACACTTCAAAATAGCGAACTCCGTCGTAGCGATTGACCAGCAACTGCCAGATCTTCTTGAAGGCATCCAGATCCGCCGGCACGTTTTTGGAGCCGTTCTGCCGCGGCACCCAGCCCGGCACGCCGGTCAGGCACAGGATGCACTCCGTGCCCAGCTCCTGGTTCTTTTCCATGACCGCGTCCAGGCGACCCCAGGCATACTCCTGCTTTTGGGGCTCCAACTCTCTCCATTCGACCACCACGCGGTTCAGCTTCATTCCCAGGGCGCTGACCTCGGGCTGGCGGGAGACCAACTCGTTGGCACCGAGTTTGGAAGACGGCGCCAGGAAGGGAACGATGGCCACCGGAAAGTCCGCCTGCTTCAGGACCTTGCCTTGAGCCAGCAGCGTCAGGTTGATTTCCTGCATTCCCGGGGCCGGGAAGGAAAGGCTCACCGGCTTTTGCAGAGGCAGGGCGTGTTTTTCGCCGTTGACCCGCAGTTCGTCGGCCGCGGAGGTCGCGTCGATCAGCACCGGAATCGGCTGCCCAACCTGGAAGTATCCGTAGGTGTCGCGGGGAATCTCAAGTTTGAGGGCGCTCAAGCGGGCCTCCTGCTCCTCCGTAAAGGTCTGGGTGGGCATGCCCTTTTCATAGCGAGTTTTCACTTCCTCAGCGGTCAGCGCGGCATCGTAGATGGTCAGCTGATCCAGTTTGAAGTCCAACGTAATTGCTTTGGTGTTCCATTTGTTGGCCACCAGGAGTTCGCCACCCTTGGCGGTGAAATTGATGGCGGCGTCCTTTTGCTCGGCCAGCTCGCCGTCGACGTACAGCGCGATGGATTTGGCATCATAGCTGATGACAACCTGGTGCCATTGTCCCGGCTCAAACCTCTTCAGGAGGATTTGATCCGAGCCCGTTTCCGTTCCCCAGGTCAGACTGATCCAGCCATTGGGCGACCATTTCTGCTTGTTGAACTCCAAGCGAAACCCCTGCTTGTAGCCGTGGATCACGTTCAGAAACGCCCCCAGAAAATACGTCTGCACGTCGTAGACGTTAACCCACAGTTCCAGGGCAAAGGGTTTGCCGGTTTCGAACCGATGGCCTAAACCGCTAAGCTCCCGCCCGCAGTTTCCCAGACGCAGCGCGTTCAACTCCCCGCTGCGGTCTAGGGCCGCCGACGCATAGCGCTTGCCCGTTTCCGGCAGCGCGCTTGCCCCGCGCAAGCGGCCATACACCGAATACGTCGCCACAATCGCGGGTGGCTGCTCCGGCGCCATCTTATTGGCCAGGCAACCGGTTTGCGCTCGGCTGAAATCCAGGTCGAGGGTTTTCGTCGGCTCGGCGGCGACCACTCTGCCAGCTAGAAGCGCGGCCAGCAGGACGACCAAAGTTCTCAGGCGCTCTGCCCAGGCGCGTCCCGTCCAAAACGGAGAGTCCCCGCAGCGGAGTTCAGATACTGTCATGTTCTTTTTCATGTCCTCGTCCTCTCTTCTTGGTTTTACTACTTGAGCGCCGGTCCGAGCTGGTAGCGGCCCCATTGTCCGGAATCGGTGTAGTTATTGAACGTTCCGTGCAGGGTCATGGCGGCTTTGCGCAGCTTGGCGGGATCGTCGGTGTCGTCGAACAGCAGATCCATGCAGAACTGGGTGCCGGCCCGCATTTTGAGGGGGCTGTCCTTTTTCGGGGTGATTTTGCCTTCGAGCAGGTAGCCTTCGGCGGTCCTGCGCCCGACAAACTCCACCTCGATGGCGGCCTTGTCCTTCTGGACCTGCCACTGAATGCAGGCCTGCGTTTCGGAGGCGACCCGAGGAATGACGATGGTCTGATCCGCACCCTGAGAAACCGGCCCGCCGCGCTTGCCATAGAGGCGGCTGTCGAAGAACAGTTCCAGACAGTCCCAGCGGAAGGCCAGGCCCTCCTGTCCTTCCGGCGCCGGCATGGGCTTGTCGTCCTTGACCTTGATCAACAGGTAGAGCGCGTCGTCCTTTCGCCAGGTGTACTGCGCGGTGAAGGACAGGTCGTGGTTGCCGCGCCACTGGGGCAGCCAGAGTTCGGCCAGGTTGGGCTTGCCATGAACCACGTTCTCCTCGTCCTGGGCCACATCCATGGGGATCCGGGCCCACTCGGCATCGTCGCCATCAATCACGATGGCGCCTTTCGTTTCCGGAATGCGGACCACGCTGCCGGGAGAATCGAAGAGTGCGGAGGCCGCGGCGATCAGCTTGTTCCCGTCCTTCAGGTTGAATTGGATTTCATACTGGCGCCGTTTCAGCGCGCTGGCTTTCAGGGCGAAGGGCACGCTGATGGTCTTGCCCGGCGCCAGCTGAATCTCGGAGCGGTCCAGGGTTAGGCTCGCCCCCTCCAACTCAACAGCGGAGAGGGTCGCGTTCATGCCCACGTCGAAGGGATTGGTCACCGCAACCGTCCCCGCGAGGAGCTGGTTGTCCGCCAACTTGTCGGGACAGGAGACCTTGAGAGGGGCGATTTGCTGAAAATCCGCGGGAATATCGAAGATGTAAATGGGATCCTCGCCGAGCTGGACGAGAATCAGGCCTCCGGCGGAGGCTTGCCAGGACAAGGGATTGCCCAGCATATCCATGCCCCGGCAGGTTATGCCGGGGGTGACTTTGAATGAGAGAGTCGGCGTCTTGTCGGAGAAGGCCACGGCGGTGCGCCGGCCCTGCTGGTTGGTCACGACCACGCAGGCGTCGTCCATCGAAGTCAGGGTGAGTTCCTCGGCCTTGACCATGGTGTTCACGACCGTGGAGAGTGCGGTCAGGGCCACTCCTGGCAAGGTGGGCAGCGTAATGGTGTTGGTTCCCTCCAAGCCCGGCAGGGAAGGCCCCTGGCACTTGATGTACTTCTGATATCCGGCTGCGAAGTCCAGAACGATGCTCTGCACCTGGGTGGCGGCCGCCGTTTGCTCCGTATACGTCGACATCGAAGTGTTGAAGCCGGGTTTGATTCGACTTGCTCCCCTGGTGAACCCCGCCCGGTTGCCCTCATCCACCGTCATCGGGCGCTCGCCGATCCTGGGCAGGCAGAAGATCCCGCTTTCGCTGTTCCAGATCGGCATTTTCCCCTTGGCGTACTTGTCGACGATTTTTTGCAGCTTGGCGGCGGTGTTGTTCCAGCGATAGGATGAGATCGGCGCGCCGCTGTAGTTGTGAAAGGTGAGCACGTCCATATAGTCGGCCGCGCCCATTTCCATGAGCCGGTTGATGAAGGGAATCCCGGACGGGCTGGCCCCCGGCGCCAGAATCTTGATCTCCGGCGTCTCCCGGCGGATGATCTCCGAACAGATTTTCAGCAGCTGCATATAGGTCTCGGGAGAGAATTTTCCGTTGGGCTCGTTGGTGATCTCCCAGCAATAGGCCGAATCCTTCAGCCCCTTCACGCTCTCGGTGACATAGTCGCGGATTTCCTGCTCCTCCTTGGGGCCGATCTTGCGGTAGCGGTCATGATCGAAGAACAGGGTATAGATCATGGGGGGAAAGGTGGGACCGATTTGCATCATTTCCCGGGCGAGCACCTGGGATTTTGGAATGTAGGTTTTGCCCCAGACAAACTGGCGGTAAAGCGGCATGTTTCGCCACATCCAGGGATTCAGACAGGCTTGGATGCCCAGGGGGTTGAGGGGCGAAATGTCCTTCGGGGCAACGGGGGCGGCTGTAAAGCCCAGGCAATATTTTTCCTGAAGACTCTTGACGATGCTGCCTTGGGAATCCTTGACCAGCACATCCAGGAAAAAGATCCCTGCCGTTTTGGCTGGAACCGCGATCGCCTGGGTAGCGGAACGCTCGTTTTCCACCCGAAGGCTGGCCTTTTCCTGCCAAACTTCCACTCCCTTTAAATCTGTGAGGGCACACTCGATCCGGTAGTCGCCCTGGAACCCGCTGTTTTCCGGGAAGGAAACCGTGAGCGGGATCGTACTGCCGAGCGGGAAGTAGCCCCAGGTGTCATGGGGGATGCCGATGCCGATCTTCCGGGTTTTCTCAACCTGTTTGCGCAGCTCGCGAAACGCGGTCAGCTGCTGCTCTGGGGGCGGTTCCGGCTTGCCGGATTCAAAATGCCGTTGCACGGTTTCGGGCGGCAAAGCCGAGGTGTAGATGGCCAGTTCGCCAATGTCGAATCTCGCCTCGCCGTCACGGGTCGTGGGTTTGCCGCCGATCTGCAGATAACTGCCGCGTCCCTCGATAAAGGGTTTGGTGGAGCTGTACTGATCGGAGACGACGTTCTTGGGAGCAATGTAAGTCCCTTGACAGGCTTTCTCGCCGGAAAGCTTGCCGTCGATGAAAACCCTCAGCGCCTTGCCGTCGTAACTGCAGGTCAGCTGATGCCAGACGCCCGCGCTGAACGGAGCGGCCCCAACGGACTC
>JBFJXC010000195.1:0-7025 GCA_041623325.1 Lentisphaeria bacterium | reverse complement strand
TGGTGATTACCCCACCGCTGAAGGTGTTGCGGTGCGGTTTGATGATGCGTGGCGCAATGACGCTTTTTTCCCCCCCATTGTCCAATACAACACTCAAGTCGTTCTTTTCTTTGTTCAGGCAAGATTTCTTCATCGTTGTTTCTGTCCTTTCTTCCTTTCTTTTGTTCGCTACCGTTCAGGTTTGCGATGAGGGGGCAGCCGCGCGTCCGTACAGAAAAACTCCCGGTCCACAACGAGGCGCTTGACGGCGGCATGTCGCCTGGGCGAAGACCATGCCGAAAGATGATCATCCGTCAGCTCGAACCGAAAGCCATGCAAATCAGAAAGCAGCATCGCATAAAATGCCGTCAGCCGCCTATGATCGTCAAGGCGACCCGCTTCATCGCAGCAGACTGGAAGGCCCTCAAAGGCAAGAGGCACAGTATACCGAAAAAATGACATTTCAATGGGGTTTGGCAGAAAAGGTATGGTTTTTGCTTGGACGTTAGAGGGGCCTGGCTCCCCGTCGGGTTCACCGTGCTCCCCCGAGCTTAAGCATCGATTTCAGTCCGCCGGGGTCAATTCAAGGGAATCGGGGTGCCAATGGCCAGAGGCGGAAGCACCTCGGGAGTTGGAGTCAGTGGGGATGCCTGCAACGGCTCCAACGGAATTCGAACCCTGAAGGGTTTAAAGGCGTGGCGGCGGATCTCGCACAGGTGCAGTTCCGGAGTGATGGCGGCTATAGAGCCATGTTGGGGATCTCGCGCCACTCCGGGAACCAATACCAGATACAGACCGTCCCGGACGCTGTTCAGGTCAAGGGGAGGAACAAGCAGGGTCAGTTCCGTTCCATTTTCGTTTTGGTGGCGTTTAACGACTCCGAGAAAAGGAAGCGGCCGGTTCTCGCCGGTTTTCCCGGCTACGCTCCAGAAACCGTCCCCTGGATTTTGCCATGTTGGGGGGAAGTGGGCGCTCACTTCGACGCTGACCGATTGCAGTCCCCAGTAGGTTTGTAGGTTCTGCCGGCTTCCCCGCCAAGCGAAAACGGGCGCGGCCCCGGCCGGAATGGCCGGCACACGCGCCCTGTACTGCTGGTCGGACAGCTTTGGAAAGTTGGTAGTCGTGCCACACCCAGCCGCCAAGCAGAGCAGGGCGGCGGCTATAAACCCAGGCTGTCGCATACGAAAATTCAAAGCAGTCGGTCCGACTATTCCCCGTAGACCACGGTCTCGTACTGGGAGTAGACGCCCAGGATGTTCATGCTCTGGCTGTCGACATGGTGGATCCGGGTGATCCGGCCGTTGGCGGCGGCCCTTTCGATGGAAGCATCCCCGGTGCCGACCATAATGATGCCCTTCGCCATGGCGCGACCTACCTTGTCGGACCGAACATTGTTGTCGAATCCGGCCACTGGGCCGTAGGCATCAATGACAATGGGCGCGAAAACCGGTCCGTTTGGGGCCGTGCATCCGCTGGCCCAGAGCACGGTAGCCGCTACCATAGATCCCACTACTGCACGCATGATTGTCCCTCCTTCTTCTATTGGTCCATGACTGCACCTGTTGCCAGCAGACCTGGCAAGCAAGTAGAATATCACATAACCTCGGGCAGGCGTCAATACCGGTTGAATATTTTGGTCGAATATCTCAGTGTCCGAGCTGGATTTCGCGACGTGGGGTGTAAAGCGGTCCAGTCGGGGTCAGAATGCTTTGGTAGAGGGTCAGCCGGTCCAGAACCACGGCTTGGAGGGGGGAGGGGGGAGGCGGCGGAGAGACGTCCCAGTGCAGTTCCCGGCATTTTATATGGCAGAGGGTCAACAGGGCTTGGGTTTGTTGGGGTGTGCGCAGTCTGCCGACGGTGACATGCGCCTTAAAGGGATTCCCGGGCTGGGCAACCAGACCCACTTGGCGTCCCGCCTTCTGAACTCTTTCCAGCAAACGGGTCGGATCCATGTCCGGATCACGGCACGACCAGTTCAGAAAAAGCACCCTGGGAGGTTTGCCGAAAACGTTGAAACCGGCATATGAAAGGGTCAATGGAGGAGTTTGCCGACAAACCGGGGCGATGGCGTCAGCGAACCGGCCCAGAGTTTCGGGAGTCTGCTGGCCCAGAAACCAGAGCGTTACATGCATATTTTGGGGAAGGACCCATTTGGCGGCCACTCCCTGCCTTTGCAGGAAATGCTGCATGGTTTCCGCATACCGAATCACGGCTGGCGGGAGTGGGAAAGCCAGAAACGCGCGAATCAGTCCGCTGGACTCCTTCATGCCTGTTTCTTTGTCGAGGTGACGCCCTGCTGAGTCTTGGTAAAGACCCCTTGAGGACTGGTGACGACCACGGAAATGCCCCGGGCTCCAATCGTGACATCCTTGAGGAATTGCATGGCTGCCTTTTTACTCTCGGCCCGATATTTCCAGTAGCGGCCAAAGTCGTTGTCCGCCCCGTCGTATTTGTCGACAAACTCGATACCTTCGCCGAGATCGTCATCATGTGGAAGCCCTAGTGCAAAAATCGGGGCTACGCTGACAGCGACCTCTTCGGCCTGTGGGGCGGCCAGCTTGGTTTTGGCTTCGCGCCACGAGGCGTAGTCGAGATGCTGGCCAGCCACGAAGCCAATGACTCCCGTCTGGTCCGGAACCAGTCCGATATGGGTCTCGCCGCTGCAGGTCAGGGTGTTGGTCGATTGGTCAAGGCTAACGAACGAAAGCTGTTCGAGCGCCTGCAGCGCTTGCTCCCGATCGGGAAAACGGAAGGCGACATGGGGAGTGTTCGGGATGGCCTCGTCCATGATGGGCCAGTACTCCTGACCCGCCTCGGATGTTCCATCGTGGAAACTGCTCAGAACCGGGGGCCGGTTCTTCTTTTTGGCTAGAACAAGATAGGCACCGATTGCCCCGGCAAGCCCAAGCGCCAGTGCGATGGCAAGAATCTTGACCATGGGGGAGGTGTCGGGTTCTGCCTCACGCAGTGTTGGTCGGGGTGCAGGTTCTGCCGTTTTTCTGGCAGGAACCGCCTCTTTTTCTGGTTCGGCTGCTGCCTCCGTTACCCCTATGCCGGAATTCTCTTCTGTGGTGGCAGGGACCACTTCGGCCAAAGCATCGGACCCGCTTGCGGGCGCTTCTTCGGGAGCGCTTGGCTCCGTAGCAACGCCCGCCGCTGTGGATTGCTTTTGTTCGGCGGCAACCGCCTCGGACGCCGGAAATCCCGCCCTTGTCGACGTGGCGGCCTCGGCTTTTTCGATGGTTTTTTCTTGTTGCTCGGCCGCTTGGACGGCTTGGCGCTCCGCTTGGGCCTTCAGCAGCCGTTGTTTTGCCTGGGTGGCAATGGCATCGACGACTTGGACAACCGGTTGCCATGTTGTTCCAAAATAGACATAGCCGTTCTGCTGGTTAAGACGAATTCCGCGTTTGCGCTCGGTGTCCAAGGAAGTGGCCGATACGGTGTTGTAGTAGGCCTGCTTGACTGTTGTGTACTCCTGCTTGCGCTGGGCTATGTATTCATCGCGCAAGCGTTGGGATTCTCCGGGGTCGAATTTCAGCAATTCGGCTTTGTTTTCCGGAAGCAGGTTGAAATCGCGCTCGCTGATCCGGTGGCTGCCCACCACCAGGCGTCCGTTCTTTTTCCCGCGGTAGGTGCCCGACACCGTTACTTTACGGACTGGACTGGCCAGGTAGGTGACTGAAATTTTCTGGCCGTATTCATAGGTCGGATAGCGGGCCAGACTTTCAGCCCTCAGCTCCTCCGGGTCCAGCGGCGGATGCTTTTCTAGCACCAGAGAGTCCGTCAATTTGGCGGCGGCGGCTTCGCATTGGGCACTGGTGATGATCGTGCCGGAAGGCGGGACCGGACAGGGATCCTCAAGCAGGAAGGAACGGAGAATCCGCATGCGGGTTCGGCGGTCGCTGGCCTGTGCCCCGTAGCGTGCATAGAAATCTTCAGCGATGCGCTCGATATTCTGCACGCGCTTGGCCGACAGCGAGTTTTCCGGAGGAATCAGAGTCTCTTCAAAAGCGGTGCCGCTACCCGAGGCCACCACGGCACTAATCCAGACGGCCACCGTAAGCCGCCAGCGGCGCCAAGCATTCTGGATGACAGCGTCTGATGCCATGAATTGGAAAGCCTCTTTCGGAGTGCCAGACCTGCAAGTTCGACATTACTGTAGGTGGTTGATGCCTTTAGGCAACGACAAACGGTCATTTCCGGCCGTTCCGCCCACATGTCACAGGAAGCATATGCGGCTGATGCACTCGTTGAAACTTTCCTCGCCGCTGAGAATGTCGATTTCAACCCGCAGAAAATAGACCGGTATATCCCGCCGGTACAGCTTGGGAAAGCGTACCGCGTCCTTTTCGGTGGTCACGATCACTTGCGCCTCCCGATTCAGACTGGCGTTGATGAAATCGATCACTTCCTGTTCGCGATAGCGGTGGTGATCGATGAATTGTTCGGCGTATACCAGCTGGGCCCCCAGCTTGCGCAAGAAATTTTCGAAACTCTCGGGAACGGCGATGCCACTGATCGCCGCCACCCGCCGGCCTTTAAGCACTGACAGCGAAGCGCGCTCCTTGGTGTAGACTTCTTCCAGGTACCGGGGCCGATGCGTACACTCGATGATTTCGGCCTTGGGATTGTGGCGTTGGACGAACTGCTTGAGGTGGCGCAGGTGGCTACCGCCGTTGGACTTGGTCAGAAAGATGTAGTCGGCACGGCGCAGGTTCTTGATGGGTTCACGCAAGAGGCCGCGAGGTAGCAGGTTGTGGTTGGCGAACGGGCAGGTTGAGTCCACCAGAAGAATATTCAGGCGGGGCTTGAGGCGCAAATATTGGAAGCCGTCGTCCAGGATCAGGGTGTCCGCTCCCATTTCCCGGATGGCATAGCGGCCTGCTTTCACCCGGTCTTTGTCCACCAGCACGACCACGTTGGGAAGGTTGCTGGCCAGCATGTAGGGCTCGTCGCCGGCCATGGCCGAGTCCATCAGCAGGCGCTTGCCGTCAGAGACGACCTTGGGGGGGATTTCGTGGTCCCGACGCAGGATCTTGTCGCGCAGCTTCTGCCAAAGCGGTTTGCTTTTGCTTCGGTAGCCGCGGCTCAAGACCGCCACCCGCCGGTTTTTGGCGGCAAGCGTCTTGGCAAAAACTTCGACAACCGGGGTCTTGCCGGTGCCGCCGACGCTGACATTGCCGATGCTGACCACCAGACAGCCCAGCATCCGTTGACGGATAATCCGATGATTGTACAGAGACAGACGCAGTTGCACCAGGCTGCGGTATACCCGGGAAAGGCCGAACAAAAAGGCTCGGGACAGCACAAAGGGCCAGTCGTTGCGCGAACTCTTTCGTTGGCTGATGATCTCGACAACGGCCTTCTCGGCCTTTTCTATAACTTCCCGGATGGTCATGAAAATTGGGTTCTCAAACCTGGATGAATCGGCCGCCGCATGCACCGCCACAACGAAAAGGAGCCAAGTATAGTTGGCTCTGGCCCAAATGACAAGGTCGTCACCGGTGCTATATTTAGAACCTTTTTTGCACGGACGCCAAGGGGCGCCGCCATTCAGCCATAGAGGATATTCATGAAGCGCAGCCGCTCTCACGGACGCAACATTCTGGTGGTCAGCCTGGGATGCCCCAAAAACCTAGTCGATGCCGAGGTCATGTGCGGCCAACTGGCCACTGAAGGCTTTGTTCTGACCAACGACCCCGAAGCGGCCGACATCACCCTGATCAACACTTGCGGGTTCATCAACGATGCGCGCAGCGAAGCCCATGAAGAGATAGAGAAGTCCTTGCGCTGGAAAAAGCGTCAGCGCGGCCGGCGGGTTGTGGTTGGCGGCTGCCTTCCCCAGCGCAATCTGGCGGAAGTCAAAGCCGCCTATCCTGAGGTGGACTTGTTTCTGGGACTTAACGATGTGCCGCGGGTGGCCGAGGCTCTTCGCGCCCTGTCGGGTGCCGTTGTGCCCGACCAGCATAGCCTTGGAGAGGCTGTCTACCTTTATGATCACAGCACGCCGCGCCTGCAGCTGACCCCTCACCACTATGCCTATCTCAAAATTGCCGAAGGCTGCGATCACCGTTGCCGCTTCTGTTCCATTCCGGCCATACGCGGTGCCCAACGCAGCCGCACTCTGGACTCGGTGGTGCAGGAGGCCCGCGGCCTGATCGACCAGGGCACCAAAGAGTTGAACCTTATCGCCCAGGACACCACCCGCTACGGCGTGGATCTGAAGAACGGCACGGGCATCGTCGATCTACTTAAAGCGTGCGACGCATTGGATGGGAACTTTTGGATCCGCCTGATCTACGCCCACCCCCGCTATTTGCAACCGGAATTGCTGGAGCTAATGGCGGCTTCCCGCCACATCGTGCCGTACATCGACATTCCGCTTCAGCACATCAGCGATTCGGTGCTGCAACGCATGGGACGGGGTATCGGGTCGGCCGCCACGAAGAAATTGATGCGCGACATTCGCGAGCGCATCCCGGGTGTCACCGTGCGGACCACCTTCATTGTCGGTTATCCTGGGGAAACCGAGGCGGACTTCGATGAACTTTGCGAATATGTCAAAGCATACCGCTTCGAGCGCATGGGTGTGTTCACCTACTCCCCCGAGGAGGGGACTGCGGCCTCGCGTCTGACCGATACGCCGGTGTCCCGGGAGGTCGCCGACCGCCGTCGCCATCGCCTGCTTGAACTGCAGCAGACCATTGCCCTGGAAAAGAATCAGGCCCTCGTCGGCCGGGAAATGACCGTACTGGCGGACTATCTGGAAACACGCGGCAGGATTGCCGGGCGGACCGCCGGCGACGCCCCGGATATTGACAACCTGGTGCATTTCAGCGGAACGGCCGCCGACTTCGAGCGTGGCTTCAGCAGGGTGCGCATTACCGGGGCCAGCGAATACGACCTCGAGGGCGTCATCGTCCCCTGAGCCCGGCCCCAGCCCGTTCCATGGCAACTTCGTCCGCGCTGGCCAGCTTTCTGGCCCACTGATCCGGCACAAAACCGTGGCCAGGTACGCCCGGTGGGCCAGACCTCAGTGCCGCGAG
>JBFJXC010000194.1:0-7048 GCA_041623325.1 Lentisphaeria bacterium | reverse complement strand
GCCCTGGCCACCGCCGCCTTTCTGGCCAGGCAATGCCCCGGAGGCAGCGCCTACGTCATTGGCGAGGCCGCCCTGACCAACGCCCTCTACGAAGCCGGCTTTACCATGAACGATGTGGATCCGGACTACGTGGTCTGCGGCGAAACCCACAGCTACAGCTATGCCAAGATTACCAAGGCCTGCCAGCTGGTCCGCAAGGGCGCCAAGCTGATCGGCGCCAACCCGGACATCAGCGGGCCGACTGAAGGCGGCATCGTCCCGGCCTGTGGAGCCTTGGTCAAGCCCATCGAGATGGCCTCCGAGTGCCGGGCCTACTTCGTTGGAAAACCCAACCCCCTGATGATGCGCCAGGCCCTCCAGAAGCTCGGCTGCCGCCGGGAGGAGACCGCCATTGTCGGCGACCGCATGGACACCGACATCCTGGCCGGCATCGAGAGCGAAATCGAGACCGTCCTGGTCCTGTCCGGCGTTACCGCCCGCGAGGACCTTTTCCGCTTCCCCTACCAGCCCGGCTACGTCCTGGAAAACGTCGGATACCTGATTTGATTCTGAAGGTCGACTGTTCCTGCCGCCACGGCGGCCACGCGCCCCCCGGAGGAACAGGCCGCCGTCCAGACCCGGACAACCCGAGTATCCCATGCCCCCTTTAGGCAAAACCGCCTCCAGACATTATGTTAGGCCCCTCCCATTCCCCGTAGCCCTGCAATACGAGAAAGCGACGAGCATGCCATCCTCAACTTATATCAGCACCCGTGGCGGGATTTCGCCGGTTTCCTTCTGCGAAGCCGTTATGATGGGCTTGGCCGACGATGGCGGCCTGATCGTGCCCCAGCAGATTCCCGACGTGCGGGACAAGCTCGAGGCCTGGCGAAACCTTAGCTACGCGGATCTGGCCTTCGAGGTGATCCGCCTGTTCGTGGGCAAGGACATCCCGGAAAACGAGTTGCAGGCGATCATCCAAAAGAGCTATGCCACCTTCAGCGATCCCCACGTGACGCCGTTGAAGCCGGTGGGGCCAATCCACATCCTCGAATTGTTCCATGGGCCGACCCTGGCCTTCAAGGATGTGGCCCTGCAGTTTCTGGGAAACATCTTCGAGTACATTCTCAAGAAGACCGGCCGCAAACTCAACATCATCGGGGCCACCAGCGGGGACACCGGCAGCGCCGCGATCTACGGGGTGCGCGGCAAGCCCAACATCAGCATCTTTATCATGCATCCCCACGGTCGGGTCAGCCCGGTGCAGGAGCGCCAAATGACCACGGTGCTGGACGCGAACGTGCACAACCTGGCCATTGACGGCACGTTCGACGACGGCCAGCGGGTTCTGAAAGAGATCTTCAACGACCTGGACTTCAAGACCGAATACCAGCTGGGGGCCGTCAACTCGGTGAATTGGGCACGAGTACTGGCCCAAATCGTCTACTACTTTTATGCCGCCTTCCGGGTCCAGGAACAGACCGGCTGCCAGGCTATCCAAGCCAGCGTGCCCACCGGCAATTTCGGGGATATTTTCGCCGGCTACATGGCCAAACGCATGGGCGCCCCGATCCGGCGTCTGATCCTGGCCACCAACGAAAACGACATCTTGCAGCGCTTCTTCAACACCGGGGCTTACGAGTGCCGTTCGGTCGTGCCCACCCTGAGCCCTTCCATGGACATCCAGGTGGCCAGCAACTTCGAGCGCTACCTCTACTACCGCTTCGGGGAGAAGCCTGAAAAGGTGCGTGCGGCCATGGCCGGGCTGGCCACCAACGGCTGCATCCGGGCCGAAGGGGCCGATTCAGACTTCGCGGCCGGGCAGGGCAACACCCAAGACACCCTGGACACCATCCGCCAATATTACCGGGAGTATGGCTACCTGCTGGATCCCCACACCGCTGTGGGAGTGGCCGTGGCCGCCCGCCATCATCTCCACGGCGTGCCAACCGTTTGTCTGGCCACCGCCCATCCCGCCAAGTTCAAAGACGCCATCGTCCAGGCCGTCGGCCAGGATCTGGCCCACCATCCCGCCATTGACGGCCTATTCGATTTGCCCACCCGCTGCGCCCTCGTTCCGGCCACCAAGGACGCCATCGAGGCTTTCATGCGGGCGGCCTTAACCTCCGAGCCATAATCGCCAATTGCAGACATCCCGCGGGCCTCGAAAAAGCAACGTCCAACGCCTCCTCGCCGTGGCTGGAATTCGTTCGCACGGGGCACCGGCCACCCCGCTTGCGGTTTGCCGTGCTATAGTATGGGCGGTCAAAACAAATTAGCCTTTCTCGCACTCCGCCTCCAGGTAACCTACCAGCCACGCTGACTTCCCTGCATCGGTTCAGAGAGAGCCGTCCCGCCAGAGCCACCGCAGAGGTGGTGCCGATTTTTTCTTCTGACAGCACGAATGCTGTGAGCGGCGCGCGGGAGATTTGTTCCCAGACAGGAAGACGCAACGGAATCAGCATGAGTACCAACGAAACCACAGAATCCACCCCCGAAGGCTTCGAGTCTTTCGGCCTGAACGCGGCTCTCCAGGAGGGCGTGAAAGCCGCTGGCTTCAAGATCCCCAGTCCCATTCAGCAGCAAGCCATCCCGGTGATCTTGGAGGGCAGGGATGTCATTGCCCAGGCCCAGACCGGCACAGGCAAGACCGCCGCCTTCGGCCTGCCGGCCATGAATCGCCTCGATCTGGATGCCGGGGTCGGGTTGCTGGTCATCGCCCCGACCCGGGAGCTGGCCATGCAGGTCAGCGACGAAATCTACCGCCTCGGGCGCTTGGCCGGCGTGCGTACGGGCACCATCTACGGCGGCCAGTCCTACACCCGCCAGATCGAGATGGTCCGGCGCGGGGTCCACGCCCTTGCCGCCACCCCCGGCCGCCTTCTGGACCTGCTCAAGTCCGGAAAGCTTCCGGAGATCAAGCCGACTATGGTGGTGTTGGACGAGGCCGACGAAATGCTGGACATGGGCTTTCTGGAGGACATCCAGGAGATCTTTACCTACCTGCCTGAACAGCGCCAGACCCTGCTCTTTTCCGCCACCATGCCCGAACCCATCCGGAAACTGGCCTCCGGCATTCTCAAGGACCCGGTCACGATCCGGACCATCAACACGGCCGAATCCACCAACCTCGACATCCAACAGCTTTATTGCGTGATCGAAGAATGGGAGCGGCAGGATGCCGTGGTCCGCCTGATCGAGGAACAGTGCCCCGACAAGGCCATTCTTTTCTGCCGCACCCGCACGGAAGTGGACCGGCTCAGCAACTCCCTGGGCGCCTGCGGCTACAATGCCAAGCCCTTGCACGGCGACATGGAGCAGCCCCAGCGCAACGAAGTCATGAACGGCTTCCGCCGGGGCTTGATCGACATCCTGGTAGCCACCGACGTGGCCTCCCGCGGCCTGGACGTGGCCGACGTCACCCACGTGTTCAACTATCACATGCCATTCGATTCCAAAAGCTACGTGCACCGGATCGGCCGGACGGGGCGGGCCGGCAACAAGGGCACGGCCATTACGCTGGTCACCCCCAGAGAGTACCATCAGCTGGAACGGATCCAGCGCAACGTTGGAACCAGCATGGAGAACCGTCTGGTCCCCAGCGTCAAGCAGCTGCGCAAGAGCCGGATGAAGCGTCTTCAGGACGAGTTGCGGCATCACACCATCAGCCCGGGGGCCGTCACCCTGGTCCAGGAGCTGGAAGAGGAGATGGACCTGCCCAAAATCGCCTGCAAGCTGGCCTCTCTGGTGATGGGCCAGCAGGCCGAGACCGGCCCCGACCGCATCGGCGTGATCGGCCAGCGCCTGGAGCAACTGCTCAACCCCCGGCGTCGGCCGGCGTATGGAAACCGCTCCTATCGCCCAAAGCCGGGCGGCGGAAGGCGCGATGGCCGCCGCCCTCCCCAGGGAGGCGGCCGGGGGCAGGGGAACAGGCGAGGCTAAAGGAAATCCCACGGTGGGAGGCCCTCCGGTCCGCAGCCGGGTGCACTCGCCTCCCACCTGAAATTCTCCACTGGGCACGCTATCTTATCGGCCTGCACACCACTCGCCTACCATAGCTAGACCGGAGACAACTGACCATGCTCCACGCCTTTTCGCGCACCGAACTGTTGCTGGGCCCCCACTCTCTGCAGCGGCTAAGTCGCGCCCGGGTCGCCGTCTTCGGCATCGGCGGAGTCGGCTCCTTCACCGTCGAGGCCCTGGCACGTTCCGGAGTCGGACGCCTGGTGCTGGTCGACGACGACGACGTCTGCCTGACCAACATCAACCGTCAACTGCACGCCACCACCCGCACCGTCGGCCAGGCCAAAGTCGAGCTCATGAAGCAGCGGGTTCTGGAGATCAACCCCCGCGCCCAAGTCCAAGCCTTCAAAGTGCGCTACCTGAAGGACACCAGCGACCAGCTCTTGAGCCCAGACTACGACTATGTGGTCGACGCCATCGACATGATCGCCCCCAAGGTCCACCTGATCGTGCGCAGCCAGGAACTGGGCATTCCGATCATCAGCAGCATGGGCGCCGGCAACAAGTTCGACCCCACCCGCTTCGAAGTGGCCGACATCTACCAGACCAGCATCTGCCCCCTGGCCAGGGTCATGCGCAAGCAACTGCGCAAGCACGGCGTCGAGCGCTTGAAAGTCGTCTACTCCCGAGAAGAGCCCGTCACCCCCCTGGAAACCTCCTCCACCTGCGCCAACAGCTGCATCTGCCCCGACCAAGACGCCGCCAAGTGCCATGCCAAAAAGCAGATCCCCGGCAGCCTGGCCTTCGTGCCCTCCGTGGCAGGCCTGATCCTGGCCGCCGAAGTCGTCAAAGACCTCACTGCCACTCTAAACACAGAATCTTTTCCCACAGAATAATGATGACAGAATAATGATTTTCTGAGGGTGGCTTGCCCGCCATTAGCGGAGATTAGCGCCGATTAGTGGTTTGCCTCCGAACCCTGCCCGAAAATAATTTTGTCCGAAATGATTCTGCTATTCCATACCGGTGTTTCTCCTTTGTTTCTCCTTCTTGAAATCCAAGGCGCAGGCGTCATATTTCACCCTGCTTTTTGACCCCTGGAGGGGTGGCTGAGTGGCCAAAGGCGTCGGTCTTGAAAACCGAAGAGGCGCAAGCCTCCGTGGGTTCGAATCCCACCCCCTCCGCCAAGCTTTCCTTGACAGCACTTCGGCAGAATGCTCGTCGGTCGCCGCAATGTCGAGCCACGCCTGTACGGCCTCAGGATGCTTTGGCATACAGCACTCTCCCCTCGCGCTGCGCCTGGCTGGAAATTGTCCAGTATATGCCAAGCTCCCGCTGGTACATCTTCGGGGTCTGCACCAGAATGTCTTTGGCGACATGGAAATCACGCACAGCCATCCGCACCTCCGCCGTCGCGTCGAAGATATCCTCGTCGGTGTCGAGCACGACGATCAGATCCACATCGCTGTCGTCTGTGGCTGTACCGGTGGCATAGGACCCGAAAAGGCGGAGTAATCACGATGCTCAATGCAGAAAAGATCCCCCGCTCCACAGTCCGATAGGCCTACGGACTACGTCATTACTTCCAACCATGTCATGTTCTGGCATGGGCGGCGCGGGGCGAGGACCTTTCCGCAGCCATGCAGTACGTGGAAGGCAATGTCGCCCAGCAATACAATCGGAGGAAGAAAAGGTCCGGCGCTTTCTGGAGCGGGCGCTTCCACCCGACCCTGATCCAAAGCGGCTCCCACCTGTCCCTGCTCCTCCGGTCGACCGACCGACAGAGTCCCGTCCGGTACTAGATTGAAATTTGGGCCTACTAATCGGCCTTTAACCTCGCAGCCAATCGAGATCGAGAATTCGCATCATGCTGGACAATAGAAGGTTAATCAAACATGACCGGCAATCCATAATCCCAATCACCGTGAACAGAACCGACTGCGTGTTCACCCCAGTCGGTTCATGGGAGGCGGCGGCCACCCGTTTCCTGACCGTTTCCTTCATCTACAGCGGCTCCGGTCTCAGGGCTTGGGGGATGGCGGATTCACAGGGCACGCCGACCTGGCAAAAACCGCAACCGTAGGCTTCGAAGCCGAATTGCTCTTTCACGTATACGGCCGTGGTGTTCATGACGTAGTTCTTGCACAGTTGTTTGTCGTGCCCTTCCGGAGTGATGGCTCCGGCGGGACAGCGCTGCATGCAGGCGCCGCAGGTTCCTTTGGCGAAGTAGAGGCAGTAGGCATGGGGATCCCGATAGGGTCGGGGCGTGGGGGGGATTTTCAATCTCGCGATGAGGGAGCCGCAGCGCATGGCCTTCCCGGCCGGAGTAATGAGCGCGTCGCATAGTCCGAACGTCCCCAGCCCCGCCACATAGGCCGCATGGCGATGCGACCAATTGGAGGAGATGCTGGTTGTGGGCGAGACGCGGAAGCCCCACTCCGGTTGGCGTTCCGGGGCGACGGCCTGGATGCCCGCCTTGGCCAGCGCCTCGACCAATTGCTCCTGAAGAGCGACATTGAATACCTCGCCGTATTTGCGCGACCGGGCCCAGCGTTCGGCGGGGACTGCCGTCTGCCCTCGGTTGTCGAGCTTGGTGGCCTGCGTCTGCGGCAGCACCCAGCTTACGACGGTAAGCTCCTCGGCCGGCACCTCCGGATAGACCAGGGAGAACGCCTGCTGGGGAGTCCAGTAGAAGTCCCCGATGTGCTCCGGGATTTTCGCGAACAGGGGATCATCGCCTCTGGCAAACGCGACCAAGGGGGTGGCCCAGGCCGGTTCGCCGTCGGTGTTCATCGTGTTCAGCGGGCCTTCGCTGAACTCGTGTATCCAGTCCGCAAGCCAAGCGGCGTGGATGCCGCCGCCGGTTTGGTTTTCTTGGGGTGCACTCATGGCCTGGCCTTCTGTGTTGCCTAGTCGTTCAGTTTCTTCAGCAGCAGGGCCATGCCTTCCTGCTCCAGTTCCTTGAACACGGTCTTGATGAGCGTGTCCGTGTTGCCGCCCTTGCACGGGAAGATCGGACGCCGAGGCCCGCCGCGGCTACAGGCCCTGCGGCGCAGCCGCTCTGGAGTGCGGTCCCCAGGGACCGCTTTGTCACGCCGAGGCCTGC
>JBFJXC010000193.1:0-7076 GCA_041623325.1 Lentisphaeria bacterium | reverse complement strand
GGTGGCGGGTGTATGACATCGAGGTGGAAGGGGTCAGCATCGTGTCCTCGTACCGGTCCCAGTACGACCAAATACTGCAGAGCAACAGCGTTGAGGAACTCCTGCGCAGAATGCGTGAAAAGAGCCTGGCCCTCAATTCGAAAGACTGAGGCCAATGCCCCAACCGTCCCCCTACATCCGACTCTACGACCGGGTCGTCCTGGGTCACCCGCGTCTGGTGGTGCTGGCCTTGCTGCTGGTCTTCGCCTTTCTCGGCTACCAGATCAAAGACTTCCGGCTGGACGCCTCAGCGGATTCCCTGATTCTGGAACACGACCGGGATCTGAAATACTCCCGGATTATCGCCGAGCGCTACCACACCGGCGAGTTCCTGCTGCTGACCTATACCCCCCGGGCCGACCTATTCGCGCCTGAATCTCTGGCCAATCTGAAGAATCTGCGGGAAAAATTGAGGCAACTGCCGCGGGTCGATTCGGTGGTGAGCATACTGGACGTGCCCCTGCTGGCCAATCCGCTGGCGCCGCTAAAAGAGCTTCGAGGCAACATCAAACACTTGGAGGACTCCGGGGTCGATGTGAATTTAGCCCGCAAGGAGCTGAAAGAGAGCCCTCTGTTCCAGAACCTGCTGGTCAGTCCCGATCTGCGCTCCACCGCCCTGCAGATCAATCTGACCCCGGATCCGACCTACGAACAGCTGCAAAAGCGCAAGACCGCCTTGCGGGACAAGGAGTACGAGGGCGCGATCACCCCGGAGGAGCGCCTCGAACTGGAACAGGTGGTCAAGCAGTACCACCAGCGACAGGAATTGCTCAACGACCAGCGCCACGAGGACATCGGCAGGGTGCGGGCGATCATGGAGCGCTATCGGGACAACGCCGAACTGTTTCTGGGGGGGGTACCCATGATCTCCGACGACATGGTTACCTTCGTCAAGAAGGATCTGAAGCTGTTCGGCCTGGGCATGTTCATCTTTCTGGTTCTGATGCTGGGCATGCTTTTCAAGAGGAAGCGTTGGGTGCTGCTGCCGCTGCTGTGCTGCATCTTTGCGGCCGTCTGCATGATGGGGGCCCTGGCGCTGTTTGGCTGGCAAGTGACGGTCATCTCCTCCAACTTCATCTCCCTGCAGTTGATCATCACCATGTCCCTGACCATCCATCTGATTGTGCGCTATGGCGAAATCCAAGCCGAACGGACCGTGACCGGAAAGCGCCAGGAGGTCATCGAGATGGTGCGGACCATCTTCAAGCCCTGCCTGTACACCTCCACAACCACCATCGCCGGATTCTGCTCGCTGATCATGTGCGACATTCTGCCGGTCATCAATTTTGGCTGGATGATGACGACCGGCATCTGTGTATCCTTCACCGTGGTCTTCCTCTTCTTCCCCGCCAGCCTCATGCTCCTGCCCGAAACCCACCCCAAGGCCAGACGTCGCTTCGGGCTATCCCTGACCTCCCACTTCGCCGACTTCACCAAATCCCACCCCGCCATCATCTACGGCAGCACCGCCGTCTTGGCCGTACTCACCTTCGGCGGCATGACCCGCCTGGCCGTCGAAAACAGCTTTATCGACTACTTCCGCAAGTCCACCGAAATCTACCAGGGCATGAAGATGATCGACCGCAATCTGGGCGGAACCACGCCCCTGGATGTCATCATCGACCTGGGCGAGCCTGCCAAGCCGGCGGCTCCGGCGGTGGGGGGCGACGACCTGTTCGGGGAGTTCCAAGAATTCGAGGCGGCCGAGCAGGATGAAAAGTACTGGTACACGTCCTCCCGCCTGGAGCTGGTGGAGAAGGTCCACGACTACCTGGACAGCCTGCCGGCCACCGGCAAGGTCCTCTCCCTGAGCACCGTCACCAAAGTCATGCGCCAGCTGTATGGCGACCGTTCCCTGGACAACTTCGGCGTGACGCTGCTGTTCAACCAGCTTCCCGAGGACTTCAAGAAGATCATTCTGAATCCCTACGTGTCCATTCCCGACAATCAGATCCGCCTGTCCGTGCGCATCAAAGACTCCCTGGAGCACCTCAAGCGCGACGCTTTGCTGCGCCAGATCCAGACCGACCTGGTCGAGAAACTGGGTTTGAAACCCGAGCAAGTCCACCTGACCGGAGTGATGGTGTTGTACAACAACATGCTGCAAAGCCTGTTCCGCTCCCAGATCAGCACCATCGGCTTCACCGTCCTGGCTCTCATGGCCATGTTTCTGGTTCTTTTCCGCTCGCTGAAAGTCTCCCTGATCGCCATCTTCCCGAATCTGCTGGCCTCGATCGTGGTCCTGGGAGTGATGGGCCTGGCCAATATCCCGCTGGACATGATGACGATCACCATCGTGGCCATCAGCATTGGCATCGCCGTCGACAACACCATCCACTACATCCACCGCTTCAGGCGCGAGTTTCCTCTGGACGGCAACTACATCAGCACCATGTTCAGATGCCATGGCACCATCGGCAACGCCATGTACTACACCAGCATCACCATCACGGTCGGCTTCTCCATTCTGGTGTTCTCCAACTTCATCCCCAGCGTCCTTTTCGGACTGCTGACCGGACTGGCTATGGTCATGGCCATGCTGGCCGCCCTCACCCTCCTGCCCAGGCTGATCATCTTCTTCAAACCCTTCGGCCCCGAAACGCAACTTGAGGGCTGAACCGCAAGCCGCTCATCGGCGGTTCCGCTGCGGAACCGCTGGGCTTTGAAATCCTCTTCGGAAGCCGCAAGCCTGGCCTCGGCAAGCCCATGGAGAAGATTTTGATAGTCGTCTTCCTTCAGCACGCAACGTCTTTATTCACTCCCATCTGGGGCTGCGCCCCAGGCAACGCAAAAAACGAAATTCGCATGCCGAAGGTATGCGCCCAACCATTGCCCTTGAATCCTGACTCCACATCGATCCCGCATCCATCCCCCATCCCACCTCATTCAGAGGCAACGCGACTGAAGCGCCCATAGAGCAAACTACTGGTATCGTTCTGTCGGTTTCCGGAGTAGTAAAGAACCGCGCGCTTGCCGTCGGAGTCCTTGGCGCCCAGCACAGCCAAATCGAGACGAATCTCATCTCCGGCTTTGCCCCCCTCAAAGAGCGCAGACGGAATGGCCACCTCGAGGTGGTAGCCGCTATCCGTCGGCATGACCGCCGCCATCAGGCCCGCGTCCGCTCCTTCCCCAATAACAGCCCCGGCTCGCGTCGCCCGGATTTTCAGCAGCCTGTTTGGATCCAGTGAGGCCAGCGGACCCTTCGAAGCGTTCAAATCAACATAAAGAACTGCCTGGCCCCCACCCACTCCCTGAGAATCCACAACTCGGACCCCCACGTACAGGTGCGTGTCGTCATTGGCAACCGAAAAGGTCGCGGAGAGCTTGGATGGCCCCTGCCAGAGTTCGGCCCCCTCGACAACCTGGGCGGCGTGGTTGACCGGGTGGGTCTGGGCCGTCCATTCGGCCAAATCTCCGTCGATGCGCGGCGCGGCGGACACCTTGTCCACCTTACCTCGCATACCACACCACAGAGACCGGCGCATGGTAAAGATTCCGGCCTCCGGTCCCAGATCGGTGGTCAAAAGCAGCTCTGGCCGCAAAAACTTGAAAGGGGTCGGTCCATTGTAGCTGAACGTGAACGTTTGTTCGTAGGTTCCGCCGCCGGCCAGTTGGAAAGACAGGACCTGCGGATCGACGCCCACCCCGGAGGCCGCGAAACGCCATTCGGGTCTGACCTCCAGGGGGCGGGAAAGCGGGTTACGGAAACGCACCGTGGTTTCGGGACGCTCCGAGATCACGGGCGTGCAAGCAAAGCCACGCTGGAGGGCATCCTTCTCTTTGAGATATGTGCGCTCAAAACGCTGCAATCCTGCAACCGATTCAGATTTGACCAAACTGAAACGCTTGTCCACGCGGGTAGGACAGACCCATATCAGCATCGATCCCCCAGGCAGGGCCGGAGGAGTACTTGGGAGGCTCAAAAATTCCACCTGATTGTCCATCCACCAAGTCAACTGGTCGCCACCAAGGCTTATAACAGCGGCCGATTCCAAACCCGCCAGGTAGGTGCCGAGCCCCTCCCAGCCGCCTTGCGGCTGCCCCTGCCAAACAGAGGCTGGCAGCACGAGGGTCAATCGGCCCCGGTCGCGCCCTAGCTGCTGAAGGGTCCTCTTGATCGCTTCAGGCCAAATCCCGGCCGGAGAGGCCGCGAAATACGATTCGGGCAGAATCACCACCCTTGCCGTGCGGCCGTATTCCAGGACCACAGCTTCAGTCGCCGTGCGGCTGATTCGAGTCCACGACACGATTGGCACCCCACCCGGAGTCGCCTTTTCCGCAGCCAAATCAGAATCCGCCAGCAGGGCAAAGTGCGCCCCCAACCTTTCCAGCGCCTCGGAAACCCCGGAGGTCACCTGGCCGCCGGGCACCAAGGCGAAGGCCGAATAATTCCGGCCATTTTCGGCCTGCAAACCCTGCTCCAAGGTCGAGGCCACTTCCGAGCCAGCCGGAATCGACGCCGGAACAGCACCCCTTTCCGTAAGCGATTCGGGCCCCGAGCCCGAAGGCGCGGGTGCCAGGCAGCCATTCCAAGCCATGGACGCCATCGCCAGAAACACCACCCCCACACCCCGGATTCCGCACACCCTCCCAAGACAATCCGCTGTTTGCCTATTCACCGCCATACCTTTCGTGATGTGCTTCGCATCGTCTTTTAAAACCTAATCAAACGCCCACATTTTGCTAGCCCCACCGCTCGGAATCGCCTCCATCCCAGCTAGCCAGACCAAGCAGACTAACCGGCTTGACATCCCCTCTTGGTCGCCTATAGTCCAGTTAAACAACAGTTAACCAAGTTCAATAATATTTACCAGGAGGCGGACGTGGCCGTCACACGATCAATCAAACGCATCATATTGGGAGGCAGCTGCTGGAGCGCGGGGCAGGTATTTCGGTGGCCTGGCGATGTCTTGGTGGTTGAACGCGGAGCCGGCATCGGCGGGGAGTATTTCAATTCCTACCGCCGGACAACGGACTGGGAGGCCGATCTGGCCTCGACCCCAGCCAATAGGGTCCGGGACCTGATGGCGGAACGGGATATGCTGAAGGGCGAGCGCACCGACTTCTACGGTGCCTCCCCCGCCCTCTATCAACTTCTGAAAGAGCATACGGACAACTACATGCTCATGACCGAACTGGAGACGATCGTACCGGAGGACAAGGGGTTCCGTTTGGTGGTCTACACCGTCTCCGGCCGGACCGAGCTTGTCTGCGACGAGTTGGTGGACAACACTCTTGCCTGCCTGTCCAGACCGGACTGGGGCCGCCAAAACGTGACCGAGAAGCGGCTCAACGCCATCGTCTTCAGCGACACAACCATCACGCACGATACCCTGGATGTCCACCCTGGACGCGAGGAGCGGGAGTTCATCGTCAGCTGCCCGCTGGAATTGTCCGACGACTGGCCGGCGGCGCGCCAGCGCCTGCTGGAGGCCTGGAAGCAGCGGCCTGAAATGCACCGGCAAGCCCGAATCTGCTCCATAGGCAAGGAAATCGCCTATTCTTTCAAGGCGGATGGCGCCGAGTTTGCCGGAAACTGGCACTATCGAAATCCCGTTTGCCACGCCAATCCACTAACCGCTCTCGATGCCGGTTTCCACGCTGAATGAACGGAACCAAGACCATGATTTTATCAGAATTCCATAACGGAACCGCCTGCCAAACGCACGTGGATGTCTGCTTCGACGAACAATACGACATTGTCGTGGCTGGCCTGGGAACGGCCGGGGCCATGGCGGCCATCTGCGCCGCCGAGCAAGGAGCCAGAGTGCTGGGCGTAGAGCGCGTAACCTTGCCCGGTGGAACCGGAACGGCGGGGGGTGTGTTCGGCTACTACTACGGCCTTCCTGGGGGCCGCTTCCAGCAAGTTGACAAGGAGGCCGATCAACTCCGCCAACAGCACTTCGCCCTGAACGGAAGCTTTCACAGCGATGCCAAGGCGCTGATCTTGGAACAGGATCTGGTCGCCGCCGGCGGTACCGCTTTGTACGAATCCGCGGTGGTCGGCGTCTACCTGGGCACGGATAACACCATCACCGGAGTTCGCCTGATCACCCCATCAGGCCTCCGCCACACGGCCTGCAAGATTCTAATCGACGCCACGGGCGAAGGCGAGGTCTGCGCCATGGCCGGGGCCGCCTTCCAGCACGGGCGGGAGCTGGACTGCCAACCCCAGCCGTTCTCCAGCATCCGGGTCATGCGCGGCGACGACGGCCATATGCACATGGCCAACTTCGACGCCGGCTATGTGGTGACCCTCGACGATGCGGACCTCAGCCGCGGAATCATTCAGGGGGCCAGCCAGCATCTTTCCCACAAGGAGGACCGCTACAATCCGCTGCTTTGGATCACCACTATCCCTGGCATGCGCGAGGGCAGGCTCATCGAATGCGACGAACGCCTGTGCTTCCAGGACTTCATGGACGGCTACGTCACCCCGAACCCTGTCGCCTACTGCTATTCGAACTTCGACAGCCACACCCAGGACTGGGCCTTTGAGGACGAGGCCGTCAAAGACTGGATGGTGGCGGCCAGTCTGTGGGGCAAGACCTTCGTCTTCCCGGTGCCGCTGGAGACGATGCTGGTCCAGAAATTTCCCAACCTGATGGCGGTGGGCCGCTGCCTGTCGGTGGACCATGTGATGGCCTGCGCCTTGAGAATGCAGCGCGGCATGCAAAAACTAGGGGAAGCCGCCGGGCTGACCGCCGCCCTGGCCGTGCAGAACAATACCGACATCCGCCACGTGGACCGCGACCAGCTCACCAGACTGCTGAAAGACAGCGCCTGCCTGGATGAGTCCAACCTTCCCGACTGCTCTTTCCCGACCCGGAAGGAGGACTTGAAGGCGCTGCTGGAAAGCACCAGGCCTGGAGAGGCCATCTGGCAGTTTTCGCGCCGCATCGGTGAATTCGAATCCGACCTGCTGGACTGGGTCGGCTCCGCGGATTCCAACTTAGCCCGAAACAGCGCCCTGGTCCTAGGGATCGCTGGCCGGCACGAAGCCCTTCCCCTGCTCCGCCAAATCGTTTGCGAACGGG
>JBFJXC010000192.1:0-7087 GCA_041623325.1 Lentisphaeria bacterium | reverse complement strand
GCGGCCTCCGTTGGCTCCTCCCCCGAACTGGCCAATCTTTCCTGGGGGCGCTTGACCCGTCTCGGACTGGCCATGACCTGGCCCCTGATCCTGGTTACCGCGGCTGCCGCCGTGGCTCTTTCCGGAACCCTTTTGATTTTGTTCAGGTAAACATCATGCCGCATTCCAGATCTGGAGGCAACGCCTCCTCCAGTCAGCGACTCGTGCACTACCTAACGGTCGGCCAGGACCGGAGGTTCAGCAGCCCCGAAACCTCTCGAAGGCAATCCAAAAAAATGAGGCTGGCGCTTGTGGCGCTCAGCCTCATCATTCTGATCGTTGGAACCTGGGGGGTGGTCAGCGAACTGACCGGGTAGCCGCCTGGCAGGCGGAGTGCAAGCTTAGTCGCGAACCTTGGTCTTGGGCAGACCCCAGACTTTGCTGCCTTCCTGGTAGCGACCTTCTTTGCGAAGTTCGTCGATGCGCTCAAAGCGCTTCATGACATTGCGTTTGGCCCCGGTCTTGCCCTTGGTTTTAAGCGAAGGATGAATAGACATGGTTATATTCCTTTTCTGATGCGTACGTCCGAAAGTCAAAATAAGAGGCCTAATATGCCGCCTGTATCCGTTGTTTCAACCCCCGGTCCAACAACTTCGTTCAAGGGGGCGGCCCCGCCGCTCCTAGTCGCCCTGGATCTTGGTACCAATACGACCCTGATGCTTACCGCCCGTATTGCCAACGGCATCATTGTCGAACAATCTGAACAGGCCCGGACGACCCGCCTGGGCGAAGGTGTGGCCGAGACCGGAAGTCTAAGGCCGGAGGCGGTCAGCCGCACCCTGGCGGCCGTGTCGGATTTTCTGGCCGACATCCCCGCAGGCAGTCCGCTGTTCGGCGTCGCCGTCGGGACCAGCGCTCTGAGGGATGCGTGCAATCGGGATTGGTTCCTGGATGCGTTCGAGGCCAGGTTCGGCGTCCGGCCGCACATCCTCTCGGGGGCGGAGGAGGCCGCCGCCACCTTTGCGGGCGCGGCGAGCAGCCAGCCCGGCGATGCCGGCGTGGTCACTCTGGACATAGGCGGCGGCAGCACCGAGATCGCTGTTGGCACTCCTGGATGTTGCCGCCTGGCTCGCAGTCTGGACCTGGGCTGCGTGCGATTCGCAGAACGCTTCCGTCTGGTCGAGGCCGCCTCGGCTGATCAGGTGGCCGCCGCCCGTCAGGCTGCCGTCGACATTCTGCAGCCGGCCTGCGGGGCCATTGGCCAGGCCCTGGATCCGAATCGGCCGGTGCGGATTGTCGCCAGTGGCGGCACCGCGGTCACCTTTGCCGCCATGAGCCTGGGCTTGGCCGCCCATTCCCGGGAGGGCATCGAGGGCTATGTGGCACCGACCGCGCAGGTGGTCCGCACTGGCGAGGAGCTGGCAAGTCTGTCCAGCCGCGAACGCACCCGGATCTCCAGAGTGGACATCGACCGGGCCCGGGTGCTGCCGGCCGGCCTGCTCATTTTCGGTGAGGCCCTGCGCCTGCTGGGGGCGGCGGATTGCCTGGTTACCTGTCGCGGCCTGCGCTACGGACTTCTTCTGCAGGTGCGCCGTGGCCAGATCGCCCCAACCTGGCAGGATGTCTGATGCGGCCGGTCACGTCTGCCCTTCGCGGTGCAGGGGCAGGAAAAATGTGGAGGGTTGTCGTGACAAGGGTGCCGGAGGGAGTACGTTAAAGATCAATTCAGGCACTCCACCTGAACGCGAAAGGGGAAGCCGGCGGAAACCGCCAGGAGGCACGGACGTGAGGGATGCAGCTACCCAGGAACCCGTCGCTCTTGAGGCTCTGAGCCTGACCGAGAGCGAGAATCCGACTTTTGAATGCCAGTTCAAGCCGTTTATCGAGGGTCGTTTCCAAACCCTTCTGGGCGTGTGCCTGCTTTTTGAAAGCCAGGGCGGCCGCGATCTTCGTCTGACCCGTCCCCTTCTGGCCCTGATCCATAGCGAATCCGCCCAGCTGGAGGAGTTGCTGGATGCCTACGGCGCCCGTTGCAACCAGCGCTGGAGTTTGGTCCGGCGACAGGTGGCCGCCACCAAATTCTTTTCCCGGGCCGGCTACAATCTCCTGCACCTGAAATACTCCTTCAAGCGATACTGTCTGCTGCCGGTCGACGGCGATTTTCTGGACGACACCCGCCAGAGGCTGTGCTTCATCCGGGACACGCTGGCCAAGGTGCTTCTGCAGATCTTGGAGTGTGCGCGCGCGATACATCTGCGTCTGCCCGCCTCCCCTCCCGAGAATCTCTTCCTGAGCGAGGATCATCCCAAAGGAATCCTCCCGGCCGACCGCCAGACCCGCGACGTGCTCTCGGCCAAGGACGCGGTTGTCCTGCTGGCCACCGCCTTCCTCGAGCTGGCCGCCGCCAGTGACTTTCTGCACCTCGACAAGCTCACCCCATCCCGCCGGCTGGCCGACTGCATCCCCGATCCGGTCAGCGAAGAGTCTCTTCGCCAGCTCGAATACCGCTTTCACAACATGCAGGCCCACTACGACACCTATCTGGCCGACACCAACACCGAAAGCCTGGACAAGGATCTGATCGTCCTGCGCGGCCACATCTCCATCATCTTCCATTTGCTGGAGACCGCCACCATTTTCGTTCACTACTACGAGCGCCACCTATCCGCCAATTCCGGCACGGCCGGCACGGTGGCCGCCCCGCCAGTGGATGCCGAAGGCCTTCTGGACATCACCTTCAACTACACGATCGCCTACGCCAGCGCCTATTTGGCCAGCGCCCGAAATCTGTGCCACCTCAAACTGCAGCATTATGCCGAGATCACCCAGGTGGACCTGCCCGTGCCCCGCTACCGCGGCTTCCATGTCCGCCCCTCAACTCTTATCGCCAAGATCGTGCGCCACTACGCCAGCGAGGTCCGAATGAACCTGTTCGGGGTCTCCTACGATGCCGCCCAGCCCTTGGCCCTCTTTCGCGCCAACGAACGCATCAATGCCGTCAAGCGCCGCCGTATCGCCGACTTGCTGGGAAATTTGCCGCCCAATCGTGCCGTTGGCCCGGGCAATCACGCCAACGAGGTGCGCCGCGTGGTTCTGCAGTTGGCCGAACAGGATCGCATCGTCATCTACGAACACCCCCTGCCTCTGAATCACAGCGCCCCCTACGACGGCGAACTTTTCGCCCAGTTTGTGGTCGACGAAATCACCCGTCTGCTGGCCATGGGCAAAATCGACATCGAGACCGACGTGACCGTCACTTTCGTCGGCGACCGCCGCGTGCTCCGCGACATCCGCTGTCTGGCCGACAACGGCTACGGCGAGGACCGCTTCGGCAACGACATCCCCCTGCCCGAATCCCTCGCCTACCTCAAGCGCTGAGAGGCAACTCAAGCGGTCAATCGGCGCGGTTAACTGTATTCAACCGGCGGCTGACGTGAAAAGGGCGGCCCTGATTGGGGCCGCCTTCGGTGTTTTCAGGCTAGAAGTCCTGAGGGGTTCAGCCCAGACGAGTCTTCAAGGCGTTGAACTGCTCGACCATGCGGGTCGGAAGCTTGTCGCCGAAGGTCTCCAGGTATTGGCCGGCATTGTCCAGGGTGGCCTTGAACAGGTCAGGGTCCACCTTCATAAGTTCGGCCCAGTCAGTGGCGGGAATATCCAGGCCGTCGAGGGTGATGTCCCCTTGCTTGGGCATCAGCCCAATGGGGGTTTCGACCGCGTCGACCTTGCCTTCGACCCGCTCGCACATCCATTTGAGCACACGGCTGTTTTCGCCGAATCCGGGCCAAAGCCACTTGCCGTTCTCATCCTTGCGGAACCAGTTGACATAAAAGCAGCGGGGTGCCTTGGCTCCCAGCGCATCCCCCATTTCGAACCAGTGCGCCATGTAGTCGCCGGCGTTGTATCCGATGAACGGCGTCATGGCAAACGGATCGAAGCGAATCGCCTGCTTCACGTCCAGGGCGGCCGCCGTGGCCTCGGAGGCCGCGGTGGAGCCCATAAAGACGCCGTGGTCGAAGTCGAAAGCCTCATGGACCAGTGGCATGGTGGTGCTGCGGCGCCCGCCGAAGATGAAAATATCGATGGGCACTCCGGCGGGATTCTCCCAATCCTGGCAAATGACCGGGCATTGGGAAGCGGGGGCAGTGAAGCGGCTGTTGGGATGGGCACCCTTGATCTTGTTGCCCTCGGCATCGGTCATGCCCGGCTTGAAAGGCTTGCCCTTCCAGTCGGTGCCACCAGCACACTCGATACCCATGTCCTCCCACCAGACATCCTGGTCGTCGGTGACGACCACGTTGGTGAAAATGCTGTTCCGGCTGCACGAGGCCAAGGCCATGGGGTTGGAGGCCTCGGATGTGCCTGGCGCCACTCCGAAGAATCCGGCCTCTGGGTTGATCGCGTACAGGCGGCCGTCGGGGCCCGGCTTCATCCAGGCGATATCGTCGCCGATGCATTCGACTTTCCAGCCGGGAACCGTGGACTGAAGCATGGCCAGGTTGGTTTTGCCGCAAGCGCTGGGGAAGGCTGCGGCTATGTGGAATTTGCGCCCCTGGGGGTTGGTCATGCGCAATACCAGCATGTGCTCGGCCATCCAGCCTTCCTTGCGGGCCATGTTGGAGGCAATTCGCAGCGCCAGGCATTTTTTGCCGAGCAGGGCATTGCCGCCGTAGCCGGATCCGTAGGACCAGATCAGGTTCTCTTCGGGGAAGTGGGCGATATACTTGTTCTCAATGGGCGCACAAGGCCAGCGGCTGTCTTTCTGGCCAGGCTGGAGGGGGGCACCCACGGAATGCAGGCAGGGAATGAAGTCGCCATCCTCTCCCAGGATTTCATAAAGCTTGCTGCTGACCCGGGCCATAATGTGCATGTTGACGACCACGTAGGGACTGTCGCTCAATTCCACCCCGATTTTGGCGATGGGGGATCCGATCGGCCCCATCGAGAAGGGGATTACATACATGGTGCGCCCCTTCATGCAACCGGCATACAGGGCTTTCATGGTCGACTTCAGCTGGGCGGGATCGATCCAGTTGTTGGTCGGACCGGCATCCTCCTCCTTGATGGAGGCAATGTAGGTGCGGTTCTCAACCCGGGCCACGTCGGACGGATCCGAGTTGAAGGCGAAGCTGTTGGGCCGTTTCTGCTCATTCAGCTTGATGGCCATGCCGCTGTCGACCATCAGTTGCATCAGTCGATCATACTCTTGCTTTGAACCGTCGCAATAGACGACCTGGTCGGGTTGGCACATGGCTTGCACATCGGCAATCCAATCCAGCAGTTTCTGGTTCTTGATCATGGTCTTTTCCCTTTGTTGTCTAATTGGCTGCTTGGCAGACCCGTTGGTCCGCCTCTTCAACTTCACGCGTCATGTCCTCCCGGAAGGCGGCCAGCTTTTTTCTGAGTTCCGCATCCCCAAGGGAGAGTATCTCCAGGGCCAAAATGGCCGCATTCTTTGCCCCAGCCTTGCCGATGGCCACGGTCGCCACGGGAATTCCTCCCGGCATCTGCACCATCGACAGTAACGAATCAAGACCACCCAGATCCGAGGTGGTGATCGGCACGCCGATCACGGGCAATGGCGTCATGGCGGCAATGACCCCGGCCAAGTGGGCGGCCTTGCCGGCCGCGGCCACCACGATTTTTACCCCTCGGGCCTCGAGTCCCATGGCATAGTCACGGGCCCGTTCAGGCGTGCGGTGGGCGGAAATCACCCGCATTTCATGGCCAATGCCAAACCGAAGCAAGGCCGCCTGGGTCTCCTGCATTACCCCAAGGTCGGACTCGCTTCCCATCACGACGGACACAAGACACTCGTTTGTCATTTGACTTCTTTCTTTTCCTTTCGCTTTCCTGTTCACGTGCCGCAGGGGAGCTCCCTGCAGATCCTGCTCCAAGCCATGACAAGGGTCATGCGGACGCTTCCCTAAACGGCCTGGCCAGCAGCGTGCCGGCAAGGGACACAAGCACCACGCAAGCCGCCGGCAGCACCGGCGCCTTGGAGACGTGCAGCATCCAGCCGCCGATGGGCGGTCCGGCCAGGCCGGCAATCCCATAGCCCAGAAATACAAAGGGATAGACATCGCCGATGCGATGCGATCCAAAGCAGGTGGTTACCTGTGCCGCAAACAGCACGAAGCATCCTCCAAAGGCAAACGCCACCAGGAAGGTCGATAAGTAAAACATGGCACCCGAGGAGTGCCGCAAGACCAGAATGCCCGCCCCCAACCCCAGAACCAGCAGGCACCAGACGATCACCCTGGACCCAATCCGGTCATAAAGCATGCCCCAGCCAATCCGGCCGGCGGCATTGCCGATGGCGAACAGCATCACCGCGAAGGTGGCTTCGGAGACGGAAAGGCCGCTGCTCAGTCCCATCGGCTTCAAATTCGCCACGATGAGCAACCCCCCGAATGTGCCGCAGAACATGACGGCGAACAGCCGCCAGAAGTCTTCTCCCCGCAGCACCTGGAGCAGGTCGTGGTCGGGCCGGCGGCCCGCCGTGTGGGAGTGGTCGGCTTCGGGCAGAAACAGGAACAGGGATGCGGCAATGGTCATTCCCCCGCCGACCAGACCGATAAGCCGAAACACGGTTAGGACCGGCATTCCTTGGCTCAGCAGCTGGTGGCTGATTTTGGAAACGAAGACCGCCCCCAGTCCAAAGCCGGCAACCGTCACCCCGGTAATTAGGCCGCGGTGCCGGGGAAACCAGGCAATGCCGGTTGCCAGGGGGCAGGCATATCCCAATCCGATGCCGGCGCCGGCGATCACGCCCGCGCCGACAAACAACATGGCCACACTCCCTCCCGAATACGACGCGGTCAGATACCCGGCCAGGAAAAGCACCCCGCTCAGCAAACCAACTGGCCGCGGACCATATCGCTTCTGCAAAGCGCCTCCGCCGGTCATCACAAGCGTGAACGAGGCAATGCAAACCCCGAAAACCAGCCCCGCCTGACTAGGCTTTATGCCATGGGCCTGTTTCAAAGCCGGAACAAACGTGCTCCAGGCGTAAACCACCCCCAGACAACTTTGCATAATCACGGACGCTACGACGGACAGCCAACGTTTCATGCTCGATTTTTTCCCAAAAAAAAGGCCGCAACGCACG
>JBFJXC010000191.1:0-7124 GCA_041623325.1 Lentisphaeria bacterium | reverse complement strand
GACAAACGCGACTGATTGTCCGCACCATGCGTAATGCACACTTATGAGCAATTCGGAGGACTGACCCCGAATTCGGGGTCAGTCCTCCGAATTGCTCATAAGTGTGCATTACGCATGGTGCGGACAATCAGTCGCGTTTGTCTGGAGACGGGGGATTTTTCCGGGTCGCTATTAGTCGACCACGCCGATTTGAACGTCGGAAACGGAGATCCGGGACTCCTTCGGCCAGCGCCATTGGACGCCGACGTAGTTGGTGGGAATGGTGTGACGGTGCCAGAGCTCGATGGTGTTGATCTGGCCCGGCTTGACCAGTTCGGTCACGTTGATTTCCGTGCGGTGACCGAACGGCGGAAAACCGCCGTTGTGCGCTTTGGCCTGCTCGTTGATCATCACCGAGGACAGGTTGATTTCGGGCACGACCAGACGCAGGAAAAGCGTCTTGCCCCGCCAGCTCTCCGGAGCGGTGAAGGTCCGGCGCAGGTAGCGTCCGTAGCTTTTGCCGGGCAGGGTCACTTTCTTGGCGGTCATCAGATTGCCGGCGACGCATTCCCACTCGCCGTCGAGGGATATCTCATCCTTTAGGTCCCGCTCCACCGCAAACCAGAGGTTGCCGCAGAAGCCGGCGTTAAGCCGTTTGCCGCCGTTGACCTTGACGGCCAGCACATTGGTGCCCTGGCGTTTCAACAGCTTGCTCACGTCGGCGCTGTTGACGCTGCGCAGTTCCCGATGCTGCTTCGAGCGGTCGTAGGTCATGAACAGCTCGCCGTTCAGGTAGAACTCGGCGGTTTCGTAGACGGTTTGGTGCTCGAAATTGAACGTGACCAGGCGTTCTCTCGACGCCTTGGGCAGGCGAAACTCGCGACGATAGAGCATGTCGCCCTCGTAATCCTTGAGTTCGGGGATCAAGATCTTCCAGGTTCCATTTCCTGAATGGAACGAGGTTTTGGCGCGGAAGCCGGCGTTCAGCCAGTCGCCGGATGTGGCGACGTCGCCGGTCGGGTCTGGAATCATGTCCCAGGAGTCCAAGTTCAGGGTCACGGAGGGAAGCGGCTTGACCTTGGGGAACGTCGGCGCAGGACCGCGCTGCCAATAGGTGCGCTTCTCGTTCCACCACGTCTTCAGAGCCAACGCGGGCGACTCCGGACGTGAGACCGCGAACACGCGGGTCTCCAGCGGGGTGAAGGCGACCTTGGCGAGAGTCACCACCCCATCAGCGTAGGTGAAGGGCTCCGCGGTTTTCGTCACCGCATCCAGCACCTGCTTCGGCGCGTAGCCCAGACGGAAGGTGATGGCGGCGGTCACGTCCCGAATTGGGTCTTCAGCCACGTTCGCCGCCACAATCCAGTCTTCCAGACCGTTCTTGGTGACGGCCTTGCGCAGCCAGAGTTTTTCGGTGTCGGCCCAGACACTGCGCATCACGCCGAGTTGCTCGGCCAGTTCCTCCAACAGGAGGTTGCGACTGTCCGGTAGCCATTTGCCTCGGACATCGCGGCCGTTGCGCCAGAAGCCCGACCCCATGGTGACGATCCTGCCTTTGCCGATCCTGCGGATGCCAACGGCCGGCGAGCCGTCCGCCCACTTGGCAATGACCCGGACATCGGGCCGCGAGGGCTCAAGCCGCACCCCGCCGGCGCACTGCCGGGCCTTCCAATCCTTGGCGTTGCCGGTACCATCGAAGGATTTGCCCTGCCAGAGGGGAAAGGCGGGGCAGTTGTCGGTAAAGCGGATAGTGCCCTTCATCGGGCGGTGATCGACCTTGAAGCCGCTGACGGCGGCGAGGGGTTGCCGGTCGCGAACCAGCGGCGTGTGCCGTCCGGAAGGCGGCAGGGCCACGAAAGTGCCGCCCTGCTCCACATAGCGTTCGATGGCCGCGACGGTCTCCGGCGACATGACGTCGCTGGAGTCGATGATCACCTTCAATTGATTGGCCTTGCCGTTCTCCAATTCGAATTCCGAGACCATCAGGTTGGGCACGTGAGCCGACTGCAATTCGCCCCGGCCCAGATACCAGTTCCAGGGGGCGTTGCCCCCGAGCTGAAAGGTTTCGGTGGTGTTCAGCATGCCGACCTGCGGCATTTCCACGCTGTACTTGCCCAGCAGGGCCAGCAGCGGCGCCCGCTTGCTGACGTGCCCGGTCTTCTGGTCAAAGCGCATGTATTGCTCGATATCCATGAAGATCGCGGTCGCCGGCGTTCCCAGGTAGAACTGCTGCCCGAAAACCCGGTCGAACTTCTCGGCACTCGCGATTTGAGCACTGGGTTCCCCCACAAAATAGAATCCGTAAAGACGCCCCAAATCAGCCAGCATCGGATAATAGAACGCATCGATGGAGGTGCTCTGCATCGCCAACCCCTGCTCTCCGAAAAACGGCCCCAGCCGGCGCAGCATGTACTTGTCCGCCCCGGAAATGCACAACGGGCGGTTGGGATCCAGTTTGCGGCCGTAGGCGAACATCTCGCGATTGCGGGCGATCAGTCGTTCCAGCTGGAAGGTTTTCTGGTCGAGCAGCTGGGCGTTGACGCCGCTGTCCGAGTAGGGGAAGTTTTCGGCTGGGCGCTCGGAAAGCGAGATGGGGCCGTGGATCCGGCCGTCGCCGCGATGTCTTCCCGCCGGCGTCTGCAGGATGATCTCGTCGGTGCCGTCGCCCTTGAAGGTTCCCGGCGGCAGCTCGATGCCAGTCATATGGGCGGCAAAGGAATAGAACCGCGGGCTTTGGAACACGTTGCCGTTGACGAACGCCTGCAGGTAGTGACTGTCATAGCCGTAGCCGGTCGCACGCAGATAGAGGGTCTTGCCGGTGCGGCCGTCGAGCCAGTGGCATTTGGCTAGGTTCAGCCTGTAGTAGCCGGACCCGGTGTCGAGATAATTGCAGCGCTGGGACGGAGGCCAGTGTATGGTCAGCCATGGCTTGTCGGGGGCGGGATACTTCCCGAAACCGTCTTCCGGGGTGGCTCGCCACTGCCAGGGGCGGTCGTTCAGGACCAGCCGGCCCGCGTCCCAACTGCCGCCTATGATGTCCATCAGCTGAAGGAAGGGGACCTGATCCCAATCGGCGAATTTATTGACATCGTGATACCAACGCTGACCAAGCTCCTGGAGCGAGTAGCGTGCCTTCAGGAATTTCGTGAATTCGGCAGCCGCGCCCGGGGAACTGTCCCAGAGCACACCGGCCATGCCCATGCCGAGCTGATCCCCGATGGGTGCGCCCCGGTAGAGTTGCCAACCGGCCAGGGCCGGATGGTCCTTGTAGCGCTCCATCACCTGCTTTTGGAAGGCTAGAACCGGCGAGTGCTTCGGGTCGAATCCCGGCCCGTAGCTCTCGTAACTGCCCGCTTCCACGCCATGCTGCCACTCGGAAACCACCGTCGCGCGTTGCACTTTGGCCGTGTTCTCCGGTCCCAGATTGTAGAGCCACAGCGGCCAGGACGCGCCCATCGTGGGGCATAGCGTGACACAGCCTCCCGCCTTGGCGGCCGCCTCCAGCTCGTAGTCCATGGCGGTGAAATCGGTGATGCCCGGTGCCGGGGTGGTGCCCAGGCTCAGGCCGTGCAGCACGAAACCGGCAATACCCTGTTGCTTCGCGAAGGGCCATTGATTCTCCAGGCCGAAGTCCAGAAACGACTGCATCGGTTTCTTATAGAATTTCAGTCCCCGCAGGTCGAAATAGTCCAGATACACGGGGTAGGGTTTGGGTTCCGGCCCGGCAAGGCCACCGGCGGATTCCGTCGGCACCAACACCACGCTCTTGCCCGTTCGCCCCAGCACCCAGCGGCGCCCGTCGGCGAAGACCAGTTCCCGGCCGTCGGCCCTCGGGCCGGCCGCCCCGATTCGGGTCAGATCGTTGTAGAGCTTGGCATAGAGCACCTCGGCGCTGGCCGCCGAATCGCAGCGCAGTTCGGCCCGCTCCGTCTCGAATGTGGCCGACACCCGGCCGTAACCGCGCAAATCCAACGTTTCAGCCTGAACAGCCAAGACCAGCACCCACAACAAAAACGACACGACTCTCAGCATTACACGTCCTCCTGAATCAGAATTGGCAGATGAGCGCTTTGGCAAGACTTCATTGCTTGGCGTAATACCAGAATTTGCCGTTGGTATGGGCCGAGGAAATGCACTCGGTCCACACGTGTCCGGAGGCCACACCGCCGCGGTTTTCCACCCGCAACAGCGACCCTGTGTGGCCGTCCGCATACAGCACATTCACATATCGGTTGTGTGCGTGCCGATACAAGTTGCCGACAGTCACATCGAAGGAATCCAGGGTGCTGGAACTGTTTACAATGTAGTAGGCCGCCTCCGTCACCAGGAACAATTCCGTAGGTTGGCTCCAGCGGGAGGTCTTGGAGGTAAACGGCCGGCCGCCGCCCGTGTTGACGGCGTTGGCACTGGTTTGGTCGATATGGCCGTTGGCGCCGTAGCTGGCCTGGTTCTCGCCTTGGCCCAGATAGCCCAGATTAAGTTGCTTGGCGTTCGACGGGCAGCTGTAGATGCCGAATCCTTTTTTGGGGTTGTAGTTCGGGAACCAGCGCAAGCCGGCGTCTTCACCCTGATGACTGGCCAGTGTATAGAACCAGGGCATGGTTTGCGAGCCAATCGGGGTGGCATAGCTTTCCCGGACTTTCATGAGGTTACCGTCGAAGTCCTCCGTATAACTGATCAAACCGGTTCCCATCTGCTTCAGATTGTTCACGCAGCCTATTTGCTTGGCCTTCTCCCTTGCCTGGCCCAAGGCCGGCAACAGCATCGCGGCCAGAATGGCGATGATCGCGATCACAACGAGCAGTTCGATCAACGTGAAATACGACACCTGATTACAGCGCGGCTTACTCATGATTCTTTCCTTTCTTTGGGTTGATACCGTGCCGTCGTCCGACGGACGATCAGCGGACAGGTCAACAATTGCACGCTGGCTCCTTTTCTGGTTTCAGGATCCAGTATTTGCTCTTTCAGCGTTTTAAAAGCGGCCAAGCCCAGCTCCATTTCCGACAGCTGGACGGTGGTCAGGTTGAAATGACGAAACGCGGGATGGTCGTCAGCGCCGATGATCGACAGATCCTCGGGCACGCGAATCCCCTGTGCTTTGGCCTCGTTAAGCAACAGGCAACCCAGTTCGTCATTGACCGCGATGCAGGCCGTGTAGTCCCTGGCTTTCCGGTGGACGAACTCCCGGACCTGGGCCACAAGCGGGGGATAGGTCGCCACATAATTCGGAGTATTGATGGGTTCCCCATCGTTATCGGGCGGGGGATAGTCCAGCGAGCAGGTGTCGGGCTCCTCCACTCCTTGCTTTTGAAATTCTTGGCGAATGCTGCGGGCGCGAACGGCCGACCACTCATGCTCGGGATACTCCATAATGCAAACATCGCGATGGCCCAGCCCGAGAATGTGGTTGGCCAGGGTGCGCCCTATCTGTTCATTGTCGAAAACGACCGAAGGGCAAAGGCTGGACGCCGTCTCGATGGAAACCATGGGCAACCCCAAGTCGGCCAGCGCCAACAGAGTCTGGTCGGAAAGGCGAGAGTCTCGAATGAACAAAATCGCCTCGATTCCCTGCCGCTTGATGTCCTCGACCATGCTCTGGAAGTCGTCGCCTTCCCAGACATTGAAAAAGTGAAGCGTTCCCCCCTGCTCGTTCAGAACTCGCTCCAATCCCGCGCAGATCACCGCCGGGCGCGTATCCCCCGAACCTGGGTGGGTCAGTTCCATGTAGCCGACAAACCCCACCTTGGCACCGGCCAGAGACTTCGGCAGCTCCGGCTTGGCAGCCAAGCGCACCCCGCCACGCGGCACGCTGGTGATTAGACCTTCGCTTTTGAGCTTCCGCAGGGTGGAACGAACCACGCTGAGCGGAATTTCGTACTGCTCGCAGAGCCTGCGTTCGCCAGCGAGCCGAGCCCCGGGGGTTGCCTGTTGTTCCACCAAGTCGGCCAGCAGGCGTTCGCGGCACAGCGTCTGCAGCCGAGCCACTTCTGCGGCACTCAGACGCTTTTTCGGCCCCGTTGGCTGGATTGTGCTCTCGACCATGACCTCTCGCTCCATCTGCAATCATCTGCACTCAAGCCAAGATAGGCGTCCCGTTGGCAAAAGCAAGCGAGCGGTTCGGCAAACGCCGAGGAAACAATCGTCTTTCTGCCTCCATGCCCAAAATGGGTTTGTGGAATAGGCACGTGTCCGCCTCGGGAGGATCCCGCCCGTGGAGGTTGATGTCCGCGGCCGGGACGGCCGCAGTACGTCCATCAATAAGGGACTTTACACCGTCAGAAAATTTCCAGAGATTTCACGCACATCCGGCAAGTTTTCTTGGCTGGTTCCAGGCCGTCGAGGCGAAGGTAGCGGCCCGCCACGGGTGTTCTGAAGGTCACGTACTGGGGGACGGGATTGTTGGCCAGGTTGTCGAAGCTGCCTTCCGCAGCCAGGATTTCCTGTTTCTCCGGGGAGTCACCCACGTAGAGGCGATAGCGGGCGATGGCCCCCATGCGGCACTCGGTCATGGTGGGCGGGGTCAGGATGAAGCCGCCAATTGTCCGCGTCGCTCCCGTATCGATCACGATTTGGTGCGGATAGGCATCGTCCGGGCCGGTGAGCCATAGGGATTTGTCGGCGGCGATGATGTTCTCCTTGCGGAATTCCTCGTCCTGCTCGCTGTCGGCGGAGACCACGCTCCAGCCGGAACGGGCCAGGCCGAAGCGCAGATACGCTTCGGGATTGGTGCGGATTTCCGGGTAGGGATTGTCCGTTCCGGGCAAGGACACCGACACGGCGCGGATCTCTCCGGCATCGGGACAGCTGATCGGCACCGTGTAGCGCGGCGAATTGGCCGAGGGGGCGCTGCCGTCGGTGGTGTAGTGGATGTTCACCTCGTCCGTTCCCGTCAGGGTGACCACGCCGTCCTGGTCGCGCTGGATGTGCGGTGCGAAAAGCAGCGGCGGCTGGTAGTAGGCCCCGAATTCCTGGAGGCATGGACAGGCCAGCGCCTCGGTAATCCTCAGCCGCAGGGCGTCCGTCTCGACCGGCGGGGTGCGCAGAATCTTGCGGAAACTGATGGTGGTGTCGGCGATCAGCGGCTGCCAGTTTCCATCGGCATCGCGATAGTCGACTTCAAAGGCGGCCACCCGCTGCCCCAG
>JBFJXC010000190.1:0-7203 GCA_041623325.1 Lentisphaeria bacterium | reverse complement strand
GCAGAACCAGTTGATCGCCCGGCCGAACCGGGTGGACGTTCGCTGGTACAACGGCGTGTTCGAGCGCTACGAGAATCCGGTGGTCACCCGGGATCATGTTCCGCTGGAGTGGCGGTACGACCTAAACCAGGCGACCAATCCCTTCCTGATGGAGCGGCTGGGCATCAACGCCGTTCTCAACCCCGGAGCCATCGAGCTGGACGGCCGGATTCTGCTGGTTTGCCGCGTGGAGGGCAACGACCGCAAGTCGTTCTTTGCCGTGGCCGAAAGCCAGACCGGCACGGACCACTTCCGCTTCTGGGACGAGCCCATCTTCATGCCCGAGACCGACAACCCCGACACCAACGTCTATGACATGCGCCTGACCCGGCACGAGGACGGCTGGATCTACGGTTTGTTCTGCACCGAGCGCAAGGACCCCGACGCCCCGGAAGGGGATACATCCAGCGCCGTGGCCGCCTGCGGCATCGCCCGGACAAAGGACCTGAAGACTTGGGAGCGGCTGCCGGATCTGGTTTCCCTTTCGGCTCAGCAGCGCAACGTGGTGCTGCATCCCGAGTTTGTCGACGGCAAGTACGCGCTCTACACCCGGCCCCAGGACAGCTTTATCGAGGCGGGCAAAGGCGGCGGCATCGGCTGGGCCCTGGCCGGCAGCATGGAGAAGGCCGTGATCGGCGAAGAAGCCATCGTGGACGCCAAGGTCTACCATACCATCAAGGAATCCAAGAATGGTCAGGGTCCGGCTCCGCTGAAAACCGACAAGGGCTGGCTGCACATCGCCCACGGGGTCCGCAATACGGCGGCGGGGCTGCGCTATGTGCTCTACGCCTTCATGACCGACCTGGAGCATCCCGAACGGGTCATCGCCTCGCCGGGCGGCTTCCTGCTGGCCCCCTTCAAGGAGGAGCGCGTCGGGGATGTCTCCAACGTGGTCTTCTGCAATGGCGCCGTAGTCCGGGACAACGGCGATGTTCTGATCTACTACGCCTCCAGCGACACCCGCATTCACGTGGCCGCCACCACGCTCGAACGCCTGGTGGACTATGCTCTGAACACCCCCGCCGACGGTCTGCGCTCCATAACTTCCGTGCAGAGCCGCCTGGAGTTGATCGCCAGGAACCGGGTTGGGGTGTGATTGGGGGGCAAGGTTGCGCGGCCGGCATGGTCCATGGAGCGGCTCTTTTCCCAAGCGCCGCTCACCGGTGGCCCCTGGAACCAGGGGCCACCGGGTACTCCGGATGCAGCAGTGTCCCTGGAGTGGCGCTTTTCCAAAGCTCCCCCCGTAATTACGAAAGCTGGTCCCGGATGAGATTGGCACAGTCTTGAATCATTTTGAAGATGCCGGTGGCTCGGGCAATGTCGGTGCGCGCGAGGGGGGCGTAGCACCCCAGGGAGGCGACCACCTCGTTCCCCCCGCTCAGAACGGGAACCGCGATGGCCGCGAACGCTCCGTGCCGATCGTTGCAGCCGCCTTGGCAGCGTATCCTTTTTAGTTCCGCCTTCAGGCCTTCGAGACTGCCGCCGACTTCCGGCCAGTCCTCCCGGTTTGGCAGCCCGTTGCGCTCCACAAAAAAGCTCAGCTGCTCGAGGGAAAACCAGGCCAGGATCGCTCGCGTGGTGCGCATCTTGTACAACTCCGCGTTGGCCTGCCAGCTGGGACGGTCCAGGTGGTCGTCGGCCGTCTGTCGCCGGATCAGCTCCACCCGGTGACCGTTGACAATGGTCACCAACAGCAGGCTCTCGCCCACATCCCCCACGGTCCGCTCGATGATCGGAGCGCAGATCTCGCGCAAGTTGCGGATCACGCCTCCGGTGCGCAGCAGGTTGTAGCAGCGCTCCCCCTCTTCGTACTGCCCGTGGGCGCGGCGGTGGACGTAGCCGCATGCCTCCAGCGTTCGCAGCAAGTTGCGCGACGTGGCCGGCGGAATCCCCGTTTCCCTCTCCACCTCCGCCAGGGTCAATACCGTGTTTTGCGCGCTCCGTTCGATCAACAGTTCCAATATCGCCATGGCCTTGATGACCGACTTGATGGGCTCATAGGCCATCGTTCGACCCTCCTTAATTCCGTATTGCTGAATATCGTGAGGCAAGATACTGCCCGGATTCCGGAAAATCAACGAATTGTAGCCGAGAAACTGGATCTCTGCTGAATCCGCGGTATTTTTCAATTTTGATGATTGCTGAAAATAAGCCTCAACGCCTTTCTACCGCCAGTTCGTCAGCAAGAGGATGGGATCATGATCGACTATGGCAAGCCAAGCATGAGCGTGGAAGAGCAGAACCGGGAAATGAGCGCGGCCTACTGGGAGCTCTGGAATCCCGAGGTCCAGGAGCGGATCGACCGGGATATTGAAGAAAACCGCAAGGCCGATGGCGCGTTCGTGCTGGCGGGGGTTGCCCAGGGCACCGAGGTGAGGGTCGAGCAACTCTCCCATGCCTTTGTCTTCGGGGCGCACATCTTCAACTTCGACCAGCTGGGTTCGGACGAGTGCAACGCCCGCTACAAGGATCTGTACGGCAGCCTCTTTAACTCGGCCACCATCGCTTTCTACTGGAAGAAGTTCGAACTGGAGGAGGGCAAGCCGCGCTTCGAAGCCGAGTTCCGTGATACGGCGGCCTACTGGAATTCGGCTCCCGACCCTAAAACCGAGGTTCACTGGCGCCGGCCGGCAACCGATCCGGTGGTGGAGTTCTGCGAGAGCAAGGGGATTCGCCTGCACGGGCACACCCTGGTCTGGGGCAATCAGCATTGGCAGCATCCGGAATGGATGACCGCCAAGATCCCGGAGGACTACCGCGCCGGACAGCGCTATGAGCAGAATGGCTCGTTCCGCGATATGGACAAGTTTTTCGGGCGCTTTAGTCCAAAAGAGATCGAGGCCATGCTGCCGGACTACACCAGGGAGCTGAACCAGCAGTTGGCCAAGCGGATCATCGACATCGGTCTGCGCTACAAGGGCCGCCTGCACAGCTGGGACATCGTCAATGAAAGCGCTTGGGATTTTGAACTGGGCCTGCTGAAGGCGGGCGAGGCTATCTGCAAAAGCCGCTACGGGTTGATGCCGGGGGACTACGACTACCGCTCCTTCAAGATCGCCGAGAGCGTCTTTCCCGAGCAGGTCAAGCTGAACATCAACGACTACAACATGAACCAAAGCTACCCGGATCAAGTCAACCGTTTGCTGGAACGCAACTGCAAGATCGACATCATGGGCGCGCAGATGCATCTTTTCGATCCCAAGATCTGTCTGGACATCGCGGCCGGCGACTCGCGCCAGTGCCCGAACGACGTCTGGGAAACCATGGCCAGGATCGGTCAGGCCGGTCTCCCCATTCACTTGAGCGAAATCACCATCACCTCCCCCGGCGACGATTTGCGCGGCCAAGCGATCCAGGCGGTGATCGCCCGCAATCTCTATCGCCTCTGGTTCAGCATCAAGGACATGATGGGGATCACCTGGTGGAACGTGGTCGACGACTGTGGCGCCCCCGGCGAACCCTCCGTCTCCGGTCTCTTCCTGCGGAACATGGAGCCGAAATTGGCCTATCACGCCCTCAACGAGTTGATCAACCAGGAGTGGAAGACGACGGCGACCGTCAAGGCCGCGGCAGGCGGGAAGGTCGAATTCCGCGGCTTTCTGGGCCGGTACCGCCTGACGTGGACAGACGCCGCCGGACAGGAGAAATCCGCGTCCGTGCAGCTGGACTGATCGTCTGCAGGCCTTGCCGCTGGCGGCCGGCCCCGGTGGCGCTGCCGGTGATCACGCTCCGGCCTATTTTGCCCCCGCCTCGCCCCTGCATCCTGGCCGTCCCGGCCTCGGGGGCCAAGAATTTTCAAGCGGGCGTTTGAATTGACCGCTTCAAATCGTTACGTTCAGGGCCGACTTCACAGACCAAACGCCCTGGAGACCTCCGCTTGAAAACCATGCTCAGACGCTTCTTTTCGTATTACGGTCCGCATCGGGGGTTGGTGGCGGTGGATTTGGGCTCGGCGGTGCTGCGCTCGGGTTTTATGGTGGCGATCCCATATCTGGTGGTCAAAATGCTGGGCAAGGAGCAGCTGGCCGAGTCGTCGCTGCATGATGTTTGGTTCCGCATCGGGATGCTGTCCGTTCTGATCGGGTTGATGGCCGTAGCCGAGTACGTCAATGTGAAGTGGGGGCACCGGCTGGGGACCAAGATCGAAACGGCCATGCGGCGGGATTTGTTCGCCCATCTTCAGAAGCTCTCGTTCCGGTATTTCGACAATACCAAGACGGGCCACATCATGTCCCGCCTGTCCAACGATCTGTTCACGATCAGTGAACTGGCGCACCATGGTCCGGAGGACTTTCTGCTGTCGGCCTGCTTGGTGTCGGGTTCGCTGGTGTTCATGTTCATCCTGAACTGGCGCATGGCCCTGATCGTGGCCATCCCGCTGCCGCTGATGGTGCTGTGGGGGAGCAGCTTCCGGCTCAAGCTGCGGGGGGTTTTTCGCGAGGTGCGCAAACGGGTGGCGGACATCAACAGCAATGTGGAGAATGCGGTGCAGGGCATCCGCGAGGTCCAGTCCCATGCCATGGAGCAGGTCGCCATCGCCCGTTTCGGGGAGGTGAACTCAGAATTCCAGGAAGCGAAATTTCGCATGTACAACACCATGGCCGCTTTTCATTCCGGCATGACGTTCATGATGGAGTTCTACGCGGTGATCATCGTCGGCGGGGGGATGGTTCTGGTGCATTACAAGCTGCTGACCCTAGTGGAGTTGATCGGCTTTCTGATGTACCGGCGCTACATGTTTCAGCCGGTGCGGCGCTTGATCGGCTTCACCGAACAGTTCCAGCAGGGCAGGACCGCGTTCGAGCGCTTCGTCGAGATCATGGAGGTGGAGCCGGAGATCCAGGACTCCACCGATGCGGTGGAGTTGACGGAGGTGACCGGCGATGTCCGGCTGGAGAATCTGTCCTTCAAATATGAGGACGAGGCGGCGGACTGGGTGGTGGAGGACATCAACCTGCACCTGCCGGCGGGAAAGACCGTGGCGCTGGTGGGGCAGTCCGGGGCGGGCAAATCCACCCTGGCGGCCCTGATCCCCAGGTTCTACCAGCCGCAGCGCGGCGCCGTGCTGCTGGACGGATGCAATATCAACCGCTTCAGCCGGAAATCGCTTCGCGGCAAAATCGGCATTGTGCAGCAGAATGTGTTTCTGTTCGATTCGTCCATTCGCGACAACATCACCTTCGCCCGCCCCGAGGCGACGGAGGAGGAGATGGTCCAGGCCGCCCGCGACGCGAATATCCTGGACTTCATTCTGTCGCTTGACGACGGGTTCGACTCCATGGTCGGCGAACACGGGGTGAAGCTGTCGGGGGGGCAGAAACAGCGCATCTCCATCGCCCGCGTCTTCTTAAAGAAACCCCCCATCCTGGTGTTCGACGAGGCCACCTCCTCGCTGGACACCGAATCCGAGGAACTGATCCAGGATGCCATGGACCGCTTGTGCAAGAACCGGACCGCCCTGATCATCGCCCATCGCCTTTCCACGGTCAAGAAGGCGGACTACACCTATGTCCTGCGCGACGGACGCATCGTGGAGGAAGGACCCCACGACCGGCTGCTGGAGCAAAACGGATACTACGCGGATCTCTACCGGCGCCATCAGTTCTGATTCTTTCGCGCCCAATTGTCCAGCCCGAGTGAGCAATTCGGAGGACTGACCCCAACATGGGGGTCAGTCCTCCGAATTGCTCTTTTCCCAAAAAAGGGCCATAGTTCTATCCGTGGGGTGAAATGACAATAAAGGGAGGGACGATCATGGCACGGCCACTGCGCATTGAATTCCCGGGAGCTTGCTACCACGTGATGTGCCGCGGCAACTTTCGGTTTCCGATCTTTAGAGATGAGGCGGACAAGGCGCTGCTGCTGAGACGCCTGGTCACCTTCGCGGAAATTTTCCATGTTCGGATCCGAGCCTACTGCATCATGGTCAATCATATTCACTGCCACCTGCAAACATCGGAGGCCAATCTTGGTCGCTTCATGCAGGGTTTTCTGACCTCGTTTTCGAGACTCTACAACGACCGGCACGCGACCTCCGGTCACGTTTTTCAGGGCCGCTACAAAGCGATTCTGGTTGATGACGAGTCCAGCTACAGCTCCAACGTGTCACGATATATTCATCTGAATCCGGCCTGCACTCGCCAGATGGAGGATGCCGAGTTTGTAATCCGTCGGCAGGCGATTCGCACGGAAAAATGGAGCAGTTACCCGGCCATCATTGGACTTCGTCCGTGTCCGCGTTGGCTCCAGCGCCACGACATTCTGGACAAGGAGGCGGGCAAGAGCTTGTCCGAACGGCGGCGAAACTATGCCAACTTTGTCGAACAAGGCTTGACAGGCGATATCTGGGAACCTGAAAAGGCGGCCACGGCGCAATGCCTGATCGGCAGCGACAGCTTCGTGGAAGCGATGCGGCGCCGCTTCGTCGAGATCTCGTCGGACGTGGAAATTCGCCGGGAAAGCATCCAACAACGCGCCTTGCGCGGATCGCACAGTCTCGGCGAGGTCATCTCCATTGTGGTAGGTCACTATCATTGCAGTCGAGAAAGCCTGCTGCAACCGAACAAGCGGAACCTGCCCCGGCAAGTGCTTCTATATCTGGCAGCGGTTTACTGCCGCAGCCAACACACCCTCAATGAATTGGCCCGAAGCCTTGGTCCCATCAGTATAAGCGGACTGGACAGTGCCCGGCAGCGCTTCAATAGACAGCTGGCCAACTCCGCCGAACTCCGCAATGAAATTGCACTTTTGGAGTCCCTGATCGCAGGCAATAGTGGCCCTGTCAAGCTGAATCCTGTCTGAGCAATACCCCCTGAAATGGCAATCTCGCAGATGATTGAATCGGCTTGTGCCCAATGGGCCCTAGGTTTGCCAAAAAGTCCAGGGCCTAATGTTGGCTTTTTTTTGGGGGGGGCGCGCCCGCTTGAGGGGGAAATCAACCCCTTGTGAGCAATTCGGAGGACTGACCCCCAAGCCGCCTCAGGATCAAGGAGAAGGTGGATCAAGGGACTGTCTGGACGGTGAGGTAGTCGCGGATGGGGACATGTTTGACGGGTTGGGTTGGCCAGCGGCCGGACTCGGTCATTTCCAGTAGGGTTTTCACGGCCTGGCTGGCCATGGCCTCGAAGTCCTGGACGGCCACGTAAGCGGTGTGGGCGGGGGAGG
>JBFJXC010000189.1:0-7264 GCA_041623325.1 Lentisphaeria bacterium | reverse complement strand
GTTCTCCGCGGCACTAAGCGTTCCCCTTTTCATGGCCATGCTGGGGGTCCGTCTGCTGTCCCGCAGACCTCTGAAAGTTGAATTCTTTGGCCGTGTGGCTGTCCTGTCAGATCCCTGGCGGCAATTGACCGCCCTGGTTATGGCTGGATTGGTCCACGGTGCTGTGATTTTCGCCCTGATCTGGTTTTCATACGGATTTCGCCATTCAATGGTCAGAGAAGATGCATCCGGGGCGCGGCAATACTATGATGCTGCGTGGCGGTATTGGGGCACGAAAGACAGTGCGGTGACCAAGGCGGCAGTTTTCGCCCATGAATGCAAATTATTGCCGGAGGCGTATGTCTACGGCTTTGTCTACACCTTTGAGACAACCCGAGAAAGACAGGCGTTTGCCAACGGCCGCTACAGTCAGACAGGCTGGTGGTATTTCTTCCCCTATGCGGCTCTGATCAAGACGCCGCTGCCTGTGATCGTGCTGCTTGCCCTGACCATCGCCACACTGTTCTACTGCATCCGAAGACCGGACAGACAGGACTTTTTCTATTCTCTGACGCCGCTTGCGGTTTTGTTTTCCGGCTATCTCTTTTTTGCCGTTACCGCAAAAATCAATATAGGACTCCGCCATATTCTGCCACTTTACCCGGTGGCGTTCATCAGTGCCGGAGTACTAGCCAGAAATGGCCATTCGCTAAAGTGCTGGAAAAATCGAGGAGTTATTCTCGCGCTGCTCTGGCTTGCGGGGGAAAACTGGCATATTCACCCTCATTACCTTGCCTATTTCAATCCGCTGGCCGGTGGACCAAACAATGGCTATCACCACCTCGTGGACAGCTCTTTGGACTGGGGGCAGGACTGGGATTTGATGGCCAAGTGGCTCGGACAAAACAATAAGTCGGGAGAGCGGGTCTACCTCTCCTATTTTGGCACCACACCCATCGAGCACTTCGGTATTGACGCCAAAGTCCTTCCGGGCATTTACGCCGACTTCGGAAAAGAGCTGTTCAGTCTTCAGGAGGGGATATACTGCATCAGCGCGACCATGCTGCAGATGGTTTACATTCCCAGCCTAGCCGTATGGGACAAGCAGAATGAACTTTATTTTGCCAAGGCCAGAGACGAGATCGAGATGCTCGGCAAAGCAGCCAACCCGAAGGCAATCAATGCCAACGAGTGGGGCATGCGGATCAAGGGCTTTGACCAGCTGCGCTTTGCCAAGCTTTGTTCGTACCTGCGAGAGCGAAAGCCCGATGCCAAAGTCGGTTATTCCATTCTAGTCTACCGGCTTTCCGACCAGGAAGTGCGGGATGCAATTGGCGCTTCCACCGCTATGGGGCCTGTTCCACATCGGACTGCACCGAATTCTTTCGCCGCAAAAATGTGATTTCCCACTATGTACCACCATGGTGGAGCCAGCTGCTACATTTCTCTCAGATTCCTTGCTTTCACCTTCAGCTTGCTCTATCTTCATTTTCAGCGCGGGAAAGCAAGTTCCTATCAGCCGATGAGAGGGGAAGGGGTATAGTCACGCCCCTTAAACATGCTCAATGGGACGTTTGCCGATCATAAGGTGGTTTCTGATCGCGGTGGGCGTCTGCGCACTGGTCCTGGGGGGTATCGGGGTTGTGGTTCCGTTGCTCCCGACCACGCCATTCCTATTGCTAGCGGCCGCCTGCTTCATCCGCAGCTCGGACCGCCTGTATTCCTGGCTAATTCATCAGAGATGGGTGGGTGGATACATCCGCAACTATCGTGACCACCGTGCCATGACGCTACGCGCAAAGGTGATTGTGCTGACGTTGCTCTGGGGGGTGATCGGATGTTCTGCCCTCACGGCGACAGACTCCTGGTGGATGCGACTGCTGCTGGCCACGGTCGCTGCGGGTGTGACATTGCATCTTGTCTATCTCAAGACGGCCCAACCAGCGGGTTCCAGCGGTGCGCTGCCCTTGGCTCCCCGTGCGCCCACCAAACCACAACTGCTGCAAACAACCGGTCCGAAAAACAGCGCTACACCCCGCTTAACTAGACCAGCCAAGGAGCATATAGGCCTATGATTTGACCAGAATTCCATAACCGATGTGGTCCGACTTGACGTAAACCTACGAAACACGCACCAAGGACAGTGGAGGGAACCAAAATGAGTAACGAAGGCAAGTGTCCGGTAACCGGCAAGACCAAGGTACACCCAGCCAGCAAAGGCATGTCCACCCGGGATTGGTGGCCAAACCAGCTGAATCTGAAGATCCTCCATCAGAACCCGCCCATAAGCAGTCCACTGGGCAAGAACTTTAACTACGCGGAAGAGTTCAAAACGCTCGACCTGGCAGCCGTCAAGAAGGATCTCTATGCACTGATGACCAACTCGCAGGAATGGTGGCCGGCTGACTGGGGTCACTACGGACCTCTCCTCATCCGGATGGCGTGGCATAGCGCGGGCACGTACCGCATATCTGACGGTCGGGGAGGCGGAGGCACCGGCAACCAGCGATTCGCTCCGATCAACAGCTGGCCGGACAACGTCAACCTCGACAAAGCGCGTCGGCTGCTCTGGCCGATCAAACAGAAATATGGCCGAAAGCTCTCCTGGGCCGACCTCATGATTCTCGCCGGAAATTGCGCTCTGGAGTCAATGGGCTTCCAGACCTTTGGCTTCGGCGGGGGACGCGAGGACATCTGGGAACCGGAAGAGGAAGTCTACTGGGGGGCTGAAAAAGAATGGCTCGCCACGAGCGAGAAGCCCGACAGCCGCTATTCCGGGGATCGGGATCTCGAAAATCCCCTAGCCGCTGTCCAAATGGGCTTGATCTACGTGAATCCTGAGGGTCCGGACGGGAATCCTGATCCGGTGGCCTCGGCCCATGATATCCGCGTGACCTTCGCGCGCATGGCCATGAACGACGAGGAGACGGTTGCGCTCGTGGCTGGCGGACACACATTCGGCAAGTGCCATGGTGCCGGTCCAGCCACCCATGTGGGGCCTGAACCAGAAGCCGCCCCCATCGAAGAAATGGGGCTCGGCTGGAAAAGCAGCTTCGGCAGTGGCAAGGGTGGGGACACCATCAGCAGCGGCATCGAGGGCGCTTGGAAGCCCAACCCGACAAAATGGGACATGGGCTACCTCAACGTGCTTTTCGGCTATGAGTACGAGCTGGTCGAGAGCCCGGCCGGCGCGCATCAGTGGCTGGCCAAGGACGTGGCCGATGAGGACCTGAGCGTCGCTGCCCACGCCCCGTCCCAGCAACACCGTCCGATGATGACCACGGCGGACCTTGCCCTCAAGTTCGATCCGATCTACGAGAAGATCGCGCGACGCTACTTGGCGAACCCCGAAGAGTTCCAGGATGCCTTCGCCAGGGCTTGGTTCAAGCTCACACACCGGGACATGGGGCCGAAGTCGCGCTATCTCGGCCCGGAGGTGCCTGCTGAGGACCTGATCTGGCAGGATCCGGTGCCCGCCGTCGACCATGAGCTGATCGACGCCCGGGACGTTGCAGACCTGAAGGCGAAAATCCTTGCCTCGGGTCTGTCCACATCCCAACTGGTCTCGACCGCCTGGGCCTCGGCGTCGACGTTCCGCGGCTCCGACAAACGCGGCGGTGCGAACGGGGCGCGCATTCGGCTTGCGCCGCAAAAAGATTGGGAGGTCAACCAGCCAGCTCAGCTGGCAACCGTGCTACTGAGCCTGGAAACCATCCAAAAGGAATTCAACAACGCACAGTCGGACGGGAAAAAGGTATCTCTGGCCGATATGATCGTGCTGGGAGGTTGCGCAGGAGTAGAGGCTGCTGCGAAAGCTGCCGGGCATGATGTGACGGTCCCCTTCGCTCCAGGACGCACGGATGCGACTCAGGACCAGACCGATGTGGAATCGTTTGCCATGCTCGAACCGGCGGCGGACGGGTTCCGCAACTACCAGAAGACCAAATTCAGCATAGAGTCCGAACACCTGCTGGTCGACAAGGCACAGTTGCTGAATCTGACGGCACCCGAGTTGACGGTCCTTGTGGGCGGCCTGCGCGTGCTGGGTGCAAACGTCGGCGGTTCCCCACACGGAGTGTTCTCCGACCGGCCGGGAGCCCTCACCAACGACTTCTTCGTGAACCTGCTCGATATGGGCACGGAATGGAAGCCGATTTCTGAAGACGGTGCCGTATTCAAGGGGCTTGATCGCGCAACAGGCAAACCCAAATGGACCGGCACGCGAGTGGATCTCATCTTCGGCTCGAACTCCCAGCTCCGAGCCCTGGCCGAGGTCTATGCGTGCGATGACTCGCAGAAGAAGTTCGTGAGTGACTTCGTGGCGGCGTGGAACAAAGTGATGAACCTCGATCGCTTCGACCTAGCCTGATCGGAACAATGCCGTCTATGTACACTCGATGATCGGCGTATCGAGACTCTACTGTGGGACCGTTGAGCCCGCGGCTGGCCTGCAACGGCAACCTGCGGGCCCGGTCCGAGGCCGTCAGCAACGACATGCGGGGCTGGGACCCCGCCTGCTATCTGACCGACGAGGAGATTCAACGATGAGTCTCCACGCCAACCCGAAGCTGCTGAAAGAGAGGGCATGACCAGCATGACCAAACATCCCGCCATAAGGAGGGCATCGTGACGGCTCCCCCTAGCCACGCCCCCAGTCTCCGCCTGGTCTTCTGGGAACTGACGGCTCAGTGCAATCTCCACTGCCGCCACTGCCGGGGCGAGGCACAGAAGCAACCCGATTCCGGTGAATTGAACACTCAAGAACTGCTTCAGACCGCTGGCGACATCCGCGCAGCCGGGGACCCGATTCTCATCCTGACCGGCGGCGAGCCGCTAATGCATCCTGACTTCTTCACAGTGGCTGAAACGTGCACCAAATTGTTCTCGCGCGTGGCATTGGCCACAAACGGGACGCTAATCGATGACGCTACCGCCAAACGCATTGTAGCATCGGGAATAAAGAGAGTCAGCGTCAGCATTGATGGTGCCGCCGCCGCGGCACACGACCGTTTCCGTGGCCAAACAGGCAGTTTCGCGGCCGCACTGCGGGGGTACGACGCGCTCCATCGTGCAGGCATGTCCCTGCAAATCAACGTAACCGTGGCTCGGCACAACGATTCCCAGTTGGAGGATCTGCTGCAACTGGCGCTGACTCGTGGAGCGGACGCCTTCCACCTATTCATGCTGGTCCCAGTCGGATGCGGCGCGGAGATTGATACCCACGAGCGGCTGGCGCCTGAGCGCGTCGAGCAAGCCCTGAGGTGGCTTCATCAACGCTCAACCGAGCTTGACGGCAAACTCCATATCAAAGCCACCTGTGCCCCCCAATACTACCGGATCATGCACCAGATGAGCCGCAATACAGGAACCGCTGCCCCCACTGGAGCCCATGGCATGCACGCTGTCACGCGCGGATGCTTGGCTGGATCTTCCGTTTGCTTCGTCTCCCGGCACGGCTACGTGCAGCCCTGCGGGTATCTTCCGCTGCAAGTCGGCAACGTCCGGAGCCAAGCGTTTGCGGACATTTGGCGCGGAGCGCCTGTGTTCCAGGAATTGCGGGATCCCGGACTGCTAAAGGGCACGTGCGGCATATGCAGATTCAAGCGCTTGTGTCAAGGATGCCGGGCCAGAGCGTACGCAGAGACGGGTGACTATCTTTGGGCGGACCCGGACTGTTCTTACCCACTCTCCCCCCGAAATGCCGAGCATGCTTTGCCGATCGTCGAGGCAGAAGGGTCAACATGATCTCCGAGGCAACCCTCTCGCAGGACAGTCGGCGAGTGCTTGACCTGATTCAGTCGCATTTTCCGCTGGCCAACAATCCCTACACACAGCTGGGGAGAGAGCTTGACCTGCCGCCAGAGCGTGTGCACCAAACCGTTCTGGGACTGCGCCATGCAGGCATCATCCGACGAATAGGCGGCTCCTACGTTCCCGCTAGATTAGGGTACTCCACATCCTTGATTGCGGCGGCTGTCGCCCCGGAACGACTCGAGGCTGTGGCTTTGCGAGCTGGCAGTTTTCCGAATGTCACCCACAACTACGAACGAGAAGGCCGACTCAACCTCTGGTTCACCGTGATTGCTCCGAGCCCGGAGCGCATCCAGGAGTTGGTGGCCGAGGTAGCGCTGCTCCAGGACGTTCACGAGATCCACATCCTGCCGGCGTTGCAGACTTTCAAGCTACGGGTCCGATTTCCGTTTGTTGAAGGAGTGGCCGGCCATCAGTCTGACCACAAGCACTCCCCACATCCAAACCACATGAGGACATCGCGGCTCGAACTCGTGGACAAGAGGCTGATCGCCCGAACTTGTGGCGACATCGGTACGGGGAGAACTCCATTCACCGACATGGCCGGGGAGCTGGGAATACCCCGCGACGAGCTGCTGGAACGCCTCCATGGCTACTGCAGAAACGGACTCATGCGCCGCTTCGGAGCAATAATCCGACATTACTCCGCCGGTTTCACAGCGAACGGGATGTCCGTCTGGAATGTTCCGGATGAACAGACTGAGGAGATCGGGACGCTCCTTTCAAGCCGGACCGAGATCAGCCACTGCTACGAACGGCCGCGTGCGCCCCGTTGGCCATACAACCTGTACGCCATGGCCCACGCCCGCCAGAAGGAGCATGTCCGCAACTGCATTCGCCACATAGCAACCCAGGCTGGCGTGGCTGATTACCGAATCCTGTTCTCCCGCCGTGAGTTTAAGAAGGCAAGCATGGTGTATTTCGCATCGGAGTAAGAGCCTGCCCAGATCGGGGGACTCGGGGGCAGCCTATTGGAACGCAACGGGAATTGTTCTTCTTCTCAGCATTGGAGAACGGCGGCAAAAAAGTAGCCTATAGCAAAAGCAGCGGCGACTTTCAGGTCGATGGCATCGTCTTCGAGATTGGCGGAAAGCGCAAGGGGCGGAGACAGCTCAAGGATGTTCCTGGGGTATCCTTCATCGTCAAGGACGACATTCTCCATGCATCTCCAAATGCTTTGCCACTCTACCTGTTCGGCTTTCTTTATTAATAAGCTGGGAAGATAAGGGCGAACGTTCAGCACAGGACGTCGGCAAAACGGACACCAGAGCTCAGTGCTGCAAGCTTGCGTCGCTGTAAAATTGAACGCCATCGGTTTCGGGTTCCAGAACCTTCGTAATCGCGCTCGTAATCGCGCTCGTAATCGCGCTCGTGATCGAATATGGAGTCCTGTGGTTCAGGGTTCTGATGTCGGTTTTCTCTGCACCACCGAGAATTGACCGGCCTCCACATGCCCATCGACCCCGATCACGAT
>JBFJXC010000188.1:0-7279 GCA_041623325.1 Lentisphaeria bacterium | reverse complement strand
GGCTCAGGTCCAGAACGGCACTCTTGCCTTGGGCATCGAGGTCCAGCTTGTCGAACGGGATGGCGAACAGCTTGCCGCCAAACCCGATGACGCCGCCATGGGAGAGGACCGCGTAGGCGATGTGCCCCTTTTTGGCGTCGATGACCAGGTCCGTGATCTGCCCTAGGAATTCTCCCTTGTCATTTCTCACCTTGAAGCCGATGAGCTCACTGGCGCGCAGGGTCGCATGCTCCCGTGGCTCCTCCTCGGCCATCATGGTCTGTTGTGTGCCCATCATTTCGGAGACGGGGCTTGTGGGATGCTCGGCACGGGGATGATCGCCGGCCAGGGTCGTGGCCCCGACGATCCACCATACGCATGCACCTAGTAATAGAATTGCCGTCTTCATGGCAACGCCCTCCTAGCTCTGAGTTCGCGTTACACGTACCGGGGAGATCTCGCACCTCCCCGAGTCTCCCGCTCCGGAACTCCCCAGATCTTGCTAGCCGCGAGAAAAACGAACAGGGGTAAAAGGGAGTCCCGAAGTGTTACTTAACCATACACCCGCGGGCCCTGACGGGGCAAATCCAGAGGGAATGGCAAGCTGGCCGCTCCTGCCTCGCGTCGGTACGAAAAACCCCGTTGGCCGGTCAGCCAACGGGGTGGGAAGAATGGTGGGCGATACTGGATTCGAACCAGTGACCTCTTGCGTGTCGAGCAAGCGCTCTAACCAACTGAGCTAATCGCCCTCAAAACGAGGCATAAGTTACAACCGACTCCGTCCAGTGCAAGTCCTGCCGCAGGATTTTGCCGGGCGACCTCCTACCGGCGGCTATTGGCCTTCTGAGGAATCTTGGGAACTTCCAAGTCCTCGGCTTCCAGAACCTGATAGAAGATATCCTGGAGCATGCGAACCATGACCGTGCGGCCCTCCAGGCCGATGACCACGTCCTCGAAGCTGTCGGTCAGGCCCTGCCAGAAGGCGCTGACATCGCCGGTGACCACTTCCTGGGTGTTGCTTTGGGCAACCGCTTCGATCAGCGCTTTTTCCTTGGCCTGCAGCTTGTTCCAGAATTCGGTCAGGGTGCCTTCCAGCGTCAGGGATCCGTCTTCTTCGTAATCCAGTTTGCGGATCAGGCTGTTGAACTGGCGGCGAAGCGTCGGGGTCAGTTTCATCTGGGCCCCCACTTTGGGCCAGTCAATGCGATCCAACACCAAATCGGCGAAGGAGCTGAGGTATTCGACCCGCTGCTGGGCAGCCTGGACACGTTCCGCCTCTTCCTCCAGCTTTCCGTTGGCCTGGGCCAATTCCTCCCGGAGTCGCCGATTGTTGGCACGTTGCTGCTCGTACTTGCCGCGCCAGTCGTCCAACTCGGCTTGAAGACGTTTGCGATCGCTAGCCGCCCGGCTGATTTCCAGCTCGCTGCGGGCGCTGATCTCTTCGTGCTTCTGCTGAACCTCCTCGTGTTTTTCGTCGAGGGTGGAGCGAAGCTTGCGGTTGTCGGCTTGAGAGGTCTCGAACTTGGCCCGCAGGCTTTCGCATTCCTTGGTCAGCTCGCGCCGGAGCTTGCGCAGTTCCTGGGCTTCGGAACTGGCCTTCTGCTGCTCCTGGCGGGCGCGCTCCATGTCAGCCGCGGCCAAGTCGCTGCGTTTCTTGTATTGTTCGACCGCCGCTTCCAGATCCTGAACCTTCTGGAGAAGGTCGGGGTTTTCGCCGGCGCCGTCGAGCACGGTCCCGGCCTGTTTGTCCGTGAACTGAAGCGGGCTGAAGCAAAGTAGAATCCGCCACTGCTCCAACTCTTCGGCCAGGAAAAATTGTTTGAATTTCTCGTCAGACAGGACGTAGCAGTCGTCGGCAAGATCGTGCTCTTGGCGATAGGCCTTGTACTCGTCGGAATGGAAATAGTCTTCCAGTCGCTTGTGGAGCTGTTCATGCACGGGATACCAGTAGGCGAAAACCCCGTTGGCAAAGGAGGCGGCGTAGCCGTCCTTCTCGGCCTCCCGGCAAACGATCTTTTCCAAGCGGTTGCGGCGTTTGACCTCCATGCGGTGGCCGCCAATGGTCGCCATCTTCGCCAGCTGGCTGTTGGTCTGGATGAAGGCTTTCAGGCTTGTCCAAGGGAGATCGCCGACCATGGCGGCAAACACTTTGGCTAAATCCACTCCCTCGAGCGGTTTGTTATTCCCCAACATCCAGTAAGAACTCCTTTGCTAACATTTGTTTGGCACCGTGAATCAGGGAGGCGGCCATTTGGCGCCGCAGTGAATATTCGACCTTCAGGCGTGCCGCGCTCAGGCTGTCGTGCATGGCCTGGTTGCCATCTTTGGCGGCCTTGTCGCACATTTGGATGAACAGGTCGGTTGCCTCGCGCCAGCGTTGTTCCTGGCAAAACGCCACGCACTGACTCATGGGGTCAACCGGGGTGTTCTCCTGCTTGCTTTCCGAGCGCTGCCGCTTGCCGGACGCGGCCTTGGCCGCCGCCGCGGGGTTGGCCGCCACTTTCGTTTTTGCTTTCGCCATATCTCGTATTTCGACTTGTGGAAGAAGGAAGACCGGAGGTTGGTGTGCGAATGGAAGAGTGGAGGCGCGGACCGGACTCGAACCGGTGAATAAAGGTTTTGCAGACCTCTGCCTTACCACTTGGCTACCGCGCCTTGCGAAGAGTCCTTAATTTAACCCCCCGGCCCGGGATATCCAACGGGCCGGTAAGATTTTTCACTCGCGCTTGTCCTGTCAGATCTGCATCAGTTCCTGTTCTTTGTCGGCCATGAGCCCATCGACCACCTTGATTTCCTTGTCGGTAAGGGCTTGAATGTCCTTGCTCAGATCAGCCAGGTCGTCCTCGGTGATCTCCGAGTTCTTCTGGGCTTTGCGGGCCACGTCGTTGGCGTCGCGCCGGATATTGCGCACCTCGATGCGGGCCGTTTCGGCGCGGGTCCGGACTTGCTTGGCCATGTCCTTGCGGCGTTCTTCGCTCAGTTCGGGGATCGGCAGGCGGATGACTCGGCCGTCGTTGACCGGGCTGATTCCCAGTTCGGAGGCGATGATCGCCTTTTCGATGGCCTTGACGGCGCTCTGGTCCCATGGCTGGATTACCAGCATGCGCGGCTCGGGCGCGGTGATTCCGGCCAGGTCCCGTAGCCGGGTCTGACTGCCGTAGTAATCCACCATCAGGCCCTCGACCAACGCCGGAGAGGCCTTGCCGGTGCGTACCGCCGAGAAATCCCGTTTCATGGCCTCGATCGCCTTGGCCATTTTGGCTTCCGCGTCCGCTAGCAGCGTGTTAATTGATAGTGACATGTTGCCAACCCTTCCTATCCGCCTCCCGCCCCGGTTCGGTCCGAAAGCCGGGGCGCTCCGTTCATTCCGTTTCTGCGAGCGTCTCCCCGTGCCCCACAATGGTGGCCGAGGCCAGATCTCCACTCAGGGCCCGGGAGATGCCCCCGGGGCGTGAGAAGTTGAAGACCACAATGGGGATGTCGTTGTCCATGCACAGGGAAAAAGCGCTCGAGTCCATCACCTGCAGGCGTTTCTGCAGGGCATCCGTATACGCCAGCTGGCTGTAGCGCCGGGCCTGGGGATCCTTGTGGGGATCGGCCGAGTAGACCCCGTCCACCTTGGTCGCCTTGAAGATGGCGTCCGCGCCGATCTCGCAGGCCCGCAGGGCGGCGGTGGTGTCCGTCGTAAAGAAGGGGTGCCCGGTTCCGCCGGCAAAGATGACGACCCTTCCCGTTTCGAGATGGGCGATCGCCCGGCGGTGGTCGAAGGCCTCGCCAATGCCCGGCATGGGGAATGGCGTTTGGATCTGAGCGGGCACTCCGGCCGCTTCCAAAGCGTCCTGCAGCCCCAGGGCGTTGATGACCGTGGCCATCATGCCCATCGAGTCCGCCGTCACTCTGGCCATGCCGTTGCGACTGGCGGGCAGGCCGCGGAATATGTTTCCGGCCCCGACCACCAGGGCAACTTGGACCCCGGATTCGACGACTTTGCGGATCCGTTCGGCCACTCCGGCGATCGCCTCCGCATCAATGCCAGACTCCGCTCCGGGCGCTTTCAACGCCTCGCCGCTGAGCTTGAGCAGAATTCGCTTGTATGCTGTTCCGTTCCGGGCCATTCTGCCTCCGTGGACTATCGCCCCATCAACTCAACCAACCGCCGGTGGCCGGACGCCACGCCTGGCTTATAGCTCCTCGCCGACCTGCCAGCGCAGGAAACGGCGCACCGTCAGCTTGGGAGCAACCTTTTCCAGGCAGGACTTGTCGTCCCGGATCCAGGGTTGCTTGACCAGGCAGACCTCGCTGTACCATTTGCTGACCTTGCCGGAGACAATCTTCTCGATCATGTTCTCCGGCCGGCCGACCACCTGGGCCGCCGCGATCTCACGCTCCTTGGCCAGCACGCTCTCGGGCACTTCCTCGGGACGCACATAGGTCGGATTGAAGGCGGCGATATGCATGCCGATGTCGGCCTTCATGGCCTCGTCCGCTTCGCCGGCCACGTCCACCAGCACGCCGATCTTGCCGCCCATATGCATGTAGGAGGCGAACTGCCCGTCGCTTTTCCAGCGGGTTACCCGACGAATCTGCATGTTCTCGCCGATGCTGGCGACCAATGCGGTCAGTTCGTCCTTCTTCTGTTCGGAAACCTGGGCGGTGATGTCGCCGTCGACGTCGTAGTCGCTATAGGCATGGGCGATAACCCCGTCCACCAACGCCTGGAATTTTTCGTTGCGGGCCACAAAGTCGGTCTCGCAGACGACCTCGGCCAGGATGGCCACGCCGTCTTCGATGCGGCAGGCGATCACGCCTTCCTTGGCCGTGCGGCTGGATTTCTTTTCGGCCTTGGCTACGCCGGCCTTGCGAAGGTTCTCCATGGCGCCTTCAATGTCGCCGTTGGCGGCGGCCAGCGCCTTCTTGCAGTCCATCATCCCCGCGCCAGTCTTCTCGCGCAGATCCTTGACCATCTTTGCTGTAATTTCAGCCATTCTCAAACCTCATCTGTTCTTCAGTGATGTGCAGGATAAGCCGGCGCCGGTCCCGGCCGGCGCCGCTTGCAGGACCTACTCGGAATCCGTCTCGTCTGAAACGTCGTCCTGTTCCTGCCTTTGGGCCGGAGCTTCCTTGCCGAGCATCACATTGCCCGCTTCGATAGCGGCCACGAAGGCATCCATGATCACCTTGATGGCCCGCAGGGCGTCATCATTGCCCGGAACGACGTAGTCGATCAGGTCGGGGTTGCAATTGGAGTCGACCAGGGCCACCACCGGAATGCCCAGCTTGGCCGCTTCCTTGACCGCAATGGACTCGCGCATGACGTCCACCACCACTAGGGCGGCGGGGAGCGATTTCATCCCGACAATGCCACCCAGGGTGCGCTCCAGCTTGGCGCCGTCCCGACGCAAGTTGGCCACTTCTTTCTTGGGCATGCCTTCGAATTCGCCGTCGGCTTCCATCTTGCGAAGCTTTTCCAGGTACTTGACACGGGTCTTGACGATGGTGTTGTTGGTTAGGGTGCCGCCCAGCCAGCGGTCGCTCATCGTGTGCATGCCGGTCCGCTGACCCGCCTCGCGAATCAACTCCTGGGCCTGACGCTTGGAGCCAACAAAAAGAATCTCGCCGCCGTCGGCCACGGTGTTCTGGAGGAACTCGCAAGCCGCAGCCAGATGGCGCATGGTCGAGGTCAGGTCGAAAATGGTGATGCCGTTGCGGGCCCCGTAGATGTAGGGCTTCATCTTGGGGTTCCAGCGCTTGGTCTGATGCCCGAAATGGACCCCGGCTTTCAACAGATCAGAGATAGCTACAGTTGCCACGATGTACTCCTTTGCGTCTTGGCAAACACTTTTCCAGCTCAGCCGCCTTTTCAGCTCTGCTGTCCCCGGCAGGCGGCGGCCCGAAGTATTCAGGGGATCAAGTATATCGGCGGAAGTGGCCATCCCGGGGAGGCGACCAAGAACCAATTCGCTACCGCAGCGAATCCCGCCGAAACACAAAATGCCGGCTAATATAACGCCTTCGAACGCGGCCGCCACCCCTGCGCGCCACTGTCCTTAGGCAAACCGGCGGAGCGGTGTTGCAAGAGGGGAGTTGACCATATATTATGTACAGTCAAATCAATTCCTTGTAGAAATAGGTAGGGGTATGAACCTGCGCAGCACTCACCGAACCAAGCTTTCCCTAAAGAAGAAGGAGGCACCTGTCCAGGATGCCGGGGAAACCACCAAAACCGGTCCCATTCCGGCCGTTCCGCCGCCCGCGAACGGGGGCGCTCCAGCGGGCATGGTCAAGGACCCTCTGAGCCTGCGCGACACCAATATCAATCAGCTGAAGCGAATCACCCCGGAGGCCAAACCCGGGGAGACCGCCACCGTGGCACAGGTCACCACGCCAGGCAGGCGCTCCACCGAAACGGTGCGGCTGAAGGTGGTGAGGGAAAAGAAGCGGGAACTGTCCAAGGTGCTGACGGCCAGCCAGGCCATTAGCCTCAAGGAGAAGCCGGCCAAGACCGAAACGGGCCCCGGCCCGGCCATCCGAATTGCCGGGGCTGAGGGCCAGGCCCCTGTTCCGGAGGTGAAACCTCCAAGCGGGCCCGCCCAGGCGGAGCAAGCGCCCGCCGTGCCCAAAACGCCGCCCCAGCGACTCAAGCCCAAAACTCCGACGAGCAATATTGCCGCCAAAGCCGACGCGGCTGCTCCTGCCCCTCCGGGGGAGGCGGCTGAACTTTCGCCCGAGGCTGCCGAGGCCATGGCCGCAGCCAAGCCGGCCAAGACCCATACGGTGAAGCTGCAGGTCCCGGGGGCAAAAGCAAAAGCTCCAGCGGTCAGCGCCACCCCAGCCAAGCTCAAAGCCCCTGTCAGTCAGGAAAAGACTGACGAAGCCGAGCCTCCCGCCGAGGCGCCGCCGCCGACGATGACTCTGAAAATTCCCCGGCCGGTGCCGGGGGCGGCCCCAACAGAAGCCGCCGGTGCCCAGGCAGGACCGTCGCCAAGTGCGAAGCCGGCGCCGATTGCGGCCCCCAAATTCAAGTCCCCCGCCGGGGAGGGCGAGGCTGCAGTCAGCCCGTCGAAGGCCCCGGCTCCGGCGGCTTCCGTCGCCAAGAGTTCGTCCGAGGCGCCGACGGCCGCCCCGCAAGCCACCCCGTCGAAATTAAGCCTCAAAACCAAAAAGCCGGCGGCGGCGCCCGAGGCCAGTGTGACCCTGCCAGGCATCGCCTCCGAAGAGTCCGCCGTCTCCACGATCGCCCCCGTCCCCGCGAAAGCCGCCGAGACGGTGGTGGCTATCACCCCGCCCGAGCAGGCTGCTG
>JBFJXC010000187.1:0-7308 GCA_041623325.1 Lentisphaeria bacterium | reverse complement strand
GTGCTCGGGATCGGCCGAAGCCTAGGATTGCTGGCGGCCACTCTGCTTTTCCTCCAGTTCGTGCTGGCCGCGCGCTTCATGTTCCTGGATCGGTTTATTGGCTTCGCCGCCTTGATGAAGGCTCACCGCCTCGGCGGAATCGCCGTAACTGGCCTGGCCTTGCTGCATCCGCTTTTTATTTACGGATCCGGAATGCGGCAGGTCGGGCCGTTGCGCTGGCAATTGTGGCCTGAACTTCTGGGTGCTCTAGCTTTGCTGCTACTGTGGATCGTGGCGGTTACCGCCTTGTACCGCGTCTTTCTGGAACTCTCCTACGAATCCTGGCGGCGTTTGCACGACGGGGCTTTTCTGGTGGCGGTGCTGGTGGTTGCACACATGATGGTCTTGGAGCCAAATCTGCGGCACGGATGGCCTCAGGGGCTGTGGCTTGTTCTGCTGGCCGGGTATCTCGCCACCTTTGTTTGGGTCAAGCTGGCAAAGCCGGCCAGGTTGCGCCGGAACGCCTATGCCGTCGAATCCTTGGAGATGGTTGCCTTAGATACGTACAACCTCACGCTCCGACCGTTGTCTGGATCCGGCTTTGTCCACCTACCGGGCCAGTTCGCCTTTCTGCGACTGCGCGGGGAAGGCATTGTGCCGCAGCAGCACCCCTTTACCATCTCCTCGGGGGCTACGGACCCGCAACGAATCACCTTCACCGTCAAGGCAATCGGGGATTACACCCGCACCCTCGGCAACGTGCAGGCTGGGGATGTCGCCGAGTTGGACGGACCCTATGGACACTTCGGCCCGGCCTTCATGGGAAAGGTTCAGAGTCTCACCCTGATTGCCGGTGGCATTGGCGTCACCCCCATGCTGAGCGTCTTGCGCAACATGGCGCAACGGCAGGACCCGCTCCCGGTAACCCTGATCTGGTCCAATCGGACGCCCCGCCACATAGCGTTCCCAGCAGAGCTGGAAGCTCTCCAAGCCCGTCTTCCGAATCTGAAGGTGCATCACGTGATGACGCGAGATCCGGACTGGCCGGGGCCGAAAGGACGGCTCGACCGGGATCTGCTGGTCTCGCTGCTGGGGGAAGGAAAGGACATCGACCAGGTCATGCTGTGCGGGCCTCCGGGTATGATGAAGGCGGTCCGAGACGCCTTGCGATCACTCGGCGTGCCCCGGTCCCATCTTCACACCGAGGCCTTCGCCCTTTAGCCGGGTGTAGGCGGCGCGGTTGTGAATACTCAGTGATTCTTAGGTCGGGGCAATGAACTTTTCCGCCGTCTTTAGCAAGGGCTGTCAGGCAAGCGGGTTCACGCCGATCCTTGGCGAAAAAAGCTGGGCGAGCAAGAGGATGTGGGCTTCCCCGTTTGGGGGAGACATCGTTGTCCGCCCGGTTCCGTCAGGCGTGATCGAACAGCATCTGCTGCACCTCGACCCCTTCGATCATGTTGAGCTTGGCAGCCGCTTCGGCGCAGACGCTGTGATCGCCGAACATTTCCAGGAGCAGTAGGCCGTTGGGCGAGCAGCTCGCCTCGTCCACATCATGCAGACCGATGCGGGTTTTGATTTGGCAGCCATACTTGGTGAGCACATCTTGCACTTGGCTGGCATGATGGACCCGATCCGTGATGTGAACTCCGAGGATTAGGTGCTTTTCAGGATGCATGGCGTTCCCTCCGATTGTTACGCTGGGTTACTGCTGTAGCGGGGGCAGTCTCCCGCCTGTGCCTACAATGGCATGGGTCCCGGCCAATGGCAACATGGGGGCCAAGACTTGGGTGCAAACAGCGCTGGATCCTTCGCGTTGCCGGAAATCCGAAATCCCTATTTCATGCCGGGTATCGAACGGCTAGCCGAATTCGGCTAGGCATTGATCGAGCGTCTCTTTGGCGGCCCGGTAGCCTTCGGCAATCGCTTCCTGGCTGCGGTAGAACTCCACGAAGCCTACATGCCCCAGGCGAGGCCTAACCAGCAGATCGGCGGGATGCTGTTCTAGGCGGGCCTCGGTCAGATGCTTCTCAAGGATCAGAACGGAGGTCATCATGACATCCCGGATGTGGGGTTGCTCCGGCGTCTGCGGAATGGCGGGAGGCGAATGGCAGAAGCTGATTCCCATGTGCTTGAGGTTGTGATGCAAGGCATCGACTATTTTCGACTCCTGCAATGAGTGTTTCAAGGCATTTTGCAAGTAGCCGCCCGGTCGGGAGGGAGGGCTGTTTTTCGATTCTTTGTTGAGGACAATCTCGTGGTTCAGGTCCACCGCAATCACCAACTCGGCGCCCATGGCGCGTACGGCGCTGACCGGAACCGGGTTGACCAAGCCCCCATCGACCAGGAGGCAGTGGTTGGTTGTGAACGGAATGAACAAGCCGGGTACCGAGATGCTGGCCCGAACGGCTCCCATGATGTCCCCCTCATTGAGAATGACTTCCTGGCCGGTGGCCAAAGAGGTGGCCACGGCGCAATAGGGCAGGGGGAGATCCTCGATCCGCTCGAAACTCAACATCGAACAGACGATGTCCGTGACTTTCCGGCCGTTCAGCAGGCCTGCGTGGGGAAAAACCAGATCGATCAACTTCAGCAGCCGCTTCAAATCCAGTGTCTCCGCGTAGGCCTCCAGGATCTCCAAGCGTTTGGCGGCCACGAAGGCCCCCACCAAAGCTCCCATGCTGGTTCCCGCCACACAGTCCACCCCGATGCCGGCCTCTTCCAGCGCCTTCGCCGCGCCGATGTGTGCCCAGCCGCGACCCGAGCCGCTTCCCAGCGCCAGTCCAACTCTTTTCCCGCGAAACACGTGCCAGTAACTCCTTTGACCGTTCAATGCTCTACTCTATCTGGCCCTGCAAACTTCAGTCAAACAACCGCCGCCCTACTTTTCGCCAAAAGCGGACACCCCTTGCATTTTTCTCGGCAGTTCCCGGTAAAGGACACCCCTTGCATCCTTCCCCAAAGGAAAATCCTCTTGAAGGGCTTGGTTCGACAACCTTGCCCCTTGTCAATCGGCGGAATAGTTTAGGCCGTGGGCCAGTACGGGAGGGATGGTCATGTATAAGAACCGCGTCAAGGCAGACGTTTCGCAAGAAAGTAGCTTTTATCTCGTCACGAACCGGATAACTGGAGGCTCTTTTATTTTCGGGGACGTTGAGAAAGCACACTTCAAGAAGTTGCTTGTTGAGGGCCAGAGACGGCATGCATATGTGCTTTGGGACTATGTGATTCTGGACAACCATTGGCATGCGGTTATCGAGATTCCCGCAGTCCCTTCAATGGGGCGGGATATGGTGCTGCAACGCTGGCAGCTGACACAGCGGCTGAAAAAACCGAGGGACCCAGGCGATGCTCTGTTGGATGAATATAATCGAAAAATCCACGATTTGAGTTTTGTGGTTGGTAATCTTGAGCAGCGTTTCACGCAGTGGTACAACGAACGGACCGGGAGGTGGGGCAAGTTGTTTGGAGGGCGTTTTGATTCGGTCTTGCTGGATGAAAAATACACGATCGCGGCGGCCATGGCTTACATTACGCTGAATCCCGTCCGTGCCCGCATCGTGGCCGATCCGGCTCATTATCATTGGTGCGGATATGCGCAGAGGGTTGCCGGTGTCAAGCTGCAGCCTTGTGAGATAAAACTGGCCAAGTTGATGGCCTGGGAGTTGGGTTTGCCGGGCCGGGTTCTCAAGAGCTCAGAATCTGAATGTATGCGTATTTGCTGGGACCGTTTTCGGCATTTCTTGCTTGGGCAATCCCCCGGCCACCGCCAAGTTGATGTGGCGACAGTTCGAGACTTGATATTAGGAGAGGGCGGCGTTGAGACGCTGGAGTGGCCTCAGCGCCTTATGCTACGCACAGCATTTGCCACCAAGGGCATTGCCATCGGATCGCAGGAGTTTGTTGAAAAGGTATTGGAAACCAGCGGCAAGGTGCTTGGGTACAAAAGGCGCCATTTGCCAAATGAAACCAAGGTTTGGGATAAGATTTACAGCTTGAAAAAACACCGTCGGGTGATTTTTTGCTGACGCGATTTATCGCGACATTCCCTTTTAATCCTGCGTGGAAGCCTGTGGTATCATGCCCTACTCCTAGAACGGGTATTGACAAGATGGACATGGATTTGGAAAAAGCGGTGGAGATCGGAATGATCACGACTTTTCAGCGCCGGGTGTACGAAGCGCTCATGGAAATCCCGAGAGGGTGCGTGACCACGTATGGGGCACTCGCAACTCGGATAGGGTGTCGCTCTGCCCAGGCCGTGGGGCAGGCGTTGCGCAATAACCCCTTCGCTCCCCAGGTGCCCTGCCATCGGGTGATTTCCTCGAATCTGATGCTCGGCGGCTATTGCGGGGACAGGGGCCGGGATGCCGTGGCCCGGAAACTGGCCCTGCTCAGATCCGAGGGTGTGGATTTTGTTGTTGGTCGCTTGTCTGATTCGTCCCGTCTCTTCCTGTTTCCGTAGTCGTGGCTCGTTTTCTCGATTTTGCAAGGAAAAATTGCAAGGGGTGTCCGCTAGAGGGCTCAGGCTTTCGCAGTATTGTCTTTCTCTGTGTTGCCATGCGTCGACTCGGCAATGACGGCCGCCATGGCCCCGGTCAGGTGGTTCAGTTCGCTTTCGGTGATGATATAGGGAGGCATTGCATAGACAAGCTTGCCGAAGGGACGGATCCAGACGCCCCGGCTAACGAACATCTTTTGCATGGTGGCCATGTCGACTGGTTTCTTCATCTCCACGACGCCGATGGCCCCGAGCACTCGCACGTCGGCGACCTGGGGCAAATTCGCGCAGGGGGTTAATCCTTCCTTGAGTTGACGTTCTATTCGAAGTACGCGTTGCTGCCAGGGTGTGCTGTTTAATAGCTTCAGGCTGGCAGTGGCAATGGCGCACGCCAGGGGGTTGCCCATGAATGTTGGCCCATGCATAAGAACGCCGCCTGCTTTGGAAATACCGCGGGCGACTTGGTTGGTGGTCAAGGTTGCGGCCATGGTCATGTAGCCTCCGGTCAAGGCCTTGCCTACGCACATGATGTCAGGTGTGACATTGGCTTGGTTGCAGGCGAATAGGGAGCCGGTGCGTCCAAAGCCGGTGGCGATTTCGTCAAGAATCAGCAGCACGTTGTATTGGTTGCACAATTCGCGAACCTGCTGGAGATATTCGACGGCATAGAATCGCATTCCGCCTGCACCTTGGACAATCGGTTCCAGGATGACAGCGGCAATTTCGCCGTGATGGGTTTTCAGCTGGGTCCGGAAGTCGTGGATATAGGAATCGTCCCATTTCTCTCCATAGCCGCAGGCTGGTGTTTCGGCGAAATAGTGTCGGGGTAGTATGCCGGTGAACAGATCGTGCATGCCGGTGACCGGGTCGCAGACCGACATGGCTGCGAAGGTGTCGCCGTGATAGCCGGATCTGATGGTCAGCAGCTTGTGCTTATTCGGCTTGCCTTGGGCATGCCAGTATTGGATAGCCATCTTGATGGCCACCTCGACTGACACCGAGCCGGAGTCGCTGAAAAAAACCTTTTGCAGGGGTTCGGGCGTCATTTCAATCAATAGCATTGCCAGTTCAACGGCGGGGCGGTGGGTGATGCCGCCGAACATGACGTGGGCCATGTCGTCCAGTTGCTGTTTAGCGGCTGCATTCAGGACTGGATGGTTGTAGCCGTGGATGGCCGCCCACCAAGAGGACATGCCGTCGATCAGTTCGGTGCCGTCGGCAAGTTTCAGACGGACGCCGTGGGCGGCGGCGACCGGATAGACGGGTAGTGGAGTTGTGGCCGAGGTGTAAGGGTGCCAGATGTGGGTCTGGTCGAATTGGAGCATGTCCTGGGCAGTCATTGCAAGGGGTGTCCGCTATTGGTTGCCAGGGGTGTCCGGCTGCTGGAGACGCAGGCGGGCCTGGAGGCCGGGCAGATCGGCGTTGAAATGATTCCAAACGGTGGGGTCTGTCGGGTTTAGACCGGGGAGGTGCCGGAGCTGGCCGAGGATGGGGACGCCGCCGAACTTGGCGATGGCGTCTGGATTTTCCCGGCGAATGTAGGCGGTGGCCGGATCTGGGGGAACGCTGTTGTTGAAGACGATGCCGAGTATGTCCAGTCCAGCTAGCCTTATGGCCTGGATGGATAGCAAGGTGTGGTTGATGGTCCCAAGGTTGTTGCGGGCCACCAGTACGACCGGGAAACCGAGAAGAACCATCAGGTCCAGTATGGTTTTGGATTCGTTAACGGGTACCATGACCCCACCGGCCCCTTCGACCAGGACCGTTTGATGGCGCATCTGCAGGTTGGAGACGCAGGCTTGGATGTGGGAGAAATCGGGGAGACGGCCGGCCAGTCGCCCGGCCAGATGAGGGGAGCAGGCCGGTTCGTAGATGTACGGGGCCATTAGGGCTAGCTCGCGGTCCGAGGGGTGAAGACCGGCGGCATCTAGGCTGAAGTGCAGATCGGTGGGGTGCAGACCGTTAGGGTAGGGGGGCGCGCCGCTTTGCACGGGTTTCATGGGGACAGCGTCGATGCCGTTGACTCGGAGGGTTCGGAGGATGCCGGCTGTGATGACAGTCTTGCCGACGTCGGTGCCGGTGCCTGTGATGAAGATGCCGTTGCCGTTCATGGTTTCTCCGCCACGATATACGCGGCTTGGTAGGTGACCGGGCACATGCCGTTGGCCTGCCTGAATTGCTTTTCGTAGTTTCGGACCAGCTTTCTGGTTTCGGCCGCCGAAAGTGGAGTGTAGCCGGTCTGATGCTGGAAGGTTGCGCCGATTCCCTTGAATGAGTGGAGAACGTCCAGGCCAGAGGGGTAGAATGTCTGAATGGTCTGCTGACGTAGGGTTGTGATGTTCAGGCCGCTTTGCCGTATCTGCTGGCAATATTGTTCGCTGCTTGCATACAGCAAACCCGGCAGGGGAGCACCGAAAAGAGAGATGCTGGAATGGGCCAGTTCGTGGAGCGTGCCGGCCACCAGGAAGGAGGCGGCCAGAGTGCCCCCGGTGCTAAGGCATGCACTCAAACGCGCGAGGGTTCCGGCGCTGTCGCTAAGCCACTGAAAGGCGCAACTGGAGGCGATGAGATCCCAGGAACACTCGAAGCAATAGGTTTCGAGGTCGGCCACATGAAAGTGCATGCGAGGGGTGTCCGCCCATTTTTTCTGGCAGTGCTGGATCATGCCCTCGGCGAGGTCGAGCCCGAGGATGGAGGCGTGAGGGTAGCGCCAGGCCAGCTGCTCGGTCAGGAAGCCGGTGCCACAGCCCAGGTCCGCGATCTGGTTCCCCGAGAGCTGATCCGGCAGGAAATCGGCCAGCTGGCTGGCAATTTGGCGTTGAGGGTCGGCC
>JBFJXC010000186.1:0-7312 GCA_041623325.1 Lentisphaeria bacterium | reverse complement strand
GCTGAAGCGCCCTGGCTTGTAGCCGCGCACCTTCGAGTCGGGAACTTTGCTGAACAGATCGCGGATCAGGGTGAAGGCGTCGGTATAGGTGGCTGGATATGAGCGGGGGGTCCGGCCGATGGGGCTCTGGTCGATGACGATCATCTTGTCGACATGCTTGAGACCGTCGATTTTCTGGTGTCGGCCGGGGGGCGGGCTTTTGAAGCCGAAGTGGCGGTTGAGGGCGTTCTGCAGAATGTCCTGGATCAGCGTGCTCTTGCCCGAGCCGGAGACGCCGGTGACGCAGCAGAAGGTTCCCAGCGGGATGCTGACGTCGACCGTCTTGAGGTTGTGCTGGGCGGCCTGGCGGATCACCAGACTCTTGCCGTTGCCGGCCAGCCGCTGTCCGGGGATCGGAATCTGGCGGGTTCCCCGCAGGAACTGGCCGGTGAGCGATTCCTGGCAGGCTTCGACCTGCCCAGGGGTTCCGGCACTGACTAGGTAGCCGCCGTGGCGGCCGGCTCCGGGACCCAGGTCGACGACAAAGTCCGCCCGGCGGATGGTGTCCAAATCGTGCTCGACCACCACCACGGTGTTGCCCAGGTCCCGCAGCTTCTCCAGGGTCAGCAGCAGGCGGTCGTTGTCCCGCTGGTGCAGGCCGATGCTGGGTTCGTCCAGAATATAGAGCACGCCGACCAGGCCGCTGCCCAGCTGGGTGGCCAGGCGGATGCGCTGGGCCTCGCCGCCGGACAGCGTACCGCTCTCGCGGTTCAGGCTAAGGTACTGCAAACCCACCGAGTTCAGGAAGCCCAGACGCTCGCGAATTTCTTTGGCGATCTCCCCGGCAATGGCCAGCTCCTCGCCCTGAAGATTCAGATTCTCCATGAACTCATAGGCCTGGTCGATGCTCAGCGAGCAAAATTCGTGTATGGATAGATCGCGCACGGTCACCGCCAAGCTTTCCGGGCGCAACCGCGCCCCCTTGCAGTCGGGGCAGAGTTGCCGGCCCATGCATTCCTGCAGACGCTCCCGGACCGCTTCGCTTTCCGTCTCCTGATAGCGGCGCAACAGGTTGGGCAGAATCCCCTCGAAGGGTCGTTCCAGGGCGTGCTTGCGGCCGCCCCGCCTGAAGTCGAAGCTGATAGCCTCGCTACCGCTGCCGTTGAGCAGGACGCCGCGGATCTTCTCCGGCAACTCCTGCCAGGGGGTGCTGAGACTGAAGTCGTAATGCTCGGCCAGGCATCGCAGCTGGTGGTTGTGATACATGATCATGCGGCGCATGCCCTTGCGCCAGAGTGGAATGGCCCCCTTGCTGATGGACAGGGTGGGGTCGGGGATCACCAGTTCGGGGATAAAGACCAGTTGGCTGCCCAGGCCGTTGCAGGCGGGGCAGGCGCCGTAGGGACTGTTGAAGGAGAAATTGCGTGGCAGCAGCTCGCCAAAGCTGATCCCGCATTTGGCGCAGGCCAGGTGTTCGCTTAGCACGTCCTCCCGCCAGCCTCCCGGCTGACTGGTGTCCTCTACCAGCAAGATCAGAACCCCGCCGCCCAGACGCAGGGCCAGCTCCACCGAGTCGGTCAACCGCGAGGCGCTGGTGGCATCGCTGACCAAGCGGTCCACCACCGCCTCCAGGGTGTGCCGCTTGGTCTTGGCTAGTTGAATGTCATCCTCCAGGGCCACGATCTGGTTGTCGATGCGCGCCCTCACAAAGCCGTCGCGCCGCATGCGCTCCAGGGTGTCTTTGTGCTCGCCTTTCTTGCCGACGGCGTAGGGGGCCAGGATCATCAGGCGGCTGCCGCCGGGCAGGGCTTTCAGGTGATCGCAGATCATCTCGGCACTCTGGCCGCTGATGCGGTCGCCGCATTTGGGGCAGTGGGGCAAGCCGATGTGGGCGTAGAGCAGGCGCAGGTAGTCGTAGATCTCGGTGGTGGTGGCCACGATGGAGCGAGGATTGCTGCCGGCGCTGCGCTGCTCGATGGCGATGGCCGGAGACAACCCCTCGATGCGCTCCACCTCCGGTTTCTGCAGGCGGTCCAGAAACTGCCGCGCGTAGTTCGACAGACTCTCCACATAGCGCCGCTGACCCTCGGCATAGAGGGTGTCGAAGGCCAGAGAGGACTTGCCCGAGCCGCTCAAACCCGTGATCACGATCATCTTTCCGCGCGGCAGGGTCACGTCGATGTTCTTCAAATTGTGCTGGCGCGCACCGATAATGCGAATCTGATCAGGCATGGGCCTCGGGTCTCCGGAAGTCTGGAACCACCGCCATAAGACGGCGAACCGGTCGTTGACAGTCAGTCTTGAACTATAGCCTGTCCCAAGCGGAAAACCGCCCGACCTTCCGTGTTCGGCCACAACCGCCGGGCCATGGCAGACGTGCTAGAACAGAACGATGCAACCAATCCGGATCACTACGCTATTATGAAAAGAGATCGATTCCCTTTTGAGCAATTCGGAGAACTGGCCCCCGTCCGCATGATTCCGTCATTTTCTCCGACATAGCGGAGAAATTGTCGGAGAAAATACGCCTTCTTCTCCGCCAACAGCCGAGCATTAGCGCGAAGCGAGTCGCCCAGGTGCTCGGGGTATCCGCCCGAACCGTCGAGCGCAAACTGGCCCAGTTGAAAGGCAGAGGTCTGGTCAGCCGGGAGGGACCCGCCAAAGGGGGACGTTGGCGAGTTGAGTACGAGTGCCGCGGGGCATGAAGCTCCTGGGCCGCCTCCGAGAAAGCGCTTGGCGCCCTAATTCTTAACGACGGGCTCGCGGCGGGGAGCTTGATACAGCCCTCCCCGCATTCGCTCAAGTTGGTCCACCAGGACGGAACTTCCAGATCGGGAATGAGCAATAGCTGGCCGTCGTGGTCAGTGAGGCGCTCCGTGACTTCGTCTATGACAAACAACGGTTCCGCTTCGAGTCCGGCCGGTTTGATGTTGCCCATTACCATATGATCGAATTTTCCAAGGGCTTTCATCCGGCCAGCGCAATTCCACCATTCGAATTGAGGTCTTCCGAACCTTGTTGTATTTTGTACATCGTTAACCTGTTTGGCTAGTGTCTATATCCTCCTTTTTTCACGGATTCAGGGCAGCATGAAGCCTTCCAAACTCGACCAAACCGGCACAGTTCCAAACAGTTGTGCCCTGGCCAGCGGACTAAAAAAAGGGCGGCTCTTGCCGATGACTTTTCGCGACGGTAGAAAGGCCGGACTAATATGTAGCAAGCAGAAGGAATCGGCATGGACATGCGCGAGTTGACGGTTCGGGAAGAGGTGGAGTATCTGCGTGAATTGTACGGCAGCGACCGGGAGGTGCTGGCCCGGCTGACGGATGCCTACACGGTGATCCAAGGGCGGGCCCAGATGCTGCTCAGTCTGATCGCCCTCTGCCTGACCATCACTGGGTTTTCCGGGCCCAAGATCGCCGCGGCCAGCGCCTTTTGTCGCTATTCCATTGTGTTCGGGTTGGGGTTCGTGCTGATCGCCGCGCTGCTGTTGATCAGCGGGCCTCTGCAGCTGCGCTGGGTAACTCGCTACAAGGCCGACCGCTTCGAGGATACCGTCGCCCATCTGATCCGGCGGCGCAACGGCCGCAGCCACCGCTACCTGCTGGCATCGCTTGCCTTGGTCATCGGGCTGACCGGCTACGTCGGCAGCGTGATCGCCTTCCTGCTGGGAGGATGAACACGATTCCTCGGGCCTACCCCACGGGCGCCCCCCGATTTTGGGGCCAGTCCGCCGAATTGCTCATCACGATGTGGCTTGATGTTCAGCTTTCTAACCGCACAGCTCTTTTTTCGCGCCACTCAGTGGAAAAACGGGGTTTCCGGGCTAATCTCAATGGGCCCGGGCGGCAACGCCGGACTTTCCTCGTCCCTTCTCCCGTAGACCCTTGAAAAACGGCACACTGCCCGTGCCGCCCGGCACAATACTGTTCCATTCGGCCGAGCAAAACACCAAACCGTGCCGCCCGACCGGACAGCCCGCCCCGTCGCCAAGCTCCCTCAACACACTGATATTCAACACATTGCGCTCAATACTCTCCTGATTGGCACGGTCATTTCTTATATGGCGTTCTGAGAATTGAAGCATGCGGACGTGTTCCGGCGACGTGCCGGGGCATCCAAGTCTCCGCCAGCTAAAAACAACAAAGGAGCGCGTTCATGAAGAAGATGGGTCTGTTAGGAGCGGCGGCCCTGGTCCTGGCCGGAGGCGGCACGGCCATGGCCGGGGAAGCGGCGGCGGTGTCGCCGGAGATGTTCACGGTCAACAACCTTTGGATGCTGGTGGCCACGGCGCTGGTATTCATCATGCACCTGGGGTTCGCCACTCTGGAGACGGGCCTGACCCAGGCCAAGAACACGGTGAACATCCTGTTCAAGAACACCTTGATCGTGGCCATCGGGCTGCTGACCTACACGCTGATCGGCTTCAACCTGATGTATCCGGGCGACAGCTGGATCATGGGCAAGATCATCGGCTTCACCGGCTTCGGAATCAGTGCGCCGGAAGGGGCCGCCGGTCTGATCGGCTATGCTGACGGCGCCTACACCTACTGGACCGACTTCCTGTTCCAGGGCATGTTCGCGGCCACGGCGGCCACCATCGTCTCCGGCGCGGTTGCCGAGCGCATCAAGCTGGACAGCTTCCTGATCTTCTCCACTCTCTACGTGGCCATCACCTACCCGATCATCGGCTCCTGGGGCTGGGGCGGAGGCTGGCTTGACGGCATCGGCTTCCACGATTTCGCCGGCTCCACCTTCGTGCACAGTGTCGGCGGCTGGGGCGCCCTGGCCGGTGTGATGCTGCTGGGGCCGCGCACAGGCAAATACGTCGGCGACAAGATCCGTCCGATCATGGGCCACAACCTGCCGCTAGCCACCATCGGCGCTTTCCTGCTGTGGCTGGGCTGGTTCGGCTTCAACGGCGGTTCGGTGCTCTCGGCGGACGCCGGTGCCGTCTCCTACGTGTTCGTGACCACCACCCTGGCCGCGGCCGCCGGGATCGTCGCGGCCATGTTCACCTCCTGGAAGGTCCAGGAGAAGCCTGACCTGACCATGGTTCTGAACGGCTGCCTGGCCGGCCTGGTCGGCATCACCGCCGGGGCCGACGTGGTCTCCATCCCCTCGGCCATCGCCATCGGGGCCATCGCCGGGGTGCTGGTGGTCTTCTCGGTGCTGGCCTTCGACCGCCTGAAACTTGACGATCCCGTGGGCGCGTTGTCTGTTCACTTGGTATGCGGCACCTGGGGGACCCTGGCCGTCGGCCTTTTCGCCAAGGACTTCCAGTTCGTCACCCAGCTGAAGGGAGTGGTCGGCGCGGGCGCCCTGAGTTTCGCCTCGGCCTTTGCCATCTTCTGGGTTCTCAAGAAGACTATGGGCATCCGGGTCAGCGAGTCCGAAGAGCTCCGTGGCCTGGATATCGGCGAGCATGGCATGGAGGCCTACGACGGATTCCAGGTTTTCACCACCACCTAGCACGAGCCCAAGCCGCCAGCGGGGGGACCAACGCCCCGCTGGACGGCCCACCCCGGAAGGACTACGGCAGAACAGCCAACCAGCAGGAGAATAGGATCATGAAACTGATCGTTGCCTACATTCAGCCAGAGCGACTCAACGCGGTCAAGAAGGTTCTCTACGAACGCGAAATCTTCAAAATGTCGATCACCAATGCTCTGGGCTGCGGCCAGCAGAAGGGCTACCACGAATCCTACCGCGGGGTCGACTACGAAGTCAATCTGCTCAAAAAGGTACGCATCGAGATCGCGGTCAACGACGATTTCGTCAAGCAGACCACCGACGCCATTATCGAAGGCGCCCGCACCGGCAAGATCGGCGACGGCAAGATCTTCGTGCTCGACCTAGGTGAATGCATCCGCATCCGCACCGGCGAAACCGGGCATGAAGCCATCGGCTGACACTCGGCGCTTGCCACCTAGGCGGACGGACCTCCAGGTCCGTCCGCCTTTTTTTTCAACACCGGACACCCGAAGCTCGGGGGCGGGCCAATCCCGGTTCACGGACACCCGGAAGCGGACTGTCCGGGACGCATCCGCGGCAAGGCCGCGGGCAGCGGGTTCAGCTTGTCGGCTTGCCGGAGGGCTTCGGGGTTCCCGGCCATAATGAGCGCAAAATGGGGAATCAGCCAGAAAATCACCCGCAAGGCGCCCAAGGTCAACAGGAAGGCTGCGGGCACAATGGTTAAGCTCAGCAGCCAATCGCTCCACAGCCAATTTTCGCGGACGACGTCGATGGCGTAGGGGTGAAAGACGTATATACCCAAGGCGTATCGCCGGCCCAGCGCGGACAGCATGCCAAGCAATGGTGTGTAAGGGAGCCCAAGGCAAAGCAGGAATGCCCCCACGGAAAAAGGGATGGTTCCCACCAGAAAGTCATAGCCGTAGGGAGACTTGCCACAATAGGCTTCCAAGGCGAAGACCTCAAGGTTCTGGAGAGCGAAGCCAAAAATCGAAAGCAGGGCGGCCCGCCAGGGTGGCAGGGAGATCTTTCTCCAGTTGATGAACATACCGAAATAGAGGAATGGGAAGCACATCAGGAACCTGGCAAAGCGGGGCATAGGACGGGAGGAAGGGTAGTAGGCATCGACGACCAGGACAAGCAAACTCACGAGTACCGCCATCGCGGCGCCGCGGCGCATTCCAGAGACCTGAAGGGCGTAGAAAACGAACAACCCAACGCTCAAGGAGCTCAGAAACCACAGGTGGAAATAGGTCCCCCCGGTGACCACTTCTATGGAAAGCACGGTTTTGACCGTCTCCAGCATGCCAAGCTTGATCATGAGCAAAGGCACCAGACACAGGCTGCCGACAATCAGAACCCAGAAGGATTTGACCGCTTGCAACGCCACCTGCTGAGGTGCCCGCCGCAGATGAGCAGCCGCGAAATAACCCGAAACCAGAAAAAAGAAGGGGACCGCCCACCGCCCGGCCAACTTCAATTCGACTCCTGCCACTCTGCTCAGACCTTCAAAATGGCCAGCGTGAATTGCGATCACGCTGAAGGCGGCAACCAGACGAAACGCGTCCAGACCGACGATTCTGGAGGGATGGTTTTCCATCGTTTCCCTTTCGGTTTTTTCTGGGCCGGGGCTGGGCATCGCCATGGCCAGTCTAATCGGGATCGGCCAGCAGCTTCCTCAGATACTCAGCCCGCAGCCCGTCGCGCCGGTCCGGGGGCAGCACCTTTCCGGCCTTGGCCTGAAGGTGTCCCGGCTGCAGCTGAACCAGAAGAGCGTCCAGTCGTCTGACCGCCAGGCGTGGAAAAAGTCCGATCGTGGCCCCTAGACGCAGACGGGACAGATGCTTGATCGCCTCGGCAG
>JBFJXC010000185.1:0-7367 GCA_041623325.1 Lentisphaeria bacterium | reverse complement strand
GTTCTTGGGGCAGCGCCGTTGAAAACATGGGGAACAGGCCTCTTGCCCGCTTAGCACAACCCAGCGGCCCCCGATGGGCCCGGTAGCCACGGCATCGGTGGACCCAAACACGGCCACGCCTTGGCATCCCAGGCCGGCACCGAGGTGCATGGCCCCGCTGTCGTTGGCCACGACAAACCGGGCCGCCTTCAACACGGCCATCAGCTGCTTCAAATCGGTCTTTCCGGCGAGATTCAGGGCCGCCGACATCCCCTCAAGAATGACGGCGGCGTTGGGCCGGTCCGCCGCCGTCCCCACCACCGCGACAGCCCCGCCCTGCCCGCTCCACCACTCCGCCACCGCTCTGAAGTGTTCAATGGGCCACTGCTTGGCCGGGCCGTAGGCCGCCCCCGGCGCCAGCACCAGCCAGGGCGGCTCTGACCCCATGCCCAGATCGCTGGCGATTTCTTGCCAGCCGGGAAGCTCAAGCCGGGCATTGTCCACTCGCCATGGCACCCTTCCGAAAGCGCTTGCCAGCTGCAGATAGTGGCGGAGTTGATGAACATGAGCCTTCCCCGTCGGTCGCGGCCATTCAGGCAGAGCATGGGTCAGCAGGAGCCTCCGGCCCCGCCCGCGGCGCCCCAGGCGCAGAGGAATGCCTTTGGCGAATACATCGAAGGCCGCTCCCCAGGAGTTGGGCATGACCACCGCCACGCCCGCCCCCGCCTCCTTGAGCTGCCGGGCACTGGCACCCGACACCCTGGACCCATCCATACAAATGACCTGGTCCACCCACTCCGCCGCCTCCCACAGGGGAGCGAGCGACCGCCGGCAGAGCACGAAAAGGCCGCAGTGCTGCGGCAGGAAGGTTTTCATGCGCCGCACCGCGGGCATGACCATCAACACATCGCCCAGCCAGTTGGGCGAGCGCACGACCAGGCCGTTGCGCCAGGATATCCGCGTGGCCTCCAGAATGGGTTTGTCCGCGATCGGTTCCGGACCCAGATCCGGCTCGTAACATTCAAAGCAAGTGCTGCTGGACATATCGGGCTTTCTCGCAAACCATCACACAATCGAACAAGCGGCTAATCTACCGCCGTTTCCCGAAAACGAAACGACGCAAAAACCGCCTCCCCACTGACAAGATTCCGTCCCCGCACTATATTAGCGGCTCTCGTATTGAAAACAGACTTGAAAAGTAGCCGAAATCGCAGGAGTAGACAGGGTGTTAACACTGATCATCGTATTGATCTGCAGCGCCGCCGGCGCGGTCGCGGGCCGCATGGTATTGGACAGCACCGGCTGGGCCGTTTTTTTGGGCATCGTGGGTTTTATCACCCCGGCGATCCTCATCAATCTGTGGGCCAAGAAGCGCCTGGAAGCGATCTTCATGGGGGTTCAGGCGCTGATCGAAAAGGATCAGGAGGCCTTGCGCCGCAAGATGAACCTGATGCAGGCGCGCATGTCGGGTTCGGGCAAGGGTCTGCAGCAGCAACTTGAGCAGATACAGGCCCAGGGGATTAGAAACGCCCTCAAACAACTCGAGCCAATCCAGAAACTGCACAAATGGAACCTGCTGGCCGAGCGCCAGGCCAACACGCTCCGGGCCCAACTCTGCTTCCAGATCAAAGATTTCGGCAAGGCCGACCAGTACCTGGAGAAAGCGCTGCTGATGGATCCCTTCGTGGTCGCCATCAAGATGGCCCGCCTTTATGCCGCCAAAGATATGGAAGCCCTGGAAAAGACCTTCAGCCGCGGCATCCGCCGCTTCAAGAACGAGAAGGGCATCCTGCTCTACGCCCTCTACTCCTGGATCCTGGTCAAGCAAGACCGAGTCGACGAGGCGGTCGCCCTGCTGGCCGAGGCCAAGGAGAAAACCGAAGACGAAACCCTGGCCGCCAACTGGGAGCACCTGGCCAACGGGCGAGTCCGCCGCTTCTCCAACGCCAACTTCGGCGACCAATGGTACGCCCTTCACCTGGAAACTCCAAAACCGGTGCGGATCAAACAGCGGGGTGGACGCCAGTTCCGCTAGTCGCCGAGCCCTTATGGGCATGGCAACCAAAGCGACAACATTCAACGCCCAACATCAAACCACTCGCGAAGCGGCCATCATTCCCCCCGGTGGGGTCTCCGGGGCAGAGCCCCGCTTTACTGGTCCGGCGGTGCCCCCTCATATGGGATGCCCTTGTCCAACATTCCCAAATCACCGTCCTTCCACCTCCGCCAAGCGCTCCTCCAGCAGAGCCAGCTCTTGAGTCAGACGCAGATTGCGCTGATGAAGGCGGGACAGCGAGATGGAGACCGAAAAGCAGAACAGATAGATCAGGCCCAGGGCGATAAAAAGCACGGCGGCCGGAAAGCTCAGGCGTGCCCAGGCCGCCAGCCCCATCAGGATTTTGGGAAAGGCACCCAGGATTAGAATCACGCAGGCCAGAAACATCCAGATCAGGGCGTACTTCACCCGCAGCTGCCGCCGACTCACCCAGTAAGTGGTGAATACGAAGACCAGCCCTCCGCAAATCGCCATCAGCAGTTCCGCATTCATTCGCCCAGACCCTCCTTGCTCCGCAGCCGGTCGACCACAATGGCCACCGTCACCTTGATCATGTAGTAGGCCGTGTTCAAGTAGCGAATCGAACTGACCCCACCCGCGCGCTCGAACATCCGGACCGGCACCTCCGCCACGCGCAAGCCATTGCGCGCACTCCAGAACACGCTCTCCGGCTCGGGATAGTCATCAGGATAGGTGCGAGAGAACAACTCGATGGCCTTGCGGCCGTAGGCCCGGAACCCGCTGGTCGGATCCGTAACCCGCACCCCGCACAGCAGGGTGATCAGCAGCGAAAAGAAACGGATCCCCAGCCGCCGCAACGGCGTCGACCTAAACTCCGCCCGGCTCAAATCCAGAAAGCGCGACCCGATGCACAGATCCACCTCGCCAGCCTCCACCGGCTTGCAGAGCGCGGCCAGGTAGTCGGCATCGTGCTGGCCGTCCGCATCGAACTGCACCGCCAGATCGTAGCCATGCCGACCGGCGTACATCAGCCCCGTCTGCACGGCCGCCCCGATCCCGCTGTTCACCGGCAGGGTCACCACCCTCACCCGACCATGCTCCACCGCCAGCTGCCGCGCCACCCGCCCCGTCCCGTCCGACGAGCCATCGTTCACCACCAGCACATCCGCCGGCGGCGCGTACTCCAGCAACGACGCCACACTCCCGGCCAGCGCCCCCTCCTCATTATAAGCCGGCACGATGACTAAAATCCTGCCTGCCCCATCATTAGCGGTTTTCATTCAATAATATCCTTGCAGTAAAGCCAAAGGCCCGTACTGTATAACTTTTACGTGGGAAATCGACTTAAGTCTGGGGTGTGGGAATATCTTCATGCATGTCTCCAATAGAGCGTCGTTGATTCGGCTAACCGCCTTATTGGTTTGCCATTCTCTAGCTCCAGACGTGGCCGCAGACGACATTTCTGTAATAGCTCGGGATGTCTGTCTCGACAATAAAATCGTACGAATCCAGGCCCCCCTAGGCGAGCAAGCATTCACCATTGAATGGATCGACTCAAACAACGGCAAGCATGCCGTAATGTTGCACACGCGAACAGGTAACCATGCCTATGACCTGCGCAAGTATCGCAATTCATGGAGGGGTACAGCGCGACAGGTCGCCGTAAGAGGGATTAAAGCACCAGTCCTCATTCAGAAACCTCGGTGGACTGATAATTTAGCCATCTTCGCTACCCCCGAGCAATACCTGGCTGGCACAGTCAATGGCTTTCGCGGACACTCCCTGTGTGGCTATGGTGCCACAGCCATTCTATTGGCAATGGCCCTCCTCATTTCCCTTGTGGCATCATTTAAGAGCACTTTACTGCTGCCCCAAACTCTACTTACCGGCTTCCTTGCCGCCTTCATACCGACTTTGATCCTCACAGTCTACGATGACATTTGCATCATGGCATCAACTGATCGCAATGCCTATCTTAGCAGTGTCAAATCCATCCAATCGGTGGGCAATCAGTGCCATATTGTCATGACAAACGAAACATGGTCCAGTAATGGATTAGCTCCCTTCTATCAAGAACACCTTGCATATTGCTTGGCCGAACACCCTTTTCTCCCCAGTACACAAGCAGACAAGGCAGACATTTTGATCAAGCCAATCGGTTCTCATATTTCGATCTCACGCAGAAAACAATTGCAATGATGAAAACCATCCTAAGTTTGGCAATTCAGCTTCTATTTATGGCATTGGCTGGCTGGAGCCTCTTGTGTTTATGCGACAAACCTCGACCGAAAGCTGAATTGATACCCCATGCCATCCTTCTGGGTTTTTACCTTGAGACCATCACGGTGGGCTGTCTACTCTTTTCAGGATTGACTCTTGAAACCGCCTTCATCTTAACAGCATTGGGGATGCTACTAGGAACAACCTGGATCCGTGACAGCATCGCCAAGCCATTTGGCCTTTGGCGTTTTGGGGTCGGTAACCACCGGTCCAATGGCTGGAGCGGGCTGTCAACTCGGCGGCTGCCGGGCTTGGCTGTCTTTTCGGCGCCGGGAACGTGAGTTTTCTGTGTAATTCCAGCCCTGCGGGCCGGATCCGGGCATGACGGTGCGGTCGACTTGGTGTCGCCAGATACGATAACGCGAACTGCGGACCAGGCCAGGCTACCCGATGTATGCGGCATGCAGCCTCTCGAAAACCGGCGTCCACGGGCTGTCGTGCCTGATCTTGAGGAACATCTGGCGCGCGGTGCGCACGAACTTGCAGGCGAAGCGGACGATATCCTGGATGACCTTGCGGATGCGCCGACGCGAGACTTCGCGACGCAGGGGCAGCGATTCGGGACCGTGCAGCGCATCCTGGCCGATTCGACGCAGCGCGTTGTAGGCGATCATTCCCAGCAGCATGACTGTGCGATTGGCCGCCAGTTTGCCGGAGGGCAGGCGTTCCAGCCCAATCTCGCCCTTGAACTCGCTGTGGAACTGCTCGCTTGTGCCGTGGTCGTGATACAGGGCGATGATCTCCTCCGGGGTCTCGGTCTCCAGACTGGTAAACCAAACGTCCACTTGCAGGTCGGGCAGCAGCAGCTGTGCGCCGTCGGCGGCGACCGTGCGTTCGGTCACCTCGAACACTTGGCGAACCGGCGTCTCAAGCCCGTCGGCGTCCTCGAAGCAGGACCAGACCGATCCGCGCCAGACCGTCTTCCCGGGCCGGGGACAGGTCGCGGCCCCCTCTGCCTTGGCAGTCTGGAGCCATCCTTCCAGCGGCTCCTTCCGCAAATTGCGCTTAATCACATAATCGGCCCGGTCATGCAGCAACCGCAGGTTCTCGACTGCATCGTTGCCCGAATCAAGCCGGAACAGCGCGCGCCCGGCACCCAGCGCTTCCACGGCGGACACGCAGCGCCGCAGGAACTCCGGCGTTCCGTTCTGGCAGTGCTGCGTTCCCGGCCGGAGTTCGTTCAGCAGCATGTAGCCATCGGTGCCCACGTAGGCGAATATGGGAGCGAAGCCGTCGTAGCCCCGGTAGGTCCTTCCAACGCCTTCCTTGCGGCTGCCCGAGTTGTCAAGGCACGACACGTCCACATCTACCGGAACACGCTCGCCAGACCGGGTGGAGACGGTGCCGAACGAGCAACCTGCCAGGAATCGGGTGTTTGCTTCGGACAGCGCGCCGTCCAGCGCGCCCTGCGCGTCGGTCACACGCTGTCTCAGACTCGGAGAAGAAGGCACCCAGCTCAACCCGAGCGCTTGCCGAAACAAGGCGTCATCCCGGAAGGCCTCGATTTCGTCGAAGGCAGTCCGCCCTTCGGCAAGAAGACCGACGTACGCACGCAAACAAGAACTTGTCGGCAAGGCGCGGTTCGGGTAGTCCCCGACGGTGATCGCGTCCACAGCCGCATCGAAACCGAACCGGTCCAGCAGGGCTCCTACCAGCACTTGCCCGCCGTTGCTGTTGACCTGCTCGTGTGTGCGCTTTAACTTGATCATGCATTCACCTGTTGGGTGTTGCGGATGCTGGATGTTGTGATAAACCCTAATATACTGCACCCCAACAGGTAATGCACTTATCCAGAGGTGTTTTCCCGCCTTTTTGTCACGGATTCAGGAACAAGCCTAGTTTTCAAGCTGCATGGATTTATCCCTATCAAACCCATCATTTTCCATCCCAAATGGTACGAGGGCATATTTTTTGCCTTCATTGTTGAAAAAGCTTTCTTCATAACCTGGAACCTGATCCGTACTCCGGTCAACTTTTCGGATGCTCTAAGACACTGGTCCAGGCAAGGGCGAGCGCTCTTTGGTGGAATCAACTGGTCTTTTGATCCATCCTCTCCCGTGTTTATGGGTGGAGTGGAAAACCCATATTACCCGCTTGCCCTGCCAATATGGCAAGCTACCACCGCCACGATCAATAGAGGCTGGAACGACATCATAGCTCGCAGTTTCGGCCCGATATTCTTCTTTGCACTTATCGCGATCATCTGGCAAAGCGTCTGGCAATTGACCCGGAAACGCAGCCTGTCGTGCGCCAGTGCCCTTGTAGCCGCCTGCCTGCCTTTAAACGCATGGCATGCCGTGTCCGGGTATGCGGACATTGCAATCGAAGTCTTTGCCGTGGCTTCCATCACCATGTTACTGCAGAAAAGACTGCTCCCAGCTGGGCTTCTGGCCGCCGCAACAGGCTGGATAAAAAACGACGGCCTGTTCATCTACATGCCAGCGATCCTCATAATGGCCATTGTCTTTCTTTACACACCATCTGAACTTATTCGTATCAACATTTTTCAAAAACATAAAATCAAAAAGATATGCTTCTTCCTTGCTGGCTATACCACACTGGTGCCTTGGTATGTTTTCAAGCTGACTCATCGTCCTTCAGTCCCTGCTTCCGAACAAGGAACAGCACTAAACTGGTCTGAAACAATCACCAGCTTCTCTGACAAATTCGCATGGCATCCGAGCGCCCCAGCCTTGTTGATTAAGTACGTATTGTTGGGGCCTACCCACTACATCTTCTGGCCCTTCGTTTTTTGCACAAGCATCATAGCTCTACCATCTCTACTTCGAAACACCGAAGGCAGGGCGCTGCTGGCGGTTTTCATCGCCTGCATGGTAGCAATGGGGTTCATATTCTGCTGCTCATTTGCGTTCTTGTACCTCCAAAGCCAAACCACGATCCACCGCTCCCTACTACAATGCTACGGCATTGCAACTGTCTTGTCCTTCTATGCCATTAACTTCTTCCTGGATCCGTGACAGCATCGCCAAGCCATTTGGCCTTTGGCGTTTTGGGGTCGGTAACCACCGGTCCAATGGCTGGAGCGGGCTGTCAACTCGGCGGCTGCCGGGCTTGGCTGTCTTTTCGGCGC
>JBFJXC010000184.1:0-7422 GCA_041623325.1 Lentisphaeria bacterium | reverse complement strand
CGGCCAGTTCTTCCACACCAACTGGACCGGCCGCGGCGGCGACACCGCCGCCTCCACCTACGTGGTCTGATTGGCCTGAACCAACCCACGCCCCGCCGGCATCCCCGGCGGGGCGTTTTTTTTGAACTTCAGCACGACTGGCGGGCCGTGGGCAAAATATTTTGCTGAAGGGCTTTGGGTGCCGCCACTAAAACGGTTTGACCGTTGGAAAATCGCGAATTGTCCATAATATTGTAGACAATTCTTGGGTTATTGTTAACCCTTATGAGGAGCGGGACAACGAACATCGCGACCCAAAACACGTCTTTTCTACAAGTGTGCAGCACCTTGCGGGATAACCTTCGTGGCTATGCGGACGAGGAGGGTCGCCTGTTGCCCGAGTTGAAACTGTGCGAGCGGTTGTCGGCCAGTCGGGGCTCGGTGCGGAAGGCATTGGATGAGCTGCGGGCTGGAGGCTATATAAGCACGGTAAAGCGCCGCAATTATGTCACGAAGAGCCGCCGAAAGCCGGAAATCGGGATCCTGATGGATTGCTACAAATCGGCCCCCTACCTTCCGGAGACGTCGGTTTTGGTTGCGCTGCTGCGGGAAATGGATAACGCGGGGTTCCACGGGCGCCTGCTCGTTCCCCCCGATCTGAAGAACATCCCCTCTCTTGTCGAGCAGTACAATCTCGAGGGTCTGATCTGGTTTGAGCCGCCGGAAAGCTCGCATGCGGCCATCGCGGAAATGGCAAAACGGGACAACCTTAGTATTTGCTGCATTATATACAACGCTGAATTGCCGGGCTCTTCCCCCATAAAGACCAATTATGTGACGATGGATCGGTCGAGTCTTGGGAAGATGCGGGCCCAGTATTTTCTCTCGAAAGGTCACAGGAAAGTTGTCTCCGTAACATCTGGCGGCTCGACTGAGGAGGCGTTCGGATCCGAAATGGCCGCCAACGGCGCCAAGCAACTGCTGAAATGGAGACTGGATACTCCCGCGCAGATTACCGAATCCCTCCAAGGGTTGATCGAGGACGAGCACATTTCGGCGATCTCATCCGTGGGCGGTCACCGGTTGGAAACGTTGTTCAAGACGCTGGCCGGAATGGAAGATAATCGCGAAAGGGACCTGGATATCGTCCTGCCCGACACACTCGAAACGCGGCGGTTGATGGCCTTCCATCCCGATGTCGGGGTTTCAAAGCTATTGGATTTTGGCATGGCGCATTACGGTGCCGAGGCCATGCGTATGCTGGTCCGTCAGATTAGCGAAGATAATGATCAAGAACCGGTTTTTGTGAAACCAAGTTTGGTGGATCCCCAAGACAGCGTCTGTTTGAATTAAACGTTGGACCGATAACCAAAAAAGGAGCCTGATATGAGTAGCGAGTCCAAGCACACCCGGAGCAGCTTCACGCTAATCGAGCTTCTCGTCGTAATAGCGATCATAGCGATTCTGGCGGCCATGCTGTTGCCGGCGCTTGGCAAAGCCCGGGAGAAGGCGCAGTCCATTGCCTGCATGGGCAATCTCAAGCAAGTCGGACAAACGACGATTCTGTATGTCGAAGATTATGAGTACTATCCGCGCTACGATTATACTACTCTCGGCAGCAGCGGCAACCAATGGAAGCTCGGAGCACAATTGCCGCTCTTCATGCTTGGCCAGCCGGCGAGCGTCTACAACTCAGTCAGCTCGACAGTGGAAATCCCTGGTGTGATCACGTGCCCGGCTAAAACGACGGAAGTGGCCTCGATCAACTATGTTTCCAGCTATGGGTACAATTCCAGGCTTCCCAGATCGACGCCAAGCATCCCGATCAAACAGGTGGTGCAACCCACCAAGGTGATGATCAATGCGGAGAATGCCGGCTATCGCACTTTGATAGCAACTGATCTTGGCACGACAACCGATCTCAATTTTGCGGGACAGGCCATCTATTTCCGGCACAACGGCAGGACCAACGTGGCGTTTCTGGACGGACATGTCGAAAACCGCAGCCGACATCAGGTGCCGACCGAGTTGGGGTATTCCAGCGTCAGTGCCACGTTGCTGTACAGCACGTATTTCTGGCAGGACAGGGTCAATGCGTCCGGCGGCAACGATTCGTTCCGCAATGCGACCGGGCTGTGATTTCGGATTGGGCTCCTTCAGAGCCAACCCATTTGGGATATTAAGCCTGAATTAGGCTCCTTCGGGACAAGAAAGACACCCGGCCTGAATAGAATGTTTTCAAGCTGAAATAGACATAAATAGAAATTGGAGGAGTGAGTTGATATGAAACATAGTCCCAGAACTGTTTCCGGACGTATGGCGGTCGCCCTCGTGTTGGCCGCCGCTCTTGGCCATGGTTCCCTAGCCGCCTCGCCGCAAACCGTCATAAAGCAGGGGACGGCATCGAATCAGATCGAGAATGGCGGGTTTGAGATGCCGGTTGTGGCAGGGCAACGGATTCCCTTCTGGAAAGCCGGCGCGAACTGCACCGTCACGGAGCATGCGGATGGCACGTTCTATCTTTCCCTGAAAAACGAAAGTCACGAGACCTCGGCTGTCTGCAACCAGACTGTGGAGATCAAGCCGGAATGGAAGAAACTTAAAATCAGTGTGCGGGCAAGGGTTCCTGCTGTCGTGCCGGGCACGAAAGAAAAGTGGCACGACTGCAAGCTGGCCCTGGCCATCGACGATGTCAACGGCAAGAGGACCTATCATCATCCGTTCATCTGGAAGACCCCGGCCCCGGAGTGGAAGGAGTACACCAAGATTGTGGATCTTCCGAAGGATGCTCGGAAGGCCTTTTTCAGTTTCGCCATTTTCAATGCCCTCGGCAGCGCCGATTTCGATGATTTTGTCGTCGAACCCCTTCTGACCGACGAATCGGGAGCATCGACGGAAAACAGTTCCGTAAAAAAAAAGTAGCTGAGGTTCCCGTTGCCGGAACCACTCCGTTGGCTTCCGAATTGGGGTGGGGCGACGAGCCGATCGAAATTGAATCGGCCGCCAGGGCGGCGATCTGCCTCAACGGCTTATGGCGTTTTGCGCCGTACGGCATGGTGAAAACGCCGGAGAACTGGGGTGTCATCCGGGTTCCCGGCAGCTGGAAGCCATGGGGCTTCCTGCCCGGGGTAACCAAGCGAGGCGAGAACTGGAGAGGTGAGATTGACCGCGGCTGGTATGAACGGGACCTCCAGATTCCAGATGCCTGGAAAGGGCGCCGGGTGCTTCTGGATTTCCGGCGCGTGTCGACCGACGCCATCGTGTTCGTCGATGGCCGGCTGGCCGGCGAAGTAAACTGGCCGGGCGGACAGGTGGACATAACCGCGTTCTGCAACTTCGGCCAAAAACAGCGGCTTGACGTGCTGGTCGAGGCTTCCCTGATCGACAAGGAAGTGGTCCGGTACATGGGACCCGAAGCCGCCCAGATCACCCGCCAAAAAGCCAGTTTGCACCACAAGGGGATCATCGGCGACGTTGTGGTGCGCTCGCAACCCGCCGGGGCGGCGGTCGCCGACCTGGCCATCCGCACCTCCACGCGGAACCAGGAATTGTCCCTGCAGTTTGCCGTCAACGGAAAACCCTCGCAGGCGGTTTCAGTGACGGCGCGGCTGTACAACCAGTCCGGGCAATTGGAGCGGGTTTTCCGGGCGCAGACCAGCAGCGACGAATCCTCAAATGTGTCCGTCAGCTGGACGTGGGACCACCCCACTCTGTGGGACATCGACAACCCGCATCTCTACCGTCTGGTCATGGACGTAGCCGGAGACGGGATCAAGGACGAGCTGGCCCGGGAATTCGGCTTTCGCGAATTCTGGATCGACGGCAGGGATTTCTACCTTAACGGCACCCCCATCCGCCTGCGGCCCACCAGACACACCTCGTCCTATTCCAACATCGAGATTATCAGCAAGCAGATCGCGGAGTTGAAGCAAAGCGGGTTCAATACGATCGAAGGGGTATGGGGAGATTATCTAAGTCGCGGCAGCCATGACGACGACTATCTGTGGGCTCGCGAGGCCGACCGCCAGGGCATGCTGATGATCGCCCGGGCCATAGACGACGGGGACATCGTCAGCCGCCAGCTGACCGACAAGCGGATGATGGCGCACTGGAAATCCAAGGCGCAAAAGCGGCTCCTGGATCTGATCAACAACCCGTCGGTGGTCATGTGGGTGTTTGCGGGCAACCGCTTCGGCATCGGGCAGGACCAGAATCCGAACATCATCGGCAACCGCAAGCGGTTTGCGCAAAACTTCTCCCCCTGGCTGACCAAGCACCGCAGCGGCTTCAACGCCATGGAAATCCTCAGGCAGATCGATCCCACCCGCCCGTCGTTCTCCCACGCGGGCAGTTTTGTCGGGGATGTTTACACGATCAACAACTACCTGTGCCTGATTCCGCTCCAGGAACGCGAGGACTGGCTTTCAGACTGGGCCCAGCACGGGGACATGCCCTTTATGGCCTGCGAATTCGGCCTGCCCCTGGAGGCGACCTTCAAACGCGGCCGAGCCGGCGGCATCGGTCCGGCCCAAAACTCCGAACCGCTTTTCACTGAGTTCGCTGCCGCCTATCTCGGCCCCCGCGCCTACCGCATGGAGAAAGACGCCTACCGCAATTACATCCTCGACAGCTTCAAGGGTGACCAGCAGTATGGCAGCGATATCTTCTACGACATTTGCTGGCCGGCGGCGGTTGAGGTGCAAGACCTGTTTATCCGCAACACCTACCGCAGTTGGCGAACGGCGGGAATCAGTGGCGGCATGTTGCCCTGGGGGCCGCGCGCGACAACCCCCAAGACATTCACGGGCTGGGACTTCAAAAAGCACGACTGGATTCGCGAAACGGTCAATCCCGAATGGCCCTGGAAGCCGGGCCGGCGCGGCACCTATACCAGCCAGATACAGCGTTTTCTGCTACAACGGTATTCCTCCGATCTCAGCAGCGTCGAGGCGCTTATTCAAAACAACAGCGAAACACTGGCCTGGATCGCGGGGGAAAAAGAAACGTTCACCGAAAAGGGACACAACTTCGCCCCCGGGCAAACGGTGCGCAAACAGGTGGCTATGCTCAACGACACCCGGCACCCCCAGGCCTACCGATGGGAAGCAAACGTATTCTGCAGCGGCAAACGGGTCGACACCATAACGAAGAGCGGCACCATAAATCCCGGGCAAACCTTGCTCGACGAGCTGTCGTTCGACCTTGACCGAAAGCTGTCCGTGGCAAAGACTGGCGGGCATATCGCCCTGCAAGCCACGATCGCCTCCCACACGCATCGCGACAGTTTCTCCTTCAACGTGATTAACGATCCGCGCCCGCTGGATGCAGCCGCGCTGGCGGTTGTCGACCACTCCGGGGAAACCGTCCGCATGTTGAAAAGGGGCGGCTGGAAGGTCACCCCCTGGCAGGGCGAAGGCGAACTGGTCGTGGTAGGCCGCCGGGCGCTTGAACGCGACGGGTCGATCCTGCCGAAACTGAAACGTCATCTTGAAAAGGGCGGTCGGGCCATCGTGATGGCGCAGGATCCGACCTGGCTGGAGACCAACGTCGGCTGGCGGGTCGCGCTCTATGCCCCGCGCCGGGTGTTTCCCGTCGTCTCCTCGCCGTACTGGAAGACGCTGGATCCGGACATGTTGCGCGACTGGCGTGGCGGCAGCACCCTGGTCAAACCAATTTTAGGCGACATCGAGACCATTACCGAATTGCTTAAAGCGCCCACCCACGGCTGGCGCTGGGGCGGTCAGGGCTCAGTGAGCAGCTGCGCGGTGGAAAAGCCACATTACGGCGGCTGGACACCGCTGTTGGAGTGCGAGTTCGACCTGGCCTACACCCCGCTGATGCAACTTCAGGTCGGCAAGGGACTGCTTGTCTACTGCGGGCTGGATCTCGAGGACCACGCGGCCATCGACGCGGCGGCGAACCTTGTCCTGCACAAGCTCGTCGATTACACGCGTACCGCCGCGATTGACGCCAGGCGGGAGACGGTCTTTGTCGGCAACGACAACGATGAAATGCTCCTGAAGGCGGCCGGGGTAGTTTACCGAAAATCCGCCACCCTCCCCGCCGCACCTTCATTGGCCATCGTCTCTCAGGACAGCGCGATTTCCGATGCCTCCCTGGAGGCATTCGTCTCCGCCGGGGGGCGCGTGCTGGTCCTGCCCTCGCGCCAAGCCGGTGCGGGCAAGCTTGGGGCAAGCATCGAAAAGCACAACGGGTTCTATGGTTCGCTGAACGTTCCCGACTGGCCGGTCTGCCACGGGCTGAGCGAATCCGACTTGCGCTGGCGCACGACCGCGACGGCCTATGCCATTACCGGCGGTTGCGAAATCCGCGCGGACGGCCTGCTCGGGCGCAAAACAATCGGCGCTGGCGAAATCATATTCTGTCAACTTGACCCGGCTGTGCTGGACGCCGATCACAAGACCTACATGCGCTATACCCGCTGGCGGCAGACGCGCGCCCTCTCGCAGCTTCTGGCAAACCTGGGCGCATCCTTCAAGGCAGACGAAAAACTGTTTGACGCCGCCGCGTCGCGACAAAGCCAAAAAATCAGCCTGGCCGGCAAATGGGAGGCGCGGTTTGTCAATCCATTGCCGTTCGTCAAAGCCGGGGCCAAGCCGCATCCCGACCCGGGAATCAGCGACGTCGCCTTGTCGCTGGTGGGCGTATCGAGTTCGGCGCACGGTTTCGAGAGCGTCGCCGTGCCCGGCGATGCGCAATACTACGGCCCCAAGTGGGAGGCCAACGGCGAGATGGTGTTCAGGAAAGAGATCGACATCCCGCCGGCATGGGCCGGGAAAGACCTGCTGCTCAGCCTCGGGCCCGTCGACGATTTCGACTCCACGTTCTTCAACGGCGAAAAAATCGGCCAGACCGATATAACCGTCCCCAAATTCTGGAGCCTCAAGCGCAAGTACACCATCCCGGCGGCACTGGTCAAGCCAGGCCGGAGCGTGATCGCGGTACGCGTCTTCGACCATATGGGAAACGGCGGCTTCACCGGCATGCCGGATGACCTGTTTGTCATCCCGGCCGAATACGCGGACAAGGCCGAAACCAACGTCACGGATCTCTTCTACCACGGCGACTATCGCAAGGACCAGAAATACGGAGACGACCCCTACCGCTACTACCGCTGGTAGAGATGGCGCGGCGGTTGCAGCTGGAACCTGAACTAGGGGCCGTCGCCTTCATGTGGGGCTAAAAGGGATTGAATGGCCTTTTCCCTGTCGAAAAACAGAACTCATAAACCAATGCTCTATGGTTGCCCCTTTACTCCGCCAGGATCATGAGCGACCAGAGGTGGGGGTTGTAGTCGCAGTGCTTGCCCTCCTGGGTCGAGGTGGTCAGGGCCTTGGACGCCCAGGCGTCGCCCGACTCCTTGTCGTGCAGGTAGAGCCCGAAGCCGGCGACGAAGCCCTTGCGCAGGGCGATCGGCTCGAT
>JBFJXC010000183.1:0-7529 GCA_041623325.1 Lentisphaeria bacterium | reverse complement strand
CGCGCGACAAGTTCCTGTCGGTTGATGATGTCGCCAGTGTCATCAAGTTCGTCATGGAGACCCCGGAGCACATGGTTATCCGCGAGATCAACTTCGACAGCATCGCCTGGCTGGCTAAATAGATGATCACTTCCCGTGGACATGCGTCTTCTCCCCATAGAAACTAGCTGGTGCGTCCACAGCTACTACACCTTGTGTCCGTATGCTCCGGACGGCTCCGCGCGCATTCTGGCCGCCGACGCCGATTTGGACACCGGTCTGGGCTGCGTCTACGTTCTGGATTCGGATGGCCGTGTTCTCGACCGTTTCGGCGACGGCGACATCCCACCCGATGCCATCGCCGTCGGTTCCCCCGCCAAAGTCGTCAAAAGCCGAAAGTGACGGACCAATCGGGGACAAAATCGGGGACGGGCACATTTTCACGTGACGGGAAAAATCTGGAACGGGGCTGTTCCAAAACCTGTCGACACAGGTTGCATAAAGACAAACGGATAGAGGCAATCCCTCGCCCCGCGTTCGGCGGGACGCTTCTGGAATTCCAATTTGCCACGGTGGATTTGACAGTGTGAGCATTCGGGAGTAGTTTTTTCATCAAAAAGGAACACCCTTCCATCAATGATGAACAAGGTGGCGGTTCGATGGCCAGTAGCGACTTAGTCCAGTCTCTTTTGAAGGGCTTGGACATTATGCAGATTGTGGGGGAGTCGGAGCAGGGGCTTCGGCTGGCCGACTTGGCCGAGCGCAGCGGGTTGAAAAAGACCACGGTTCACAACCTGGCCCGGACGCTGATGACGCGGCACTTTCTGGATAAGGAAGAGGGGGGGCGGTATATCCTGGGTCCGGCCGTGGTGGAACTGGCGGGCATGTACAAGGACAAGCAGGTGGTGCACCAGGCGGTGCTGGCCATGCAGCGTCTGCTGCGGGTTCTGCCGGACAGCACCCTGGTGTTTGTGGAGTTGCGGGGCCAAGAACTGCGGCTGTCGCACCGGTACAGTCCGGATCGTCCGAATGTTTTGCAACGGCCTTGGGGACAGACGATGAACCCCTATGTCAATGCCTGCGGTCTGGCCTATCTGGCCTATGGGGCCGATTCGGTCAGGCAGGATCTTTCCGAACGCTACCCCTTCGACGAGTTCGGCACCCATTTTTGGAAGAGCGCCCGGGAACTGGAGGATTTCCAGGAGGGGGTCCGGACAAAAGGTTACGCGGTGACGCCGTTCGACACGGATAAGACTCTGCGGGTAGGGGTGCCGCTGCTGGACCGAAATGGCAGAATCATGGCGGCTATCGGAGTCAGTACGCCGGTTCGGCTGATTAAAACGGCCAAGCAAAAGAATCAAATCATCGAGCTGACAACCGGAGCGGTGTCCGCGTTGAATATGTAAGAGTGTAATACACCCCAAAGGAGAAACGCCCATGAGAACCCAAACCCGACCCGGAATGTTCACCCTGATCGAGCCCTTCGACAGGCCCAGGGTTCCGCGTTTCACGCTTATTGAACTTCTGGTGGTCATAGCGATCATAGCGATTCTGGCGGCCATGCTGTTGCCGTCGCTGTCCAAAGCGCGTGAGTCTGCGCGTGCGGCGCAGTGCGTGAACAACCAGAAGCAGTGCGGGGTGGCCTTTGCGTTGTACGCGGACGAGAACAACGAGATTGTCTGCCTGAATTCGTACCGGGGCTCGGGCACCTCGCGTTCGTGGGCGGAGTACTTGATCGGAAGCATTAGTACGGCGGCCGGTTATCCGGACGGCTCCACCGACTATCTGGGCACCAGAGACGTGGCGGTCTGCCCGTCGATCCAACCGAAGCAGTGGATTAGCAAGACCAATATCTACGCGGGAAAAGGAAGCCTGACTGATTCAGCGGCCGACTTCCGTCCTGCCGGATACTCTTATCCAACCTGCTTTGTGGCCCTGAACCGCCTCACGGACCCATCGGACTACTACTATGTGGTCGACTCCTACCGGGACAGCGACGACACCCAGCTGTATGTGACCTACAGCTTCAACGGGACCACCGGACGACCGTACGCGCACATTCGGCACAACAACCGGGCCAACGTGCTCTTCGCCGACGGCCACGTGGAGGCCTGCTACAAGACCAAACTCAAGACCCTGGGATTCAACGGTGGCTGGACCCAGATGAAGAGTCTGACGGCGTTTTAGTAAGCGAGGCGAAGGTTGAAGTGCTCTTTCAGGGCACAAATACTTAATGTCAATGCCCCCAGGCCGTTGGCCTGGGCTACGATGCGGACGCCCCTTGGGGGCTGATGCCAAGCAGGAGGCGAAATGGTTCGTATTGTTAGAACAGGGTTGGTTTGTATGGTTGCCACGGCGTGTGTGTGCGGGGGAGCGACGATTCTGAATTTCAATTGGGAGGGGGCCGCTTCACCCCTTGGCGAGTTGGCCTGCCGGTTACAATCCGGCTCCGCAAGCGATGTTTCGATTGAGCTGGCCTGGGATCATCGCTGCTTGCGGATTCGAAATCCCAAGGGGGAGAACCGGATTCTGAAGATCGCGACCCCCGGACTTCCGACTCGGTCGGTTTACACGGTGCAGATCGAGGCCGGGGTAAAGGCTGCAAGCACGGACTCCAAGGCCTGGTTGCTGTTCCTCCAGCAGGGAAAAGCCTTCGATCTCCGGGTGAACGCCGGCAACATCTACTTGATGAAGAAGGGCATCGAGCCAGTGCGGCTGGGTTCCTATACTCCCGGCAAGCTGCTGAGCGTGGCGCTCCAGGTCGATCCGCTGAAGCATGTGGTGACCAAGGCCGTCGTCGACGGCCGGGAGGTGGCCGGCTTCGAACCCGTTCCCTTTCTCGCTCCCAAATCCATCAGCGGTTTGACCATCTTTGGCAGTACTCCGTCCGATCAGGCGATCTATATCAAGTCCATTCGGGTGGAGGCCGAGAAAGCGGAGACCGCGAGCCTTTGGATGCAGAAACCGGTCAAGACCGTGCCGGAAGCGCAGGAGACCGACATTTACCAGGGTCCGAAAGCATCGGCGCCGGTCTACCGGCTGAATGCGGACAAGCTGGCCGCCAATACGCTGGGGGACAACTTCTTCTTCAGCGGCGAGCAATTGCGGCGCCTGCCGGAGCTGGTCAAAAACGATTCCAGCCTGCAAACCTACCTGAACACGCTCTTCGAATACTGCGAGCCCATTGTTCAAAACGGGGGCATCGAATTCAAGGTAACCAGCGCGCAACGCCACATTTACGCCTTGTACGGCATCCTACCCAAATTCGCCTTGGCCTATTTGCTGACTGGCGAAGAGCAAACGGGACGTCTCCTTAAAGAATTGGTGCTGCATACCGCTCGGCAGCCTCTGAGTTTCTGGATTCATCACCATCTGCGCAAATTCGACCCCGCATTCCCGGTCGGCCAGTTGGAAACCGGCAATCTGACCCTGGGCCTCTCCATGGCCTACGCATGGAACAAAGAGTTGTTCTCCGCGGCGGAGCAAGGGGAGATCGAGGAGGCGTTGCGCCACAAAGGCCTGTATCCCTGTCTGCGCTGGTGCGAAACTAGCCAGATGAAGTCGAACTTCATCTGCATCATTGCCGGAGGGGCGCTGTCCGCCGCTCTGGCTCTGGAGGAGGAGGCCGCCGCCGACACGGCCAAGACCAAACTGGCCAGTTGGCTGGATCTCTTGGAGGACGACGGCAGCTATGCCGAACCAATCGGATACTTCTCGTACGGGTTGCAGCACTTCGTCAGCGGCGCCCTGGCCCTGGGCTCGGAGGAGGCGACGAATCTGGTGCGCGACTCGCGCTTGCGAGGCTCGCTGAACTACCTGATGGGGGCCTACTCCTACAACGACCACTCCACCCTGAAAAGCGCCGAGGGCACGACCTACGCCAGCCGCTGCGTCAATTTCGGCGACGACGATTTTATCGGCAGCCCCGATCGGACTTGTTTCCATTTCCTGGCCAACGTCTTTGATCAGAGCCAGGCCTTGTGGATGTTGGACACGTTTTACGGGAAAGACGACACCTGCCGCTTCATGCCTTTTATCATGAAACTCATGTATGCCGACCGCAAGCCGACCCCAACGCCCCCCGCCACCCTCGACATGCCCGCTTGCAAAGCATACGACAGCGGCTTCGGTCTGATCCGCTCGAGCTGGACTATGGATCGCGACACCGTGCTAGCGCTGCGCAGCGGGGCGGGAGGCAAGGTCAATTACGTTCACGACATGCCCAACCGCAACTCCATCGTACTCTTCGTCAACGGCGTCTATCTGCTCAACGCCACCGGCAGGGCCAGCTACCGCAACCCCCGGCACTTCTCCTACAACAACGCCACGGTCAACCACAACACCATCACCTTCGGGGATGTTACCCAGGTTAATAAAGGCCAGGCCCATTTCACTGCCTGTCAGGAAACTGACGACCTTTGCTTTCTGGCCAGCGACGCGACCGGTTCCTACAAAATCGGCCCCTTCAAAGCCACCAAGGCCCACCGTAGCATCCTCTATATGAAGGATCCCGGCTACTTTGTGATGGTCGACCAAGCGGCCGGCAGCAACAAAAGCAACGTGGACTGGAACATGCATTTCGCCAACTTCGACGGCAAAAGCGTCTTCCAGCAGACCTCGCCGGACGCGTTGCTGTTCAAGCGTGGCGGCATCGACCTGCACATGACCGTGGTCTGCGATCAGCCCGTTGTCTGGCGGAAGCAGGACGACGCCATCATGCACACCGGCTACTCCTACTACCCCGGCGACCCCAAAGAAGGCCGTCGGGGCAGCGCCATCAAGCTGCAGGTGTCCACCGAGGAGGTGACCGACCGCGCCACCTTTGTCACTTTCTTCTACCCGCAGACAGGCAACAAGCCCGAGCTTAAGGTTGCCCTCAACCCCGGTTCAGAGACATCCACGGTGGAGGTCATCGGGGAGGGGATCCGGGATGTGTTCACCTTTGCCGACACCGTCAGCGTCACCCGCCAGCGCACCGGCCGGAAACCCAAGACCATCCGGCTTACTCCTTAAGAATGACATTCGGCCGCCGTCTCAAGGCATGGTCCAAGGTAGGAGCGAGCGAAGATTGGTTGATTAGTTGATTGGGAGGAGTCGCGTTTCCATCCACCCATCCACCCAAGCCGTGGCGATAATGAGTCTGCACCGCCGCTCCTCCCTCCGTCCGGTTGAGGATAACGGCAATCCTCCGTTTTCATACTTTCACAAAAAATATGAGGTACCTTTCATCCCTCAGAATCTGAAGGGGTTGGTCTTTTTGCGGTACTGGAGGGGGGGCATCCCGTAGGCTTGGCGGAAGAGGCGGTAGAAGTAGCTGGCGCTGTTGAAGCCGAGGGCGTAGCAAATGGCCATAATGTCGCGGTTGGTGCTGGCCAGCAGCATGGCGGCCCGGGCCAGACGCTGGCGGTTGAGCCAGGCCGACGGCGACATGCCCACGTGACGCCTGAAACTTCGCGACACATGCTCGGAACTGCGCCCGCAGGCGGCGATCAGTTCGGCCAGCGTCGCGCCGCGATCAAGATTGGCCTCCAGCTGCGCCATTCCCTTGCGCAACCAATCCGGCTCGCCTTTGGGGGCCAGGCGTCCATCGTGAATCAGAGGGGCCATCAAGGCGGCCAAGGTCCGGGCCAGGATCGGTTGCAACAGCAGTGAGGCCACGGGCTCGTTCTGGCGACTGTGCAGCTGCGCGATCTCCCTCTCCAGCTGGGCAAACCCGTCACCCAGTTGGACCGCCGGTGCCCCGGGGCCCGTCCGCAGCTGCAAAAAACGCTCCTCCTCTCCCATGGCCATGGCCAGGGTGTGCAGACGCTCCTCGCATACATTGAGGTTGAAGAAGCGGAATCCGCTCCCGCAAAGCGCGTGCCAGTCGGCCTCCCGCACCCAGAGCAACGTGCCAGCCCCGTATTCGGCGCTCTGGCGGTTGATCGTGCTGGTCAGAGTGCCCTCGCAAACCAGCGTCAGGTCGCAGTACCCCCCATGGCGGTGCTCCGGAAACGCCCATGGCCCCTGGCTGGCGGTCTCGGAAATGCCCCATGGCCGGGTTTCCGGGAAGCGAACCGGCATGATCGGTGGCAGTGACATGCTCCGCTCCTGTGTCGGGCGTTGATTGGCCAAAGGCCATTATATCAGAATAGTTCAATAAAATGGGGGACTTTGTGGAAGAATGCCAGTGGTCTGTCATTTATCTTCAGGACACCTTGAACAGTCATGGGTGCCGGCGCACTCGAAACGGAGCGGATGGGATGGACAAACAGAATCTCGGTGGAAATTGGACGGTGCGGAACCTGGGTACAGGGGCGGAGTTTCAGGCCAGGGTGCCGGGCGATGTCTACGCGGATCTTCTGGCGGCCGACAAGATTCCCGATCCTTTTTTCCGTGACAACGAGAACGACTTGCAGTGGATCGGCCAAACCGACTGGGCCTATAGCCGTTGCTTCGATGTTTCCCCCGACCTGCTGGCTCGCGACCGGGTCCTGCTGCGCTGCGAAGGGCTCGACACCCTGGCCACGGTGAGCGTGAATGGTACGGAGGTGGCCAGGACCGACAACATGTTCCGCATTTGGGAATGGGACGTGAAAGCCCTGCTGAAACCGGGGCAGAACCAGATCCGCATCGAGTTCGCCTCGACTCTGCCGTACATCCAGTCGCGGGTTGCCGAACGCCCCATTCCCTGGTGCGGTAAAGGGCGCAGCAAAGAAAAGGTGGCCTGCCATGGCTATGTCCGCAAGGAACAGTGCAACTACGGTTGGGATTGGGGCATCAAGGCGGTTACCTGCGGCATCTGGCGGGATATCCTGCTGGTGGGCTTCGACAGTGACCGGCTTCAGGACGTCCGGATCGACCAAGACCATGCGCTGACCGATGCGGTCGGCCTGACCGTCCACACCGAGGTCGAAACGGCAGGCCGCGAGGCTCTGAAGGCCCGTGTCCGGATCCGGCGCCATGGGCGGATCGTGGCCGAAACAATCACCGCCTGGCACGGGGCAAACGCCAAGGCCGAACTGACCATCGCCCAGCCCGAACTCTGGTGGCCCAACAATATGGGCGACCAGCCGCTATACGAGGTGCGAGTGGACCTGCTGGACTCGGCTGGCGTGGTGCTGGACACGATTACCAAGCGCATTGGCCTGCGCAGCCTGCGCCTCGACCGCCATGCCGACCAGTGGGGCGAGTCCTTCCAGTTCGTGGTCAACGGCACGCCCTTCTTCGCCAAGGGCGCCAACTGGATTCCCGCCGACGGCATCCTGGGCCGTCTGACGGCCCAGCACTATCGGCGCCTGGTCGAAGACGCCGCGGCCGCCAACATGAACATGCTGCGGGTCTGGGGCGGCGGCATCTACGAGCACGACTGCTTCTATGAGGCCTGCGACGAGCTGGGCATCTGTGTCTGGCAGGATTTCATGTTCGCCTGCTCCACCTACCCGACCTTCGATGATGACTTCATGCTGACCGTCGAAGCCGAGGCCCGGGACAATGTCCGCCGCCTGCGCCATCATGCCTGCATCGCCCTGTGGTGCGGCAACAACGAACTCGAGCAGGGACTGGTCGGG
>JBFJXC010000182.1:0-7547 GCA_041623325.1 Lentisphaeria bacterium | reverse complement strand
CCTCCCCCATGGAAACACCCCGCAGGCGGAGTTCGTACCGTGTCAGAAACTCGTTTGGCAGGGCCTTTGCCCGTGCGCTGGAGCCTGCCGCCCCCTTCTGCAAAGGCGCACTGGACGAGGCGGCCTTCACGTGGCTGGCTTGCAGCTCCAAATTCCGCAAGACAACCGTCTCCGGAATCAGCCGCTGGATGACCGCCAGTTGCCCAGCCCAGGCCAGTCGGCGGCTGGCCAACCCATCCAGGTCATCCTGCACCCTGTCCCAAAAAAAGCTGCACTGCTGCAGACGCTCCAGCTCCGCAATCTTGGCTTGGTTCCGGGCCTCGGACTGTTCCAATGCGCTCAGGGTTTCCTGACGCTGCCGAAGGCTGTTCCAGACCCCGGCGGTCATGACCGCCCCCGCCAGCAGGCAAAGACCCATCCACAGCAGCGCCCAGGTCATGGGACCTGGGGTGCCCTCCCGCCGCCAGTCCGGTTCCGGCCAAAAATTCAAATCATACGGCATGGCAACTGCTTCCTGCCCCCATCACCCGCAAACCCTCCGACAACGGCCGCACGAAGCGCCGAGGATCCTCGTGCAGACCGGCGGGCGGTGACAGGCCCGCCAGCTGCGCCAACGGATTCCAAGCCACGATCCGGCGGCCAACCGCCGAACCCAGAATCAACTCCAGAGTCCGCGACTGCCCCCCCTCGCCAAACAGGTAAAGTTGTTCGATGGTCCGGCCATAGCGACGGTCAATAAAGTCCAGGCTGATTTCCACCTGGTGCAGCCACGGCTCCAGAACGGGACCGGCCTCGTAACTCATATCGAACGAACCGCTGCGCAAAAACTGCTCGGCCGTCTCACGCTCCAGTTTCATGGAGTTCATCAGGGCCTCGACCAGAAGCCGCTTGCCAAAGCGGAACTGCCTGGCCACGGCCAGCTCCCGACCATGGAACAACAACAGATCCGAGCATTTTTCCCCCACATGCAGGATTCCCGTGCCGGCGCCGTCTTGAAGAAAACCGGGAATCGCCTGGACCAGATTGGCCACGGCCACCCCGCCGCAAACCAGACTGGCCGGCTTGCTCCCGTTGGACAGTACCCAATCCCGCAACTGCCCGGACCGCTCCAACGGCAGCGCCGAACACAGAACCGAATACTCCCCGCTTTCCTCCTGACAACGCTTTCCCATGACCTGAAAGGCAAGCGCATAGGAATCGTCGACCCCAAGGGTCTGCCTGACCTGCTGGCTGAGACGTTCCCGAGGCGCAACCTGGCCGGGGAAGTTCACAACCCGCAGAATCGACTGGTCCTCGACCGAAACCAAGGAGGCATACTCGGCCCTCAAGCCGGCTTCCTTTACCGCGTCCCACAGCTGTCCGGAACCACTGGCCTGATCAAAAGCCGGCAGCAACGCCGCTTTCTGCCACTTCACCACGCCCTGGTTCCGACTCAGCAGCACGGCCAGGCTTTGGCTACCCCCCACCTCCAAAGCCAATAGCCGACGAGGCCCGGAAGCGCCCCGGGGCGATCGGCGGCTTTTCTGTGTGGATGGACTCATTCGGGTACTCGCGGTGGGGTATCTGGGGTTTGGCCCGTCGGCATCGGGTGGCGCATGCCTGTTCGTCTGGCGTTGTCGCGCCCCGTAATCGTCTGCCGGGTCTGGGCATGGCCGGCACACGGAGGCAGGAAAACGAAGGCCTTGATCTCAAGTCGACTCCAGGGCGGGACGGTGCCGGCCGTTCCCGCCCTGGAATGGACTTACGGGAGATCGTGGTCCTGCACGTCGCAATCCGGCGCCGTGCCGATCGCCCCGTAGGTGTAGATGCCGCCCGCCGGGCAGACGGGGGCCACGCTGCCCTTCAGGTAGGCGATCACACCGGCTTCCCCGTCCGTGCAGGCATCGCCGGTGTTCAGGTTGTTTTCCAGCGCCCACTGCTCCTTGCCCGCGTCGATCAGACGCAGGTTGTTGATGCAGGCATTGGTGCGGCTGACGTTGCGAGCCTTGACGAAACTGGGTATGGCGATGGCCGCCAAGAGCCCGATGATGGCTACCACGATCATGATCTCGACCAGGGTGAACGACTTCCTTTGCATCCTCATCTCTCCTTCACTTGCACGCTTGGGTACGATTTCCGGAACCTTTCCGGGACAGGATGGCTACAGCACCACCCGTGCCAAGTGGTGGAGAGGACGGGGGTTCTCAAAGCTGATACAGACGGCTGTCTCAGGCGTCGGTCGTTGAGACAGACTTTGCGGAAATCGAGCAGACAGGGTGGACCAACCGGAGGCAAACGCCGGAGCGGAGTGAAGCCGGAAACGGGCTACTGCTGGACATTGGCACCGTCGTTTGGCGGCTTGATATTGGGATAGAAGGTCTTCAGGCATTCAGGGCAGAGGCCGTGGCTGAACTCCGCTTCGGTATGGTCGCGGACATAGACCTCCACCTGGTTCCAGAAGCCCTGGTCATCGCGGATTCTCTTGCAGTGCATGCAGATGGGTACAATGCCGCGCAGAGTCTTGATCTGAAAAAAGGCGGCCTGCAGCTCATCCTCGGCCTGCTTGCGGGCGCTGATGTCGCTGACCACTAGGCGGCACACGGGCTGACCATGCTCGTTCGGGAGGAAGGCCCCCTCCAGATGAGCCCAGAATTGCCTGCCGCCGAACCCCCGCATTCGCACCTCGCATTCATGATGCGTTCCGGTCTCGACGAGCTGTTGACAGTACAGGTGGTAGATTTCCTGGTCTTCATCCAGGATAAGCCGGGAAAGCGGCTGCCGGACCAGATGGTCCCGGGTGGTGTCCAAAAGGGTGGCGAAGGTCAGATTCGCTTCCCTGATCACTCCCTTTTCGCTGACGGTCAGATAACCCACCGGCGCCAGATCAAAAAGGTCGGAGTAGCGCTCCCGGGCCCTGTCCAGTTTGGCCTGTAACCGGCGCAGCTCCTGGTCCTGCAGTTCCAGCTCGACCTGACGGACCTTAAGTTCGTAGAGGATCTGCCGCTGCTGCCGTGGCGACAGCGACGCACCACGGTCCGGACGCACCGCACCCCTTTTCTGGACAATCGCTTCGGCAAGCCTGCGCCGTTCGGCGGCATCGAACTCAGTCTCATTCCTGCTGGCCATGACTCCCCCCCCTGGAAACCCTCTATTCTAACCCGGAGACAAGCAGGCTGCAACGTTGACTCGCATCATTCCTCACATCTATGGTGAAAAACCGGGAGCTGTGCGGTTAAAGGCTGAACCGCCGGCCGCACAAGGCAATGGTGCTCTCTTCCAAGGAGTATGGTTAACCGCACAGGTTGAAAAAACGTGCCGAACCGCGGCTTGGGAGGGGGCTCTCAGCGCGTGTAAAGCAGATAGGCGGCCTTTACCTGGTCCTTATCCGGTGCTTTAAGGGTAATCCGGCGCGGCTTGGCCTGGCCGAGCAGTTTGAACTGCCAGGCCAGCCGGTTGTAGTGCAGCGGCATATCGGTTGAAGCCTTCAGCACCTCGGCACCGTCGGCCTCCACGATCACGGTCTTGCCTCCCTTGAAGATCTCGTAGTAAAGCCCGACCCCGGAGCATTCCAAATTCAGGGACAGTTCCGCGCCGTCCTTTTGGGGCCGGATGACCGAGGAGATCCAGCGGGAGGGCTGATGATCGTACCAGGTTCCGAGGGTGGAGGCCGCCCCGGCGGTCCAGTCCCCCAGGTCGTCGAGCTTGGCCAGTTCCAGCATCTTGGCCGTCTCGTAGCGATTGGCTGTCAGCGGCTTGTCGGGCCAGGCCGCGGGCTTGCCATTGGCCTGAAATGCGCGTTTCAGGGCTTGAACGATAATGTCCGCATACAGGCGGTATCCGGCGTCGCTTGGGTGGCAGCCATCGGCCAGGAGCACATCCGTGTCAAGGGTTCCGGCCTTGATCCCGGCCTTGACCGGCCCGCAGATATCGGCATAGGCCAACCCATAGTAGTCGGCCAGTTTGATATGCTCCAGATGTCGGGCCGTGCCATACTTCTCGTGCTTGCCGGCTCCGATGACGATGATGAACACGGCCATCTCCGGATTGCTTGTCTTGAGCTTGCGGATGATCCCCTCCATGGTCTCCAACGAATCCTCGGCGTTACCATCGTTCACCGCGAATTCGACAAAGGTCAGGTCGGGTTTGTACGGCAGCACGTCCCTGTCCATGCGGAAAACCCCCAACTTGGAGGGGGTGCCGCCGATGGCCGCATCCCAGAATTTCAGATGGGCCTGCGGGTACGCCGTCTCGAGAAAGTCCGAAACCAGGGCGCGGTAGGAGGTCTTGCCCTGGTCCGTGGCGCAGGCTCCCCAGGTGATCGAGCCTCCCAGATACGCCACGTTCAAGTGGGCGCCCGCCTCCATCTTCTTCTCGAAGCCAGCCAAAGACGGGTATTGCCCATCCGCGGCGGTAAGCGTGGCACAAGCCGCCAACATCGTCAGCCCAACAGTGGCAATACTCTTTATTTTCCGATCCATATACACGGGCAAACTCCTTTATTTCCTTATACATGGCCCCAATAGTAGGCGGCTTGGGCCACAAGTCAACATGACCGGGCCGAATCATCCGGGCCGAATCCGGTGGATTTCCGCCAGGACGCTCGGGAATTATTCCAGAGTCAGGTCGCCCCAATGATTCGGCGACAACCAAGCTTCGATGGGCATGTCGCTGACCAAGTTGGTGTCCTGGTTGGCCCAATAGACGCGGGCGGTGTTGATCAGGCCCTGGCTGTCGGACAGAATGAACCCGCAGTCGCCCCGCAGTTTCAGGCCTTTTCGGGGTGCCATGCCCAGAGCCTGCCACGGAATGGCGGCCTCGACCACGTAGCGGCCGGACGCCAGCTTGACGCTCACCTGGGCATCCGCCAGCACGGCGACCTTTTGGAAGGCTTTGTCGCCGACTGGGGAGTGGTAGTTCACCGCCTCGGACGGCTTCGCCGAAGCAGCCAGCGGTTGCATCAGAACCACGATTGGCTTGCCGTTCAATTGCGAGATCACGACACGCAAGTCGCCGGCTACGGGGTTGCGCCCTTTGTTGCCGGACGGGCTCAGCTGGATGTCCACGCAATCGCCGGTCTTGAACAACTTGGTGACATCCTTGCCCTGGTTCTTCCAGGGAGTGGGATCGTTGACGGTGAACTGGGCGTACAGATTCTGCTTGTCCCAGCCCAGCTTGGCCATACCCGTGACCGGCTGTCCTTCGCGCTCCAGCTTCACACCCTCGATCTTGCCCCAGTCCCGGGCGCCGGGCCGTCCCTGGGTTGCGGCAATCGCATAGGCCATCGGGGCGGTGTTTTTGGCTAGGCGGGCCGCGTTTTCCCGGTCGGCCTTGACCAGAGTCAGCTGGTCAACCGTGATCGCGGGCGCCTCAAAGCGTCTGATCTGATCAAGCCCGGTGATGGTGGCAATCATGCCGGCCTGTCCTGGCAGGCCGCAGGTCATGCGGGTCACCCCGTCGTCCTGGCGCCCGAACCAGCCGTTGAACGGTTCGCTGCCCATGCTGAACATCTCCAGGGGCATGCCGCGCAGCCTGCTCTCCTCTTGCGGCAGACTCATGCCGGGCAGGCGGCCATCCTGGAACATGGACCCCACATAGAGGCCGTCGGTGGTCAGGTAGAAATCCTGACCCAGGTTGCCGCGCAGCATGAAGACTGCCTTGGCTTCGCCGCAATCGCGGGCCACGCCGGTGATTTTGAGGGGGCCGATCAGCAGACCGGGTTTGGGCATGGTGGCCCGGTGGGAGCCGTGGACGTGAGGATAGGGATTGGGATACTGCCACTGGACTTGGCCGGTGCTCTTGTCATGCCCCCGCAACCAGTCGGCTCTGCTGGAGCCGCCCAGGGCCAATACGGTATTCTCCCCAGGAACGGGAACGAATTCCCTGCTCGTACTGTCGATGAGCTTTTTCAGCCCCGCCCGGCCAAAGATCGGGGCGCCGTCCTGGTCGTAGCCGACAGGGGTGTATTTCCAGCCGTCCTGCACAAAAAAGCTCAGATCCCGCGGGTCCATGCGCACGCCCCAGCCGGAGCCCATGGGCAGACCGGGTTCTCCCCGGCGGCGCTCGGTGGCGCTTTTTTTGGCAGGATAAATCTCGCATTCGCCGATCTGGACCCGGCCATCCCGGTTGGCGTCGTTCCAGATCACGGCGTCGTAGGCGTCCAGGTGGGCGAACTCGCCAATCGGTGCCTTGGCGACCGTGCCGTCGCGGTGCCTCAGCTGTCCGGCCAGGCGCCCGACGGTGGTGATGGCGCTGACCGGTTTCCAGCCTTCGGGGCGCTTCATCAGGACCACGTAGCCGTCCCATTCCCGATAGGCGGGCTTGAAAGCGTACTCGCGCTTCTTGCCGGAGGCCTGGCTGTAGAAGACATGTCCCTGGGCATGGGGATGGGGCGACAGCTCGAAGGATTGCTCGGTCTCGAAGTCAGAAACCCAGAGGATCTCGTCCACGGTCCAAGTGTAGTCTTTCTTGTCGAGTTTGATCGAATTGAGACCGGCGAAGGCGGTGTCCGCCCGTTGGTCATGCAGGAGCGTGCCGCTGCCGGAGTAGGCCGTATTGCCGACATAGTCTCGCACCAGCTTGCCGGTGCGGTCCCAGACCGAGACCCGGCGCGGGAAATCCCAGTTTTCCGTCACCCAGATCTGGTCCTTGGCATCCACGACCACCGAGGAGACGTGAGCCATGGCCTGTTGGTCGAATTTGCCGCGAATGGGACGGCCGCCCTTGCGGCCGCAGGTGTAGACCCGCTTGCCGCTGGGCGAATAGGCCTTGACCTGCTGATCCCTCCCCATGTCCGCCAGCAGGATATTGCCTCGCTCGTCCAAGGCGATGGCGGTGGGCCGTTCCAAGCCCGGGGTGGAGACGATCGCGCTCTTGCCGGAGGCGATCTCCCGAACGGTCAGCTGACCATCCTTGAGGTAAAACAGGCTTGTCCCATTGTAGGCCAGCAGCATGTGGGCCTCCTCGCGGTCCAGATTTTCTGGAGCCACCGTAACGGCCACGTCAGCTTGGATGGGCACATGCTTCACCAGTTCCGCCGTCACGGCATCGATCAGCACCACGTCGCCGTTCCGCAGTCCGGCCGCCAGAATTCCGTCGGCGGCGGCCATGCACAAGACCTGTGCGGGTAGATCCTGGCCGACGATGTCCGCGACCGGATACTCGAAGGGCAGCGCCTTGCCGTCCCGGACAAAGGGTTTGTATTTGCCGCTCTTGGCGTCCATGCGGATCAGCTTATGGGTGACGGTTCGGTTGCCGCTGGCGCTGGCAAAGTCAAGGCCGATGGCGTAGATGTACTGAGGGTCGGCCGCCAGAGCGGCGGCGCCGCGTTTCTCGCCCCACCTCTTGCGACCGGTCTGATCCAGAGCGATGATGCCGTGGCCCCCTTCGGCGAACTCCCAGGCGAGCACCGTCCAATCCCCGGCACGGGCCAGCAATTCAGGATTGTGGTGATCCGCGCCCCATGCCCCGCTGCCATCCGCCGTATGCCACGGGGGAGTGCCCGGATTGTAAAAGCACATTTCGTAATTGGCGCCCAGGCCCTTGTGGGTCAGTCCGCGCACCGCGTAGGT
>JBFJXC010000181.1:0-7564 GCA_041623325.1 Lentisphaeria bacterium | reverse complement strand
GTTCACCGCCGCGCCTCAGGCCGACCTCGATGAGAGCGACACGGTCGACGTGTTCGACCTCCTGGCCTTCCTCGAGTGCTGGTTCGCTGCCGCGGGCGGCGCGCCCTGCCCGTGAGCCGACCGCCCTGCAGCGGGCGCCGCGCGCACAACGAGGCCCCGCCTCACGACGGGGCCTCCCACTTCACCACTCATACGGGGCCGTAAGTGGCGATTCGGTTGATCAGGCTGATTCGGCCCACGGGAACTGCAGTCCAATGGCTTGATCTTCGTACATCTGCCAGAAGAGGATCCAGGGATCGAGTCGAATCAGTTCTCCGTGGTCGAGTACCGCAAAGCCAAAATGACTGTGCTCCGCAACCCCTATCCAGACATCTGCGCCTCCCTCAGGGCAGATTCGCAACGAAGCATCCTGCAAGGCAAGCCGGACTTGACGTCGCGGGGGAGCGCTATGGGAGCAGTTCTCCTGGAGCCGACATGGACTATGCGTTTCACGCATGAATTCGAAAATGGCATCCACCGCGTCAAGCCAGATGCGAACCCCGGCTACTTCCCAAGGGCGTAGAAACAGGATTGCGTCCCGACCTCCCGTACGATCCGCAGATCCTCCGCTACGTCGATCCGCAGGTCGGCCCAGAACCGGTAGACGGTTGTCGCTTCAGACTCTTCTTTGCCCGGTTCCTGCCAAAAAACAGAGAACCCTTCTGGTAAGCGTCACACCTGCCCCATCTTTCGCGCGGCGCCCGACCGGGCTACACTCCGGGTTGTGAATTAAAACAACTCAGGAGGACAACAAGATGGAATCGATGACGCGCGCGGAGCGCCGCGAACACTGGAGCGGCATACTGGAACAGTGGCGGGAGAGCGGATTGGGCAAGTCGGCGTTCTGCCGACAGCAGGACATCCCGCCCTGGCAGTTCCACTACTGGTTCAAGCGACTTGAGGAGCAGGCGCAGGAACCTGCGGAGGGCTTCGCCCGGGTCCATGCGTCTTCAGGGATGGCAGGAAGCGGCATCCGGTTGCGGCTTGCCTCCGGTCTGGAAATCGATCTTGATCCGGGTTTCGACGAGAAAACGTTGCTACGGTTTCTGCGGGTGGCCTCCGGGGCATGCTGAGCATCGCCGGAAGCAACCGGATCTTTCTTTGTCTGCATGCCACGGACATGCGCAAGTCCTTTCACGGGCTGAGCGCTCTGGTATACCGGCACCTGGGACAGCCTCAGGACGGGGCGTACTACGTGTTCGTCAACCGCCGTCGGACGCATGTGAAGATCCTCTATTGGGACGGCGACGGTCTGGCGCTTTGGTACAAGCGGCTGGAGAAGGGCCAGTTTTCCATGCCGGAGGCGCGGGGCGACCGGGTGGAGCTGGCCCGGCGTCAGCTTGCCATGCTTCTCGAGGGGGTTGTCCCGTTGAAGACCAAGCCGAGATTTCGCCTCGAAAACGGCTGATTTCCCTTCATAAGTGCCTGATTTCATGCATGCCTAGATTATATTATCGGGCATGGATTCGACGGTATTGGACATAGCCCCCGAGGCGGACAAGAAACTGGCGGAAGCGGCCCGCCTCCTGGAGGAGAAGGAGGCCGAAAACGCCCGCCTGCGCCGACGCATCCGGCTGCTCGAGAAAGCCCTCTTCGGACAGCGCTCCGAAAGGCTTGTCGGCGACGAGTCCGGCCAGAGCGTCTTCGACGAGCTGATCGCCGAGGTGGATGAGCTGAATCGGCAGCTGGACCGGCAGGAGGAAGAGGTCGAGCAGCGGAAAAAGGCGATCGCCCCCAAGACCCGCAAGAAGCGCCGCAACCTTCAGGAGCTGATCCCCGAGGATCTGCCGCGCGAGGAGACTGTGCTGGACGTTCCCGAGGAGGATAAAGTCTGCCTGGAGACCGGCGAGCACATGGTCCGGATCGGCGAAGAGCGCACCGAGAAGCTGGCCTACCGGCCCGGGACCTATTTCGTCAAGGTCTTCGTCCGTCCCAAATACGCCAGCCCGAAGAACCCCTCCCGGGGAATCGTCTGCCGTCCCGCTCCGGACTTCGCGATCCCCGGCGGAACCTTCGACGAGAGCTTCCTGGCCTGGATCGCCGTCGACAAATGCGCCTACCATCTGCCGCTCTACCGCCTGGAGGAGAAGCTGCGCGCGGCGGGCATCGGCGTCAGCCGCCAGACCCTGAGCCGACTCTACATGCAGACCGGCGAGGCCCTGCGCCCGATCTACGATCTGATGAAAGCAGAGATCCTCGCCCGGGGCATCATCTTCACCGACGACACGCCGGTCCAGCTTCAGGAGAAAGGCAAGGGCAGGACAGTGACCGGGCGGATGTGGGTCTACGTTGGCGGCGGGGTCGGGCCGCCCTACCGGGTGTTCGACTTCACCCGGGACCGTCGGAAAAAACGACCGAAAGAGTTCCTCGGAAAATACAAGGGATACATTCACGCGGACGCCTACGGGGGCTACGACGACCTCTTCATCCAAGATGGCGTGCACGAGTGTGGCTGCTGGATGCACGTGCGCCGCAAGTTCGTGGAAGCCGAGGACGCCCCCGCCGAACTGCGCGACTGTGTCCTACGGACCATCCGCAACATCTACCGCTACGAGAGGCTCGCCCGCAAACACGGAGAGGACCTGCTCATGGCCGTGCGCCGCGAAAAGATCGGTCCGCTAATCGAACTTCTCTTCGGGCGCACCGCCGCCGCGCTGAAGAACGGCGAGGTTCTGCCCAAGTCCGCTTTCGCCGCGGCCATCGGCTACATGCAAAACCTGGGCGACACCCTGAAGACCTTCCTCGAAAACCCGCACCTGCGCCCCGACAACGGCGAAAGCGAGCGCGCACTTCGTCCCCTGGCCATCGGCCGCAAAAACTGGCTCTTCGCCGGCAGCAAGGCCGGGGGCGACGCCACCGGCATCCTGCTTTCACTGATCCAGTCCTGCCGCGTCCTGGACATCGATCCCTTCGCCTATCTGGAGGACGTCCTGCGCCGCATCAACGGCTACAACTCAAACCGCCTGCAAGAGCTGTTGCCGGGCAACTGGAAACCCGCCCAAACCTACTACGCCTGATCCCCCACTGCCAGATGGGGCAGGTGTGACGCTTACCCCTTCTGGATAATTTCCGACCCGGCTTGACAGGCCCGGTTGTTAACGCTAATATTAACGCTAACAACAACGGGAGCAACCATGGCGACATTAAAGGTCATTGCCGAAGCCTGCGGCCTCTCGCCGCAGACAGTGAGCAAGATTCTGAACGGCAAACAGGCAAGCCTCTATCGCAAAGAAACGCGTGAGCTGGTCCGAAAAGTGGCCAACGAAATGGGGTATAGGGCCAACGCCTCGGCGCAGGCAATGAGAAACGGCAAGTTCAAGTCCGTGATGCTCCTGAGAAGCCCCGACCCCTACTACAGCACCCTGCCCCATGAAGCGCTTTACTCGATTCAAAACACCCTCGCAGGCCTTGACTACAACTTGGTTCTAAACGTTCTGCCTTGGGAACTGGAAAAGGCAGAGGCCGAAATCGCCAGGATGCTGCACAAGAACTTTGTTGACGGCATGCTGGTCAGCATCAACAAGGCCTTTCCGGAATGGCTCGAAGACCTTCTGGAAAAGGCTTGCGTGCCGATCGTCTGGATCGGATCGAAACACGAGAAGAACTGTGTGTTGCATGACGACTTCGGCGCCGCTGGCGACATCACTCGCCGCCTGCTCGCGCTTGGCCATCGGAAAATTTCCTATATTGATCACCAGTCGCCCTTTAGCCACGAGGCCACCCTGCACTTCAGTGTCAAGGACCGCATGAACGGGTACTTGAAAGCGATGGCCGAAGCAGGCTGCGAACCGCATGTGGTTCGCCCCAGCGAACCGATCCCCCATCAGCAAGTGGTTAAGTATACGGAAGAAAACTTGATCAAGCACAGGAGGCCCACCGCCGTTGTAGCCTACGACATGAACTCAGGACGTTCGGTACTGTATGCGTTTGGCCGCAACGGGATTGCCATACCGGACGATGTGTCCTTTGTCACGTTTACTCCTCCGGCTACCGTTGAAAACGATTTGGATCTTGCCTGCTTCGTCCCCTCCCCCAAAAATGTGGGTAAAATCTCCGTCGAGTTACTGGTCAATAGGATTCACCACCGGTCCGCGGATTTCGAGCCGACGATTCTCCCCTTTGAGTTCCTTGAGGGAGAGACAATAGCAGAACCGCAACAAGAAGCCTAATAAAGGGAAAACCACAATGAAAAGCCACAAAAAATCTTTCACGCTGATCGAGCTGCTGGTGGTCATCGCCATCATAGCCATATTGGCATCCATGCTAATGCCGGCGTTAGGCAAAGCCAGAGAGAAAGCCAGGCAAAGTCTGTGTGCAAATAGTATGAAACAATCAGGTCTTGCTTTTCAGCTTTACGCAGGGGATTACGAGGGCTACTTCCCGCCAGTCCAACAGTGCTTTAACGGCTATACTTGGGAGGGAACGACTAGGACCGGAAATATCTGGGTCCCCTGGCATTCCGCAGTGTTTGCAGGGCAGTATATGGGGAATCACAATATTTGCTCGACGGCCTTCACTAAGGCTCAACAGCAGCCGAGCGGGAATATGCCGGCTTGTCCTTCCGGCCAGGGGCAATATAAGGGAGCTCTCGAAAACAGAATCTTTATTGGCTACAATGACAGCGATTGGCCGAAGAACATGTTTACGAGTCAAGTTAATTCGAATGGTACCACTGTAAAACCCTACACGCAGACGTTTCGAGCGACGAATCCTAGCAAGGTCTTGGTACTGGCTGATACGCCCTCAAGTTTCAAGTGGGGGAAGGTCGGCTACACGGACAATCAAATTTCCTACCGCCACCTCAACGCTACGAATATCAGTTTTATGGATGGACATACGGAAAGGTCAACAAATCTTGAACGTGACACGAACACCGGCCTTATATCCGTCAAAATGAAATAGTAAACGGGCGTTCACGAGGCCAATCCTCGTTGGTAACAGCCTCGCGGCGGCTCCAGCTGATCCGTGCCGCAATGAACAAGAGACGCTCTACACCGTTTGTCAGCCCAGTTTTGCATGAATCTCGTTCCGTAACCCCCAAAAAAGAAGGCCATCAATGCAACCCAACTTATTCAGAACAACATGTCTGGCACTGCTTAGCTTGTTTGCGGCATCTGTTTTTGCAGAGAATCAAGCCATTATCGATTTCAGCAGCCCGGTCGCCGAATCCCAGATCAAAAAGAACGGTTCCTCGGGTGTCGAGTATCAAACAGTCAATACGGCTACTGGCAAGGCTCTTGAGGTAATATGCACGCCAGGGAAAAATGGGTATCCCGGGGTTCAGATCGCAGCCCCGGAAAATGGCGTCTGGAATCTCTCGGAGTATGGCCGCCTTGAGGTCGATCTGACCAATTTGCAAAAGACCAATATCGTTGTCAGTATCAGGATGGACGAGGCTGGAGACTGGAAAACTGCCAAGTCTAATTCAGAGCAGATTTCGATTCCGGCCGGAAAGACCAGAACCCTAGCGGTGACGTTCGGATATTCTTGGAACAAACCGGGGCCGACCCTGAAGACCGCCTCGATCAAGCGGATCCTGATTTTCACAAGCAAACCCCGAGTACCGACCCGATTCAGAATCAATGCGGTTCGCCCAGCCGGCAAACCGGGGGATAAGCCGTCGGGCATGACTCAAGTCCTTAAACCCAAGAACGGCGTGATCATTGATTTCGACAACTACTCTGCCTCGGCAATCAAGGACCGCGGCACCAAAACGACCCTTTCCAAGGGGGGTGCCCAAATTGTTTTTCCGGAGGACACAAACCAGAAATGGCCGGGGGCCTTTTTCGGGGCTCCGAAAAAGACGATCTGGAATCTGTCTGATTACAACCAGGTCGAATTCACCCTGCGCAATCCCGGCACGAGTCCTGTTACGGCAAGATGCCGCGTCGACAACCAGGGGGCCAACGGCAGTTTGAAATGTGCCAATGCCAGGGCCGTGGTTAGGCCCGGAGAACAAAAGACGATCGTCGTCCCGTTCGTGACCGACGAGGTTTGGAACGGTGCTAAGAAAGGGACGTCCGGCTTTGTCTTTGATAGCAGCAAGGTTACCGGAGTCTTGGTTTTCACAACCAAGCAAGCTGGTTCCGGAACGGAGACACTGTACTTGGAAGGCGTCAAGGCATCGGTGGCAGCGGCTTCGAAATTACCTGAATGGCTCGGCAAAAAGCCTCCGGTGGCGGGGAATTGGACTGTGACTTTCGAGGACAACTTCAGTGGAGCAACTCTTGATCGCACCCGCTGGGTGATTCCGGATAAAAAACAGGGCGAGTCCCAAGATATCCACCCGATGGAAATCGATGGCCTTAAGAGCTGGTGGGGCACAGACACGGTCAATTCTTCGAAGAATGCCTTTGTCGAGAATGGCCTGCTGAAGATAAAATGCGAGAAGACCGCCGATCTAAAAGAGGACCCCCTCGGTCTCAAGAAGTACAAATACGCCACCAGTGTCGTGAGGACCTTTGGCAAATTTAGCCAAAAATACGGCTACTTTGAGTCCAGAATGAAAGTACCGACGGTGCTGGGTATGTGGCCCGCGTTCTGGATGATGCCCGACCGGGGAGAAAAAGCGGGAATCTGGTGGAAGCGCCAGAGCACCTCCGACGGCGGAATGGAGTTCGACATTATGGAATACCTCGGACGTTACGGGGCTTTCCGCTACAATATCGCCATGCACTGGGATGGCTATAAAAAGAATCATAAACACACGGGCACCGAAAATATCTACTTTTCTCCGGATCCAGACGGATTTGTCACCTCTGGCCTGCTTTGGGAGCCCGGCAAGGCTACCTTCTACTGCAATGGCAGGGTGGTCGGAGTCTGGGAAGACCAGAGAGTCTCGAATGTGCCCAGTTTTCTGATGTACACCATGCCGGCGGGCGGCTGGGGCACCAACGGAATTGTTGATGACCATAAGCTTCCTGCCTACTTCGAAATTGATTATGTACGAGTATGGCAAAAGGAAGAATGGAAAGAAAATTAGAGGGGCTAAATGGAATTCTGAATCAAACGTCTCACTAAGAGAACCCATGAATTGAGTCAGAGAAACGTTCGCGGCCTCTGGACCGGGTCGGCGAAAACTCTTCATCTCCCCGGCGAACAGGGCCTGCCCGGCATGGCAGGATTAGCTGTACCCCACCGCTGACATGCCGGTAGAGTTGACATGCATACCGGATCTGCTCGGGGTTGACCTTGGATATCCCCCAGGCCAGCAAAGACCCGGGCCATCTCCTCGATGTCGCCAGACAGCATGGCCGCGCCCCATCTCTGGATGGTCCTCGGGTCGTGGGAAAAGGCCGCGCTCAGCTCCAGGAGAGGAACACCCGCGTTGCACATTCGCCCCGCCAGCATCTTGTGCTGGATAATCTCCGGATCGGCACCGACGCTCTCCATCAGGCCGCCTCGCCTATGCCTGATATTTTTCTGCCCCAATGCACGAAGACAGATCCGGAAAAATGGTAACCCTTAACTGGGTGCATCCGTATGGGATCAGTTGAACCTTGACCGGGATGCCGAGCATGTCACG
>JBFJXC010000180.1:0-7571 GCA_041623325.1 Lentisphaeria bacterium | reverse complement strand
CCGGCTGGGTTCGGGGCGTTCAAGCAGGGTTTTCATATTCAACCGATCGGCGTCGCGCCAGAGGTCCAGTCGCTCGTAGAAGCGGTCCATGGCGCCGAACCGCGCCAGGGTTTCGAAGAGATAGTGACTGAAGTAGATGGTGGCCGGCTGGCAATCGCTGGCGGTCAGCAAGCCTGCGGCGGTGCGCCGGCACAGCGTCTCGGGCAAATAGCCGCTCAAAATGGCCAGACACTGACTGTGCTCGGAGAAGTGTCGGTGATCCAGGGTGTCGGCGAACAGACTGCGCTCCTCGACCCAGAAATGTTGAACCAGGGACTCCGCCAGTGCCTGCCCCTTTTCGAAGTAGTGATCGCACAGATGCGGTTCGCCCGCTTCCGCACACATCCCGGACAGTTGCCGCAAGGTGCCGGCATAGAGCCAGTTGATGATGCCGCTGACCCCGAACTCCGCGTCCGGCGGCGCGCCGCGATCGGCGCCGCCCTCCCAGGCCGGCACCCAGTCCATGAAGTTCCAGCCCGGAGGCGCCTCGACCAAGCCATCCGCATTGCGATAGACTTCGAAGGCGTCGACAATCCGCTTAGCGATCGGCAGCATGTGTTTAAGAAACGGGAGATCGTCGCGCCAGAGCAGGTAGTCGTGTAGCATCCCGATCCACAAAAGCGAAAACGGGGGTATCACCTGGGTGATCCGGCTGGGATAGCGCGCCTGGGTGAACCCCGAGGGCAGCATGCTCTGGGCGAACAGTTCGATCGATTTGCGGCAAAGCCGCGAATCGTGTGAGATCGCATAGGTGACCAGGGCTTCCAGACGGGAATCGCCCACGTACATCAGCCGTTCGTAGTAGGGGCAGTCCATGAAGGTGTCGTGGGAACACATCTGCAGGGTTCTGACGCAGGGGGCGACCAGACGGTTGAGGGTTTCGTCCGAACACTCGAAGGCGCCCTCCATCTGAACCGGATAGTGGGTTTCGACAAAGCTCAGGCCGTCGATCACCAGATCGGAATCCGCCGTCTCCACGGTCACGTCCAGGTAGTGTCCCGCGCGCCACAGGAACGGGCTGAACTCCTGCCCGGCCTGTCCTCCTGAAACAAAGCTGTCGGTCACGCCGATGAACCAGCGCCCGTCAATCTGGTCCCGGTCCCCTTTGGGCGCCCGCTCGTCGTTCTCCAGAAACAGCGCTTCGGCCCAGGACAGGTGCAGTTCGGCTCCTGCACCGCCGCTGATCTTTATGGTGGGATAGGCGCAATAGTAATGGTTCAAATCGATAATGACCCGCCGACGGATGCGCTGCTGAATCCGCAGCGTCCGCCCCTGCAAAAGGGCCTGCCAGGCGGACACGTCCTCGGGAAGGCTGTCCTCAAGCCTGACTGGACCATCGGTCTTGGCGGACACGGTGCGGACCCGCATGCCGACGACCGGAGCACGGAACATGTCCGGAAGCGTGGCCGGACGCAGCAAATGCTCGCGTCCATATTCGTTCCGGACCAAGGCGCTGGCAGCGGGTCGAAGGACGGACGGCTCGCGCCAGCCGTCCCCCTGCCCTCTTTCAATTCCATGCGGATAGTCCCCGCCGTCGAGCCGCATCTCCGGACTGGCCGGAACGGCCGACCACACCGCGGTCCGGCGAAAGCTCAATCCTTCTACGGGCTTGCACTGCCACGGCCCCAACCCCGTCCCCAACAAGTCGAGATGCGTCCCCTCGGCCCCCAGCAGAAATCCATGCCGCAGGGTCATCTTGGCAAAGGGGGTTTCCTCCCCCAAACTGAAGACCAGCGCCACCAGAACATGCGGCCCCGCCCCGACGTCCAACTCGTAGCTTTCGAAAAACCAGCTGTCGGCATCCCCGCTTTCGGGCCCGCGCCCTACCAACTTGCCGTCCAGAAACAGCTGATAATACTGGTCGGCGCTGACATGGATCCGAGCCGTCTCGTCCCGGGCAACCTCGAACCGGTTGCGGAAGGCCGTCACCCGGATGCCCTCATCCGCCTCCGCGTCACGAATCCAACTGACCGGCCAGAGCCCCCTGGCATGCCAAGGAAGGGTCGGATCGGTATTCTCAAAAGGCAAAGTTTGCGGTTCAACCTTCGCCATCATTGTCCGGCGGAAACCACGATCGTGGTTATGGAATGGGGCGGGAATTCAACCATCAGACCATTGTCGACCAGGGGACGCAGTCCTTCGGGGGTAATCGTCACCCCGGAGTCGGCGGAGGCGCAGGAGCCGGTCACCGTCCAGATCGATGCCTTGCGCGCAGCCTTGAAGCCGTCGAACCGGACCGATGTCGACAGAGCCCGTTTGGTAAGTTTGTTGATAACGAACAGACACACCTTGTCCCCCGCCATCGACCGGGTCGCCAGGGTGGTAAGGGCCGGATAGGCCGGGAAGGTTTCGCGCTTCCACGGGGTGACCCGCAGGTTGCGCACCGTCAGCACCCCGCTTGTCGGTTTCGAGCCGCCTTTGATTCTGGCCAGGAGCGCCAAAGACGGCGTATCCTGCAGCGGCGTGTACATCCCCTTGAACGTCTGCCAGGGACCGGCGGCGCCATCCGCCCCGTCCACGCCGATGGCCGAGCCCGCTTCACTCCACCCACGCCCGTCCATAATGCCGATCCCCAGCGAAACCCGGCCATTGGCCACCTTATCCACATCCCACTTCGCCTCGAAACTCAGTTCGTAGGACACCCCCGGAACCGAGGGTCTGAACTCGGCCGGGATATCCTGCACAGGGATATACAGGAAATTGGGATAATGATCACCGGTCTGCTCCTTGAGTCGAATGGTGTAGACCCCGTCCTGCCGGCTCAGATCGGCTTTTGTTTCATCGTGATTGAGCAACTTCCATTTGCCGTAGTCAACCAAGTTGAGATCCGAAAGTTTCCGGGCCGAATCGGAGCGATTGCCCACGGCCGGCTTCACTGCGCAGAACCCCTCGAAGTCGACAGTCGGACACGCCACCTCGGTCGCCACCATGTCATCCTGAATATGGTCCCCCACCAGACGGTAGCAGACATAAGGCGGGCGGATAGCCGACAACGCCCCCTCCTGGTAGGTGAAGCTGCCCCAGTAGCCGGAAAAGATCTGCCAGTAGTTCGCCAGCAGGATGTTGTTTTCCGGTTTCATCATCTTGAAGACGTAGTCCAGGCAGAACAATCCGGCCGCCAGGCTTTTCCGATAGACATAGGGCTTTTTGCTCTTGATGGACGCGTTGTACTCGGTAATCCCGATCGGCAGATCGTGGCCGATCTCCTCGCGGATTTCCTGATGAAACGCCTTCAGGTTCTGTTCGAACTGATCGGGGGCGGCCATACAGGAGCGGGCAATGCGGTCGGCCAGTTCCGGCGAAGAGGTCAGATTGCCCGCATACATCACCGAGTAGGTGTGGTGAACAATGTAGTCGACCAGCGGGCCGACCTCGCGCAGGATGCGGCGATTGGCCTTTTCAGTGCGGGGCGTCCACAAGGGAAGCCCGAGTTTGACCTCGGCATCGACCTGGCGGATTAGTTCCACGGTCTTCCGGGCCCAGTCGATATAGCCGTCCAGATTCCACTGTTTGCCCGGTTTGGCCCGCCGGTTGCCGTCGTAGGGCTCGTTGCCCAGTTCGAAATAGGTGACATTATACGGTTTCGGATGCCCGTACTCGGCGCGCTTCATGGCCCAGGGATTCTCCGGAATAGCCGGAGCGTTGAGAAACTCCACCAGGTCGCGCTGATCCTGCGGCGTCCCGTAATAGGAGGACAGGCAGATCTGCGGCTCGGTCTCCACGGCCTCGCACCAGCGCAGATATTCCATCAAGCCCCAGCGCCAGTTGGGATCGCGCTGGTCATAGGGCCCTACCGTCGCCTTCCAGTTGTAGTTCTTGACCGCCGAGCCGCCGGGGTAGCGCACCACCCCAGGTCTAAGCGCTTTGATCAAGCCAGTGGGAACCGCCTGGGGCTTGTCGCCCTGGTCATCCCACAGCCCCCACCCCGTGCGGCGCATGCCCACGTCGGGCTCATCGGAACTCCAGATGTACTGGCCATCGGCTCCCGACACCATGTGCCCCAATACCTTGCGGTTCACCGGCGCGAGCACCTTGTCCGCCTGAACCCGGATGGAGGCGGTCGGCAACGATTGGCTGCCGGCAGTGTCTTTAGCATTCGAATCGCCGGCCAAGCCTAGAATAGCCTCCGCGATCAGCCGCATCCCCTTGTCGGACGGATGCCACTTGACGCCGTTGCTGCTGTCCTTGAACTTCGGATCGGCCCAGGCCGAATTGGCTTTCGAGGCCACCCCGCTGATGTCCACGAAAGGAACGCCCTGATTCTCCGCCCCCTGCCGCAGCAAGGCGCTGCGCTCTTTGGCGCGCGGACCATTCAACCCCCAGGCACCGATGCAGATGATATTGGGCGTGACATGCTGCTTCAACTGGGCAATGACCTGCTCGTAGGGCTTCACCAGTTCGTCCACGGTGTTCTTGCCCCGGAAGTTTTCGCCATGCTGGATGATGACCAGATCCGCCTTCTTGTTCAGCAGATGCTCCACCCCGGTCATCTTCGCCTCATTCTTCAGGCGAATGATCTCGTAGGTGTGCTTCGTCCCGGGATAGCGCCGGTCAAGCTCGCTCATCAGAATGTGGACATAGTCCTTCTCCTTGGCCGAAGCCGCCATGCCCCAATGCGTGGTCCAACCGATCGACGGCTTGATGTGATGCCGGGAAATGCTGTTGCCGACAATCAGGATCTTCTCGACGCCCTCGAAAGGGTCGGGTTTGGCCCAAAGCAGCGATGCACTAGTCAACATCAGCAAGGCAAGAACAAGTCGTATACGAGCAAACATAGAATCTTCCTGTGATAAGTGTTTTTGGTGTCTTAACATGGCCGGTCAGGGATTGTACGGATGCCAGACCGAGTCGTTGACCTTCAGAGCAGACCGATGCCGGGTCTCGACATGCCCGTCGAAAAACAGCACATTGGTCAGCCGTTCATGCCAGTTGGCGATCATCTGGCCGCCGATTTGCGACTCATTCTGCCAAGTGTTCCAGGCCCATTATTTTATAATCCAATCGACCCCGTCGGCCGTGAACATCTTTTCGGAAGGGCGCTGCACCTTGAGGCGCGTCCAGTTCATAAAGGGTCCCCAGGCCTGGGCACCCTGGTAAACCATGCCGTAGCTGCGCTGCATCTGGTAAAGGCCATCGGCTTGCGGATGCTTGACCGCGTACATCGCCATCGGACAGATGTAGTCCAGAGCGACATTGCCAGTCGCATTCGCTTTGATTCCCATGCTATTTCGGAACTCTGTGGTTTTGAACCAGGCCCCGCCGTCGCCGTCGTTGCGGATGGGCGTGCAGGAACTGTCGTAGTCCGAACTGTACATCTCGCTGGCCAGCCCCATCTGATTGAGCAGCGACGTGCACTTGATCTTTCGCGCCACATTCTTGGCCTTGTTCAGCGACGGCAGCAGCATACTGGCCAGAATCGCTATGATCGCTATGACAACGAGCAGCTCGATCAGCGTGAATCTTCTGCCTGACGTTCTCATGGGTCTCATACTCCTTTCATGTTGGCTTGCTTTCATGGTATGGAAACTCCTTTCACACTGTGCCGTTTAATGAGAAGAGGCATGATCTTGCTCTGGATCGCTTCTTTCTCCCCCCTGAAAATCCCGTTGATCGCTCCGGCCAGCTTGATCCCCATCGCCTCGGCCGGATACTTGACCGTGGTCAAGGCCGGAGTGGTAAACTGGGCGTAGTACTGGTCGTCGAAGCCGGTCACGCTGATATCCTCGCCGACCCTCAACTTCCGCTGCTGAAGGATCTCGTACACCCCCATGGCCACGAAATCCGACAGACACAACAGGGCCCTGGCAGTCGGCGCCCTGCCCAGCAACTCCTCGACCGCCGGCCGGCAGGCCGCGATGATGTCGAGCCGTTGGGCCGGATCCATCAACGAGGTGCTTAACGAAATTCCGGCCGCCTCGCAATAGTCGCGCATGCCCAGGTAGCGCTGGGCAAAGTCGCTCAGCTCGCTTTCCATCTTGAATCTCGGGCAACCGACAACCCGATGCCCGCACTCGTGAACATACTGCGCCATGATCCTGCCCCCGGCGTAGTTGTCCGGAGCGATATAGTCGAAATCCTCGTTCTCGACATTCAGCAGGATGAGGTGTTTGACCTTGCGTTTCAGTTTCTGAAGCTGGCCGTAGTCATGATTCGCATAGAACACCGCCACATCCGTTCCCGTGCCGTCGAACATGTCCGTTGCAAGCACATCCTGAAACGAAACGTTGGATGCAACATGTCGGTCGGCGTATTGCTTGAAATTGGTGAAGACGGTCTGAATCAGAGGGTTGCTGATCTGCATCGCCGGCATGACGAAAGAGACGCTCATGACCCCGCCATTTTCCCTGGCCTCGATCAAGCTGCGTGCATCCTCGGAGACGAACGCCCCGCTGCGAGCCTTGCGCCGGATAATGCCCTCCTCCTCAATGTCCTGCAACGCCTGGCGGGCGGTCGTGCGGCTGACGCGATACTTCTCCGAAAGCTTGCGCTCGCCCGGCAGCTTCGTCCCCTCCCCATAGATCCCCATGGATATTTCGTAGATCAGGCTGTCCTTGAAACTCTTGGTTTTATCCGCAATCATGGTTCATGACACTCCTGCGCGCTCCTATCTGGTATCAATACCATACCAGTTTCGAGAGGCGCGTCAATCCCATGACTGGAAAAAATCAAAAACAAGAGAGTCTGGCCAGTGTCAGCCGGAGGGGACGGACCCATTCCGATTGCCCCTATATTTGTTGCATGTGAACTCAGCCGTCCTCTGGCGGTGGGACTGAGCGGAGCGCAATCGACCAATATGGCGGCCATTTGTATAGAAGACGAAGTCCCATCACTCCCAACCCTGGCGCTCGGTGGTCGACCAGTGCCATTGACTGAAGCTATTTCTTGGCTGGCGTGTCCCGTCGTGATGCTCCGTCGTCGTGTCCCAAACCGCCGGACGCGCAAGACGATTGCGGGGCATCCGCCTCAGGCGGGCGGCACTAGTTCAGAACCGGGAATAGGGACGGATAGCCAGGGAGCGAAGCTCCCCCTTGAAGTAGCTGAGGTAGCGACCGTTGCCGACGCCTCCGAACACCACCTGGGCCATTTTCACCGGCTTGCCCTGGCATGGGTGGGCATATATCTCGCTGCCATTGGCCCTCACCATCAGGCAACTGAGATCAAAGGCGATCTCAAGCCTATTCCACCGCCCTGTCTCCAGCAGGGGCGGGGTTTCGAACTCGAATTCCTTCTGGCCGTGGCGGACAAATTTCAGTTTCAACTTTCCATCAGACAGCACCACCATCAGCGCCCCGGCGGTCTTGCTGTAGGACCTGAACAGCAGTTGGGGTTGGGTGGTGGATTCGGGTTTCAACTCGCATTCCAGGGTGAAGGCCCGGGCTGGCATGGCGTAGAGCGGAACCACTAGGTTGTTGCCCTTGCCGTCGAACCGCAAGATCGCCCTGCCGTCCGTGGCCACACTCCACTCCGGCTGCAGGACCGTGCTTTGCCGGGGAAAATTGTCCCGGTTGAAGAATGGGTCGCCGTAATTGGTG
>JBFJXC010000179.1:0-7583 GCA_041623325.1 Lentisphaeria bacterium | reverse complement strand
GCGATCATAGCGATCCTGGCCGCCATGCTGTTTCCCTCCCTGGAGAAAGCCAAGGAGACCTCGCGAAGCGCGAGTTGCCAGAACAACCTCAAGCAGATTGGCTTGTGCATGCAAATGTACCAGGATGACAACGACGATTGGTATCCGACCATCCACGGCTGGTTCCGGAAGGAGATCGTCAGCAGCACCAACTATTACATGGCCTACGGGCTCGGGGAGTATGTCTCCTCGGTCAACCTGTTCTACCAATGTCCCTCCAGCCAGTTTGGCAAGATTTATCTGTCCGACCCGGCCGGAAACGCGAGCAAGACTAGCAAACTGCTGACCTATGGGTTGAGTGTCAAAGTGGGTGGCAACTATACCTGGCCTCCCAGGAGTCCGTCACACAACCTGCGGGAAGTGACCCAGCCAAGTTCGACCGTGTCCATCGGGGATGCCAGGCAGGAAGCCTTTGTGGCCAACGAACTCAACGTGGACCGCTTCCTCATTCAATCCAAAGACACATCGGGGCTCCGTCGGTTTGGGGAGTACATGCACAACCGCCATCCCAACTTTCTCTGGGCCGACGGACACATCGCCGGCATGGCCACGCTGGACATGGATATCATGGGCAGCCGGGACTACTGGACCCTGAAGAAGTAGCCCTTTCCCAGATTTACCGCAACAAGAGCAAGGAACCAGTATGAATACCAGGAAAGCGTGCACAGCGGCTGTTTGTGCCTGGATTGTGTGGGCAGCCGGTGCCCAAGCCCGGGTCTACACCGTCGATCAGCAGGCCAAGAACGCCGGCGATGATAACCCCGGAACGAGCGAGTTGCCCCTGAGAACTATTGCGGCGGCGGCCCGGCTTGCCGGCCCGGGGGACACGGTCCTGGTCCAGCCCGGAGTCTATCGAGAGCGAATAACCCCGGCGCGGGGCGGGGAAGAGAGCCGGCCGGTAGTCTATCAGGCGGCGCTTTCTGGTAAAACCATCATCCGTGGCAGCGAGATCTGGACCCCGACCTGGGAGGAGGACGCGGCCAACCCCGGCGTCTACACTGCAGCCATTGACGACGCCTTGTTCGGGGAGCAGAATCCCTTCCGCACGGGACTGAGCATTGCCTCGAACGACCTGGAGCCCAAGGCCCGGCCGGCCTTCGGCAATATCATGCCCTACACTCTTGGGCAGGTCTTCGTGGATGGAGAGCCCATGGTGCAGTCCCTGACGGTTCGCACCGTCAAGGCAACGCCGGGCAGCTGGATTGTCTCCGGCAATGGCAAGAGGCTCGTTATGCATTTCCCACCCGGTCTGAGGCCGGATGGCTGCTTGGTGGAGATCGCCACCCGGAACCGCGTGTTCTGCCCTAGGAAGCGTGGGCTGGGCCACATCCAGGTGCGCGGCTTCGTCTTCGAGCATTGCGCCAATCAGGGGCCCTTTCCCCAAGGCGGCATGGTTTCGGTCAGAAGCGGCCACCATTGGGTGATCGAGGACAATGTGATCCGCTTCGCCAAGACCGTCGGGCTGGATTGCGGCAGCGAAACCTGGAAGGTCAGCGAGCTGAAAGACACGCTCGAAGAAGACCGGAAACTCGTTATAGGCGGACAGCATGTGATCCGCAACAATGTGATCACCGACAACGGCCTGTGCGGCATCGCCGGCTGGAACCACAAGGGAACCAAGATCCTGGGCAACCGGATCGAACGCAACAACCGCCTGACGATCACCAAGGCCGAGGCCCAATGGGAGGAATGGGGGGCGATTAAACTGCATGCCTCAGATGCTCTCATCGAGGGCAATCTGATTCGTGACAACAACTGCTACGGCATTTGGATAGACAACGGCTACCACAATGCCAGAATCACCCGTAACGTGGTGATCGGCAATCGTGGTGCCGGAGTCTTTCTGGAACTGGGGGCCGGAGGCTGCCTGATCGACAACAACGTCATCGCCCGAACAACCGAACTCGGTACCTTCTACCCCGGCTTCGGAGTCTATGCCCACGATGCCGCCGACGTGACGGTCGCCCACAACCTGATTACCGGAAACGCCGGGGCGGGGGTTCTGATGCGCAAGGTCTCCAATCGCGATTTCGGCGGAAAGCCGGCACAGCCTTCAAACGAGAATATCCTCAACAATATCATCGTCAATAATGGGTTGGCCGTCGGAATGCCCTTCCCATACCAGTACTCCAGAAACTGCCGTTCGGACTGGAATGCTCTGGCCGGAAACGAAAAGATTCTGTTCAACCTCATCTACTCGGTTGGCCAACCCAAGCGCGAGGACATCGTCAGGGCCGTGCAAGCGAAGGCCGGTGCTGACCTCCAGGACCCAGCCAGCGCCTGGCAGGCAACTGGCCTGCTGTCGCTCGACCTGTGGAAGGCGGTCACCGGCTGGGAGGCCAACAGCGCGATGCTTGACAATAAACAGTGCCGCTTCAATCTCAAGGCAAGCGAGTGTTCCCTGAGGGTTGACCTAGGCACCGACCAGCTTCTTAACATGACCTGTCCCCCGGTGGAGGGGGTCGAGGCCGACTTCAACGGCAAGCCCCTGAAGAAATCTGGCCTCATCCCCGGTCCTTTCCAGGATCTGGATGTGGACACCAACTACTATCTGCTATGGCCCAGACGGTAGTCGCCAGTCGCTGTGGGCGGCGGTCCGCCTCGGCCAGTTCAGTTCTTTGCCCGTTGCCCCCCAGCCTGGGCAGGGCGCGGAAGCGGCCCGGGGAGATCCCGGTCAACTGGCGGAACTGGCTGCCGAAACAATAGTATACATCCAGGCAGTGGAGGCGGGCCTGGATCTCTTTGAAAGGCAGGGCGCTGTCGACCAGCCACTGCTTGGCGCAGGCGATCTTACCCTGCAGACTGACTTACAAGGAGATCCGATCATGCTGACCCCACTTGCTGACTCGCAGCGCCGCTGGGTGGGTACGATCTTGGCGGGCATGTCCCTGGACCAGTGCCTGGGGCAACTTCTCTGTCCCGAAGACCGCAAATACAGCCTGGACGACTGGCTGGAGATTCTTCGCAAGGTGCCGGTCGGCAATGTCTTCTTCGGAAGAAAGAACGGGGCCGAGCTGGAGTCGATGCTGCGTGCCATGCAGGCAGCATCCCCCGTTCCGCTTCTGGTGGCCGGGGATCTGGAGCATGGAGCCACACCCTTGGCGGACGAGGGCATCGAGTTCCCCTGGCCCATGGCCGCCGGTGCCGCGGCCGATCCGGATCTGCTCTATGGGATGGGGCGGGCCACCGCTTTGCAGGGGCGCCATCGCGGCTTCCACTGGACCTTCGCCCCCGTGGCCGACCTGAACCTGAACTTCCAGAATCCGGTCACCAATACCCGCGCTCTGGGAGACTGTCCGGAGAAGGTCATCTCCCTACTCAAGCCGTTGATCCGCGGCCTGCAAGAAGACAGCTTGCTCGCCGGTTGCGCCAAGCACTTCCCGGGAGACGGGGTGGACGACCGCGACCAGCATCTGTGCACATCGGTCAACAGCCTGCCGGTCCAGCAGTGGTGGGAGCTCTATGGCAAAGTCTGGAAGGCCGTCATCGACCAAGGAGTGATGTCGATCATGGCCGGGCATATCTCTTTCCCAGCCTACGAAGGCTTGATCGACAATCCCGAGGAGGCCATGCCAGCCACCCTGAACCGGCCCCTGCAGGTGGACCTGCTACGCAACGAACTGGGCTTCGAGGGCGTGCTGGTTTCCGACGCCGCGCCCATGATCGGCATCTGCTCCCGGAGCACCCCCGACCAGCAGGTCGTCCAGAACATCGCCAGCGGTTCCGATGTCTACCTCTTCGCCGATCCTGTCAAGGACTTCGAACGCTTGCAGGCCGCTGTGAAGTCCGGAACCCTCAGCGAGGCGCAAGTGCGCCAGTCGGCCCGTCGAGTGCTGGAACTGAAGGCGCGCCTCAACCTGCATATCGACCCCTTTGGCCCGAGGACCAACAACCAACAGCTAGGCCAGGCCCGCGCCACCGCCCGCACCATGGCCGAGAAGGCCGTCACCGCCTTGCGCAAACCGCAACTACCAAAATTGACCGCCGGCGACAAGGTCCTGGCCGGCGAACTGAAGGCCGTGTAGTACCAAATCATGGCACGGCCAGTGTCGTGAACCCAACCTTGAGATGACCAATTTGCCCCCTCTGGTCAAGGTCGGCTTGACCACAACGTGCCGACCACAACGTGCCTGTCCCCCAAAGGATGTCCCTAAAAGAGAATGAGTGAGATACCCCCCCCCCGAACTTCAATGATTATGCCGAGGGAATTTCCTTGAAGATGGCCACGGCCAGGGAATGGCGGGGCAGGATCAGGGTCAGCTTGCCCGAATGCCGGGCGTCGCCACTGACGGAGTCGATTTCCACCAGGCTGAATTCGGAAGGCAAGGTGAAATTGGCGGTGGTCTGCTCAAGATGGCTTTGGGTGGCGACGAGAGCCAACTCGTCGCCCGCCGTGAAGACGGCCCACGAGATGTCGGGGTTGTCACACTCCGCTCCGTCGGTGTCCTGGAAACGGCCGTTGAGTATGAGCCGGCGATATTTGTCCCGCAGGCGGTTTGCCTTGGTGAGATAGGCCTTGTAATGAGGGGTCTCGTCGATCAGCGAGCGGCAGCGATGGACTTCGACGTCGCTGATCAGGCCGCGCAGGAGGGCGAGGTTGACGCGGCGTTCGATGTCGGTGTCGTCGCGGATCTCACGATCCGAGACGGGCAGTTCGGGGAAGGTGTAGCGAAAAAGCTCCACGAAGGTGTCGAGTTTGGGTTTTTCGGCCTTTCCAAGCCAGTCGTTGCAGGAGTGGTTCCAGCCGGGAAAGGAGTGGACGTAGTCGACGAAGGGGGTGGCGAAATGACTGACGCACTCGATGCCGAAGCTCATTTCCGGGCGGCGGCTTTTGAGGTAGTCTCGCAGCTCCTTGAGCTGCTCCATGCGCATGGCGCGGCCGCTGTTGTCCGGGACGGGGTGGCCATGGTCGGGACTGAAGCAGGGGCGCTCCAACATGCCGACCTGATCAAAGAAAACCCCGTCGACCTCCAGTTCGATGGCTTTGTCGATGTGCCCCTTGAGAATGTCCATCCATTCGCCAGACCGGGGACAGGCCAGCGCGAAGCTCTTGAATCCGTAGAGGTGGCGCAGGTCGATGCCCGGGCCGGCAAAGGGATAGCTTTCGACAATGTTGCAGCCGTCGCAGCCTTGCACCGCGAGATCCTTGCCGCGGGTTTTGTAGAACTCGGTGGAGGTGTCCATGAGTCGCCCGTTGAAGTAGAGCAGGATTTTTCCGCCAGCCTCCCGGAACGTGCGGAAATGCTCCTTGAGAGCCTCGTGCCCCCGTTGCGATTCGTCGAATTCGTAGCCGGGGTAGCCCGCGTCCATACCATCGCGCCACCAGCCGAAGATCAGCAGCGAGTCGATGCCGGTTTCCTTCATGGATTTGAGGATGCGGGGCATGTCGTCGTGGCGAAAGAGAATCTTGCCGTATTGATGCCGCATGATCAGGCGATACCAGCCGTTGAAGTCTTTGGTGACGGATTCCGGCTTGAGGGCGGGGGGATATTGCCGTTCGAACCATTGCCGATAGTGTCGGGCGCCGGTGTGCCAGTCACCGCAAAGAGGCGCGATGACGAAGCCGGCGGACGCGGCCTTTTCCCCCGGTTTGAGGAAGGGGCTGCGGTGGAAGCTGGCGTCGATCTGCTCGCCGCGTTTGCGGAAAAGGTGGGTGGTGAGTTCGAAGGTGGGATCGTGGTCGCCTAGGTAGAGACAGTCCGAGTGGTCCGCGAAGAGGGCGAAGCCGTTGGCGCTCCAGGGCATGTTGACGCCCTTGTTGTCTTCGGCGACGTAGCCGCTGTGGAACGAGTCGATGGCGCCGCCCACGTCCTCGATGCGCTGAGGATCGTTGCCGCGGCCGAAGCCGTAGAGGCACTGCGCTTTGGCTACGGCCAGATTCTGAATGGTTGGGAAATTGAACTCCCGGATGACGCGGTCGAGTGTCGATTGATTGGCGATCTCGGCGGAGAAGCGCAGTTCCGCGCCGACAAGCCGGATCTCGAGGCCCAGGGTGAAATCCTCGCCCCCCATTTCTTCATACACGACGCGCAACGAGTCCTGGTCGGGGGAACTGATCCGTGGCTGGCAGTCATCGGCCAGAATCTCCTCCTCCACGACTTCGTCATGGGAATAGACGACCCGCCAAAGTGCCTGTCCCCCGGCGTAGTCGCGACCTGTGAGGCGATTCCTGAGTTCGACGACATTGGCCTTGGCGTCCAGGGCGAAGGTGACCAAGTCGTTCGAGATTGTGTGTGTCATGGTGTTTCCTTAGATCTGGCCCAAAAGGTGCCTGTCCCTAGACCTGCCGAAGGGTCGGCTTGACCACAAAGTGCCTGTCCCCCAAAGGTGCCAGACGTGCCAGAAGGATCGGCCTGACCACAAAGTGCCCGTCCCCAAAAGGTGCTTGATTTATTCTGCTAACAACTGCGATTAAGCGTAAACAATGTGAGGAGGTCCGGGGGAAATGATTTCCCCCGGCGGGGTGTGGGGCAAAGCCCCGCCTGCACTTTCAATTTACTCATCAATCCCAGAGCAAAACGCTGGGCCAGAGATGGGGTTTCTGGAAGCAGTCCGTGCCGTCGGAGGTGTTGGAGAGGCCGGAGACCCGGCGCTTGAGATAGGGGGCCTGCGAATCGTTGGCGTTGCCCACGAACAGACCGAGGCCTACGACGCGTCCCTTTTCCAGGGCGGCGGGAAGCAGGTACTTGGCCGGAAAGAAGACCCGGTAGACATAGCCGTTTTTCGTCTTGGTGAACTGGCTGGGGATGTCGTCGGCGACGGTGTTGTTCTTGGGTGCATAGATGCCGAGACCGAGCTGCTGATCGGCGCTGCGGGAGCGCCAGACCAGCGAGGCGTCGCCGGCCTCGTTCGGGAAGACGGCGTAGTCGTAGTCGTTGTCGTCGTAACCCTTGCTGATTTTGGCGCGGGCGTCGGCCAGGGAGTCGACATAGACTTGCAGACAGTCGTTATCCCAGCGGTTGCCGGTCAGTTTGAACTCGCTATGGGAGAAGTGCTTGTCTGTGACGCTAACCTCGACGAAGAGGCCCTGGCGGTTCCAGGCGATCCGGGACGTAGCGCCGAAGTCCTTGTCAACATTGCTCTTGTAATAGTTGGTCAGAGGAACGGCGGAGATCGAGTCCCAGTCCAAGGTAGTCAGGGTCGCCGTGTCGGCGACTTTTTTGGCCAGCATGCCAGTGAAACTCAGGTCGAACCTGTATTGGGAGCCACTGTCGGAGGTGACCACGGAGAGCAGTTTCTCGTCGGCCAGCCTGTCAGTCGTCAGTTTGACCGGAAGCGGCAGAGTGATGGTGGAGGAGCCGTTGCCGGGCACGTTGATCGGAGTTTTCTCGAAGGCGCCCTTGAAGGGAGATGAGAGGAAATTTTTGATGGTTACTTCCATCTCCTGAGTCGAGGCGGGGTTTGCGGAGAGCAGGACGGGGGAGATGCCCTCTCCGGAAACGACCACCGCTTTTTCCAGGGCCGCGATCATTTGCGGGAGCGTGCCCGGTTTGCCGCGGAAAAAGAGCGGAGCGGGCATGACCGGGAATTGGATCTTTCCGGGT
>JBFJXC010000178.1:0-7596 GCA_041623325.1 Lentisphaeria bacterium | reverse complement strand
GCTGCCGTCGTCGACAATGGGGGATATGTAGCCCACCCGTCCGGCGCGGGTCACCTCGCCGGTCCTGGCCGGGGCCACAATGGACAATCCCGTCTGCCGGCGAGTCATGCCCCCAACGGCGGACATTTCCACATTCAGCTCCATAAAGCACACCGAGGTGTCGATCACGCGCAGTACCGGTTCACCCGTACGGACCCACTCGCCCGCCTCCGGCATCACCTCCACGACCACACCGCTTATGGGCGCCGTGACCGAGTAGGACGACAACACCTGGCGCGAAATCTCGTACTGGATTTTTTCGGTGCGCTCGGCCGCCTCCAGCATCCGACACTCCCCCCGCAGCTTGTTCAGCTGCATCCGATGGTGCTTCAGCTCCGCCTGACTGACGCTCTTGCTGGCCTCGTAAAGCTTCTGTTTGACGGCCACCACCTCCTCCAGCAACTGGAGATTTTCTTGGGTCACATGCAGCTGGCTGGTGTCTTCCCAGATCAGTTTGCGACGTTCTACCTCCAGCGTCTGCAAATGATCGTCCAGCACCATCAGCACCTGACCTTTGCGGACCTGGTCGCCCTCCTGCACCAAGATGGACATCACCCGCCCGTCGACCGGAAAGCTCAGGCTGACGTCATGGAGCGGATAGACGATGCCGGTCGTCTCGCCAATCCCCCCCAGGCACGGCAGCGCCGCCGCCATGGCGGCAACCCAGCTCAACATTCGTCTAATGGGGGCTGTAATCATCTGTCCGACCTATCGGAATGTGTCCTCATCAATATCCGACCCACGCCCTTGGGCTTGCGGCCGTTCGGCAAAGATGTCCTGATCCGGACAATACGTGGCCAGGATCACCCCCATATACTTGTCAAAATCGATCCGGCTGATTTTGCTGGCGATGAGTTGGTTGACGATCTTGCGCTGGTACAGGCTCACCTCGTCCTCCTTTTCGATTACGTCCCGAACCGTGACCTCTCCGAACTGGAACTTCTTGAACTCGTCCTGAAGCAACTGCTCCTTGAGTTGAGAGGCCGACCTCATCATCGCCAGCTGCTCGGAGGCGCTCTGCATGGAGCGCAGCAGCATCTTCAGCTCGATCCGGGCGTTTCGTTCCAGGCTGTCAAGCTCGGAACGGGCCTGATCCACAGTCCGGGCCGCGATGGCCACGGCGCTTTTCTGCCGACCGGACCACAGCGGCATGCTGAATTCCAGCCCGACCTGCCAGGAGGGGAAATCGCTGTCCACCGAGGCCTCGGCCAAGGCCTGGTCGTCCAGGTTCGACAGCCAGCCGCCCACTACCAGATCCAGATTGGGCCGGGCCTCGTTCTGCTTCTTTTCATACTCCACTTGGGCCCGCTCCAGCTTGGCTTGCGCGATCTTAAAATCGGGCCAGTTCGCCTTCATCTTCTCAAAGGCCGCCTCGAAGTCGACATTCTCCCACGGGGCATCGCCCCGGACATCCTCCGTCACGAACCGGTAGTCATGCCGCTCGGGGAGGTCAAGGTTCAGAAAACTCATCAGGGTGTGGCTGGACTGGGTCGCGTTGTGACGCATGCCGGCCAGCTCGACCTCGCGGGCGATGCGGCTGCTGCGCGCCTCCAGCAGCTGCTCTTCGGCCACCTCCCCGGCCTCGAGCTTCTTCTTCAAATGAGCCTCGCTCTCCTTCAAGAGCGTCACCGACTTCTGCAAACTCTCGATCAGTTGCTGGGCCCCATGCAACTTCCAGTATTCCCGGGCGGCCAACGCCACCAATTGGGTAGCGGTCTTCACCACGGCCTGGGCCTGCATGTCCCGGTCCAAACCGGCCTTGCGGTACTCGGAGCGCACGATCCGCGAACCGGCTCCCCTCAGAAGAGGTTGGCGCAGGGTCAGCTTAAGTTGCGACTCGTATTCCCGGTCATAGGCTCGCAACTGGTCGATCAGGCTGCTGCTGGTCCGGCTCTGAACGTACTTGAAATCCCAAGTCGCTCCCGAGGGCAGCACCCCTTCCAGCCCAGTGGTGACGGACCATTGGTCCTCGGCGTAGGTGTCCAGCCCCCCCCGGCTCAGTGTCTCGGCCGTATTGTTCGGGCTGTCCGTGTCATGATAGCTCAGCTGGGTGGAAAACTCCGGAATGAAAATCTCCCGCTCGTAATCCACCCGGTGCTCGCTGGCCTTCAGCTGGATTGTCTCCAACAGGAGCGACGAGTTGCGTTTGAGCACCTCCCGCACCAACCCCTTCAGCGGCAAGGGGATGACCAAACGATCGGCCTGTTCAGGGCGGGCAGTGCCATCGTGAAGTACAGGCGCGGCAGCCGAAACCATCGGCGCCAGCGCCATCAAACCGGGAATGAGCAACAAAGCGAATCGGCCAGCCATGCGGGGATTCTCCAAGACCTGTCTTATGTCGAATGGTTGCCCCTCGCGACTGCAGTCCGCAGGCCCCGCCAACCACACACTGATTTTAGTACTTATATTGTAAGGGACAATTACATGAATTAAACTAGGACAAATTGACGAAAACCTACAATCTTGGACGGAAAGTTTCGCATATGTCCGAAAACTCCCTGCGCGCCCCCGAAGGTGAGGAGTTCTTCTGCAACCTGGTCAACCGGCCTTCGCCGCTTCTTCCCGACGGTGTCGGTCTCGGTGCCTTGGAGGTCTGCCACCTCCGCGCACCTCGCGGAGAGGTCTATCCCGAGGAGGAATCCTATTTCTGCTCGCTGATCTGGGGGATATCAGGACAGTTCACCCTCCGGTTGGAAGACGTTGCCCACACGGTCAGGGCGGGAGAGTTTCTGGTTCTGGAGCCGGGAGGATCCCTGGGGGCTCAGGCCGATGAGGAGGAAAACCAGGCCTACTACCTGCTTCTGGATGGACCGCAGGCCGAGCACATCGTCGGGGAATGCGGCCTGTGGACGGGAACCTTCCCCTATTCGCGACCGCCAACCATCTGGCTGGAACGAATCGCCCGCGACCTGGACAATATGGCCAACCAGGAGAACGTGGCCTCGATCGGACACGCCCTGTTGCTGACCGCCGCCAAGGACGCCAGGCAGTTGGTCCCCGACCGAATGGTCTGGGACGCCTGCCGCTACCTGCAGGCAAACTGGAACCAGGTTGGCATGAACGTGGATCACGTCCTGAACCATCTGAACGTCAGCCGCTCGACTCTCTCGCCACGTTTCCGCAACGTCACCGGGCACTCGATCCTGGATTACTTGATGGACATTCGCTATCGCAACGCCCTCAAAATGCTCCAGCACGGTTCCGACAGCATCGCTGCCATCGCCCGCAGGTGCGGCTTTGCCGACGCGCCCTATTTCTCCACCTGGTTCCGCAAGCGCAGCGGCGTTTCTCCCCGGGCCATGAAGCGAAAGACTACTCTGTAGCATGCCGACTCTTCTGCACACCCTTTTCGATGCGGAACAGGTGCTGGTCGACATCCACGGCTACGGCCTGTCCACCTTGGAATTGCTCTCCACCATCCTGGGCATGTGGTCCTATGTGGAGATTATCCGGCGCCGCCTTCGCGGTCCGATCCTCGGCTTCTGCGCCTCCCTTTGCCTGGCGGCCATGTTCTACCAGCTGCGCCTGTACGCGGACATGGGGCTCATGGTCTACTACGCCGCCGCCAGTGTCCTGACCCTGGCCTGCTGGCAGCGCAACTCCTCCGCAAACGAAGGCTTGAAGGTGACCACACTTAGCCCCAACTGGCGCTTGGCTCTGGGCTTGGGGGCACCCGCCCTGATCGGCATGCTGGCATTCATCACCGGCCATCTGCACATCTGGCTGACCAACGTCTTCCCCGAACCGACCCGCTTCTGCTACGCGGACGCGACCACAACGGTCCTTGGCATCACCGCCTCCCTCCTGCTCATCCGCCGCAAAGCCGAATGCATGGCCATCTGGCTGGCCGCCGACATCATCTCCACCGGCATCTACATCCAAAGCGGCGCCTATTTCCTCGCAGCCGTCTACGCGCTCTACGCCCTCATCGACGGCACCGGCCTGGTCGTCTGGCTGCGCCGCTCCCGCGACGAGGCGGATGCCGCTGGGCAAATCCTCCCAAAAACGCCCGCCCCCTGCATAAACGATCTCGCCGAGGGCGTTTGAAAACACGGACTGATCGACATTCTTTCCGTGTCATTCGAATAGTCTGTGGGCACATTAATGACTGGATGACACTAGCCCCGATGGGCGAAGGAGAGGGATTTGCTCAGTTTGATTTCATGGCGAAGCTGCCTGACCCTGGCGACCGAGGCGTTCCTCTCCAGTCGGGCTTGAATCAGCCGGTAGACCAGCAGAGCCACCCGCCGGCTCAGCGGAAGTCGAAAAGCCTGCCGCCTTAGAAACCGTTTCAACCAGGACGGAAAGTAGAGTGTCACGATCTGGTCTTCCAGGCTCAGGATGGCCACGCTGCTGCCCGGCTGCCCCTGTCGGCTGGCGCGGCCATACAGCTGCAGATCCACCCGCCGGGACTCGTGCCGTTCGGTCGCCACCACATGCAAGCCCCCATTTTCCCGGACCACCTCGTCCAGCGCAATGTCCGTGCCCCGGCCCGCCATGTTGGTAGCGATGGTCACCCGCCCATGCTGCCCCGCCAAGGCCACGATTTCGGCTTCCTGTTCATGGTGCAGGGCATTCAGCACGGTGTTCGCCACCCCCGCCTCCCACAGTTGCTCCGACAGGCGTTGGCTGTCCTTGACCGACCGAGTCCCCACCAACACTGCCCGACCCTTCTGCTGCTGCCGGCCGATCTCCTCGATCACCGCCGCACGCTGCTGCTTTTTGCTCAGATAAATCCGGTCGGGATGCTGGCGGTGCCGCTTCTTCAGACGCGGAGGGATCCGAACCACAGGAAGCTTGTAGATCGTCCATAGCTCGCTCCGTATGTTCTGAAACGTCCCGCTCATGCCCGTCAGGCGCGGGTAGAGCCGGAAATAGCTCTGAAAACTCATCTTTTCGGAGACTTTCGTCGGGGCGGTCAACGGCACCCTTTCCTTGGCCTCAACCGCCTGGTGCAAGCCGTGACTCCACGACCGCTGCGCCATCATCCGCCCTGTCTTTTCATCGACGATCACAACCTGGTCGTCCACCACCACATACTGTTTGTCCCGACGATAGAAATGGCGGGCCACCAGGGCCTGGTTGACTAGGTAGCCGCACCGGTAGCCGGCCCGCCAGGAGGCCGGGAAGGTGTCGGCCAGCGATTCCAGCTGCACCCGCCCCGCATCGGTCAGCTGAATCATCCTCAGATTCTCGTGAACCGTGTAGTGCTCGGGGGGGGCCAGCAGCGCGGCGGTCCGGTGCGCCGCCAGGGTCGCCTCGTGAAATTCCGGGTCGGGTTCCGCCACCGAAATAATCAGCGGGGTGATGGCATCGTCGGCCAGCACACTGTCGGCCTCGTCGATAATCGCGGTTGACAAGCCGCGCATCACGCGGCGCTCGCCGTCCCATTCTCCGGAAAGACGCCGGATCTGCTCCCGTAAGGTGCCGAACTGGAAATCGACCTTCATCCGGTCCTTCAGGAAATCGGCCAGCAGGTTGTTGCTGGTCGCATAGGTCAGAGAGCACGCATATTGCCGGCGGCGTTCATCCGGGTTCATTTCGGAGCCAATGTACCCGCAGCTCAACCCGCAAAAGTCGTAAAACGGGCGAAGAGCCAGCGCATCGCGCTTGGCCAGATAGTCGTTGGAGGTCACCACATGGCAGGGTTTCCCGTCCCAGGCATGCAGAACCGCGCACAGAGCCGCGGCCAGGGTCTTGCCCTCCCCTGTCCCCATCTGAACCGCATAGGTCTCGTACATGGCCAGCGCGGCCATCACCTGAACGGTGAACGGACGCTTGGCAAGCGTGCGGTCCATGGCCTCCACGACCACGGCCAGGGCGGATTCCACCTCGCCCCCCCGACCGGCAAGAAAGCGCTGCCGATGACCGTGCAGAAGCCCCCCCAACTCCGGATCGGACAGACCTGAATAGCTCCGGGACTGCCGCTGGATGGAGTCGGCCCGTTTGCAAAGCCGGCGCAGGCTGAAACGCCGGGCCTTAATCTGGCCAAGCAACCCGTCCACCCAGGCATCCAAACCTTCATGAACCCTGCTCTGGTGGTCTGCGGTGGCCATCATCCCATACGGTCTTGTCGCTCGGTGGATTACAGAAGTGCGGCTACGCGAGTATACAGGGGATCAGGGCGCTTTCAATTCTTGCTGGTTCCGCCGCGCACCACGACCTCGTCTGCATAAGGTTGCATCAGCTCGCCAATGCGGGTCATGCGGTCCGGAGAGGTGCGGGGCTCGTTTCGCAGGCCGGGATCCGGCAGGTCCTCGCGGGGCAGAAACGGCTGAAGGCAATAGCGCCTGGCCCCGCTCACCAACTCGCCGATGGCGTGCATCTGCTCGTCACAGTGAAACGACTCGACCACGGTGGTGCGGAACTCGTAGTCCACGGAGCCGTTCTTCAACAGCTGCACCGACGCCCGGATGTTCTCCGGCTGGTGGAACTTGACGAAGCCCGGATAGTTCTCCAGGCTGCATTTCACATCCATGGCCACATAGTCGACCAAGGGCAGGACCCGCTCCAGCACCTCGGGACGGGATCCATTGCTGTCCAGCTTGACGGCGAAGCCCTCGTCGCGGAAGAACTTGAGCAGGTCGGCCAGATCGGGGGCCAGGGTGGGCTCGCCTCCGGACAGCACCACGGCATCGGCCCACTGCTCTCGGAAACGGCCCAGAGCTTGGCGGAGCTTGGCCGGAGAAAGCCCGGCCCGACGACGGGCCATCAGACCGGCATTGTGACAGAATCCGCACCCGAAGTTGCAGCCGGTCACAAAGAAAACGGCCGACACATGCCCGCTGAAGTCCACCATGCCCGGCTGCTTCAGATGGGCATAGACCGAGGTTTTCTCCGGCAGGCTCATGGCATCACCCGCGGCACGCTTCCAGGACCGTGCTGATCATCTTGGGGGTGATCAGACCGCCGCCGGCACCCGAGTAGTCGGTCTGCAGGCCCATGAAGGTGTACAACTTGGAATCCTTGCACACGGGGTCTTTCTCGAACGGGCGGGGGTTGGGGACCGGCTCGTAGGCACCGGTCTGCTCGTTCTTCCTGCTGACCACAAACGCCGGGATGCGCTGGGGATTGATGCATTCGGCCTTGCAGAATGCCACTAGGCCATCCTCGGTCATCACATCCACGTAGGCCTTTTCAAAGTCCTGCCACTCGTCCTTGGCCATGAGCTTGTCCAGGCGCTGATTGAGCACCTTGCACTTGTCGCAACCCTCTTTGCCGAACACCATTACCTGATACGTCTTAGACATTGTCCTATGCCCTCTCTGCTAAATCTTGGTTCGATTCCAACCCGGTCAGGCGGTCACCAGCTCTTCTTGGACCCGGGCGCACTGGGCATCCTCGGCGGTTTCCACGCCATAGCGGCCGCGATGCCGCGCCTGAAGCTCGCTGATCTTGGACTTGTTCCAGTTTTCAACCTTGCTGAAGTAGCCGACCACACGGGTCTCACCGACCACGCTCTCGGAACCGCAACGTTGGCAGGACGATTGCAGCCCGCGGCTGTTGTGGTGACAGTCGTTGCAGTAGGTGAATTCCGGCGAAATGGTCACCTGGGCG
>JBFJXC010000177.1:0-7645 GCA_041623325.1 Lentisphaeria bacterium | reverse complement strand
TCCAGCCGGCCGCCCCGGTGTACCAGGTCCAGCCCCCCCGTCCGGTATGCGGGACCACCGCGTAGACATCGGCCGCCATCACGTAGGGTTCGCACTTGTATACGGCAATCTGTTCGGGACTTGCGCCATGATGAATGGGGTTGAGCAGATCGAATAGCTCCCAGGCCAGGTCATGGTCGCCCATGAGGGCAAAGGCCATGACCGTCCAGATCGCCCCGTGGGTGTACTGGCCGCCATTTTCGCGCACACCGGGTATGTAGCCTTTGATGTAACCGGGATCGAGAGCGGATTTGTCGAAGGGCGGATCGAACAACTGGATCAATCCGGCCTCGCGCCGGACCAGGCGTCTGGCCACCTCCTGCATGGCCTGGCGGGAACGGGAGGGATCGCCGGCCCCGCTGATCACGGACCAGCTCTGCGGCAGGGAGTCGATCTGGCATTCCGGGTTGCGATGGGAACCAAGGGGCTCCCCGTTGTCGAAGTAGGCCCGGCAGTACCACTGCCCGTCCCAGGCGTGCCGCTCCAGATGGGTCTGCAGTTGCAGGGCCTTTTCCAGGCAGCGGTCGGCGAAGGCGGCATCCTGGTGCGCCTGGGCGAGTTTGGCGAACTGGCTGAGCACGTCGTAGAGAAAGAAGGCCAGCCAGACGCTCTCCCCGCGCCCCTTCTCGCCGATGCGGTTCATGCCGTCGTTCCAGTCCCCGCAACCGATCAGAGGCAAACCGTGTTGGCCGAAGCGGAAACTGCGCTCGATGGCGCGCACGCAGTGCTGGTAGAGGGTGTCAGACTGCTCAGAACGATTGGGCAGGTCGTAGTAGGCCTCCTCGTCGGGATTGACCGGGCGCCCTTCCAGGAAGGGAACCTGCTCGTCGAGCACCCCGTAATCGGCCACGCAGGAAACATAGCGGCAGGTCACATAGGGCAGCCACAGATAGTCGTCGCTGAAATGCGTCCGCACCCCGCGCCCCACTGGGGGATGCCACCAATGCTGCACATCGCCTTCGCAAAATTGATGCGAGGCGGCCCGGAGCAGGTGCTCCCGGGCCAGGGCCGGTTCGGCATGGACCAGGGCCATTACATCCTGCAGCTGGTCGCGGAACCCGTAGGCCCCGCCGGATTGGTAAAAGCCCGTCCTCGCCCACAATCGGCAGCCCAGGGCTTGATAGAGCAGCCAGCCGTTGGTCATCGTATTCACCGCCGGATCCGGGGTGTCCACGTTGATCGTGCCCAGGGTTCGGTTCCAGTACTCCCAGACCGCCTCCAGCGCCGCGCGGTCGGCACCCGGGTGCCGAAAGCGGTGAATGAGCGCCTTGGCCTCCGCAGGGCTGCGGCCGACTCCGAGCCGGAAGGTGGTTTCCCGCTGCTGGCCGTCCGGCAGATCGAAAGCCACTTGCATGGCCCCGCAGGGGTCCAGGGCCGGCCCGACCCGTCCGGAAAGGCGAGCCCGCCGCATGGCCGCCGGCCGCACCAGACTGCCGTTCCGGCCCATGAATTCCCCACGGTCTCCGGTCTGGGTGCGCATCGGCTCGTTGGTATCCACAAAGGCGACGCGCCCCGAAAATTCACTGTTGTAGGGATTGCTTGCCAATAAGGCGCCCGTCTGCAAATCCACCTGGGTTTGGACGTGCAGCAGGCTTTTGGCCCTCACGTCGGCCAGCACCCATTCCCAATACCCGGTCGCCGACAGGCGGCGCGGCTGGCCGGATATGTTGCGCAGTTTCAGAACCGCAAATTTCACGGGGGCATCCATGGCCACATAGACCCACAGTTCGGAGACGATGCCGTTTTCGGTATGTTCGTAGACCGTGTAGCCGAAACCGTGTCGGATTACGTAGGCGGTCGCGCCCCGGGCGGGCAGTGGGGTGGGGGACCAGAACTGCCCGCTCTCCTCGTCGCGGATGTAGAAGGCTTCGCCGGTTGTATCCCGAACCGGGTCGTTGCTCCAAGGGGTCAAGCGGAACTCATGGGCGTTCTCCTGCCAGGTGTAGGCGCTGCCGCTTTCGGAAACGACCGTGCCGAAGGATGGATTGGCCAGGACGTTGACCCAGGGGGCCGGGGTGGTCTGTCCGGGGTGGAGGGTGATCACATACTCGTGCCCATCCGGGGTGAAGCCGCCCAGGCCGTTCTGAAAGATCAGCTGGCGGGGGGGCAGGGGTTCGGCGGGGCCCGACCAGGCCGGTTTGGTGGGCACCAGGGCCGGGATCCAGGGTCTGGGCAGGGGCCTTATGTCCAGTTGCTCGGCCAAGGTGCCCTTGGCATCGTCGAGCACGACCCGGGCGGCGGCCTGCAGCAACACCTGATCCTCCGGCGGCACCTGTTCCAAGCGCCGAACGAAAATGCCACCGGGTTTGTCCATGATCGAGGCCTCCATCCCTGAGGCAATCAGCCCGACGATTTGCTCATGCAGGGCCTGTCGGTAGCCCGACACATCCTCGTCCAGGATAACCAGTTCGACGGTCAGCCCCTTCAGGCGCCAGTAGGAGTGAGCCCGCACCAGCTGCCGCACGATCTCCAGTCTGGCCGTGTCGCTGATGTGCAGCAGCACCATGGGGGCATCGCCTGGGATGCCCAGGCTCCAGAGGCCGCTTTGGCCGCGCCGGTTTTTGCGCAGTATGCTCTGATTGGCCCGGCGGGCCGGATCGGCATAGACTAAGGCGCTGGCCAGGCGGCCATAGAGTTGAGCCTCCGCCTCCGTGGCATCGAGTTGATGCAGGACCACCTGACTGTGGGTCCAGGCCAAGTCGAAGACGCGGTCGGTGATTCGCGCACTCCGGTACTTCTGAGTTTGGGCCAAGGCCGCCTCCCGGCTTTCGCTCATGCCCATAATCAGGTCCACCACCGCCGTCCCATGGGCGGGGAGGGAGACCGTGCGCCGCAGCGACACAATCGGATCGAGCACGGAGCCGACCGTGTTGGACAGGGGGGCCGGCGCCTGCATGGCGGCAGGGGAGGCCAGGCTTCGGCCCCGCCCCAAAAACGAGGAGCGGTCGGTCTCGCAGGAGACCTGGGCCCTTTCCAAGCCGTGCCCCACCATCATATGCAACAGCCACGGCGGTTTCTCCTCACGGGACCGGGCGCGGCGCGTGCACAGCAGTGCCGAGGATTCCGGGACAAATTCGGTTTGCACAAAGAGATTGCTGAAAGCCGGGTGGGCTTGGTCGGCATCCGGGTGGGCCAGTACGACTTCGGCGTAGGTGGTAAGCTCCACACGGCGGACCGCGCCCGAATGATTGGTGATGGTGATGCGGCGCACCTCCAGGTCGTCCTCCGGCGAGACACTGATTTCGGTGTGGGCCTCCAGGTCGCCGCAGCGCTGCCGAAACTCCGCGCGGGCCGGGGTGAAGATTGCCTCGTAGGTCTTGGCCTCGTGCTGGACCGGTTGGTAGGCGTTGGACCATACCTGGCCGCTCTGCATGTCCCGCAGATAGACAAACATCCCCCAGCAATCGCGGGTGGCATCCTCGCGCCAGCGGGTGACGGCCAGGTCTCGCCAGCGGCTGTAGCCCCCTCCGGCGCTACTGACCACCACATGGTACCGTCCGTTGGAAAGGAGGTGGACCTCCGGCACAACCGGGGCCGGGTTTTTGAAAACACGCATCATACTTTCGGCCGCCAACTCGTGCAGCACCTCCGGTCTCGGTTCCACCGCAAACACGCTGGCGGCTGTTCTGGGAACGCGTTCCTGCAGCAGCAAATCCGCGGCCTTGAGAATTGGGCAGGACATGAAGCGCCGTTGCATGGCCCCATCCCGTAGCAGGTTGGTCAGGGCCAGCAGGCTCATTCCCTGATGATGAACCATGAAGGATCGAACCGTGGCACTGGTCTCATTTGGCGGCAGGCGGGTCGGGGTATAGTCCACTGCCTCATAGAATCCGTAGGTCCCGGCCCGGCCTTCCGCGGCCAGCCTGCGCAAGTTTTCACAGGCCTTTCTGGGGGCGATCATCAAGGCCATGGCGCTGGCGTAGGGGGCCACCACCAGATCCTCGGCCAGACCCCGCTTCAGGCCCAGCCCCGGGACCCCGAACGCGCTGTATTGGTAGTTGAGGTGAACATCGTTGCGGTTGTAGCCCGACTCGGACACGCCCCAGGGCACACCGCAGGCCTTGCCATACTGGATTTGCCGTTTTACGGCGGCCTTGCAGGTGTGGTCCAGCAAGGTGTTGTCGAAATTGGGCATGACCAACAGGGGCATCAGGTATTCGAACATGGAGCCGCTCCAGGAGACCAGGATGGGCTCGCCGCCCGAGGCCGCCAGCAGACGCCCCATGGAGAACCAGTGGTCCTGAGGCACCTGCCCCAAGGCGATGGCCACGTAGCTGCAAAGGCGAGCCTCGGAGGCCAGCAGATCGTAGAAGCTGTTGTCGGCCCGGCACTCGGTGACATTGAAGCCGGTACAGAACAGGTTCCGTCCAGGATCGTAGAGGAAACGAAAATCCATGGCGGCCAGTTCATCGCATTGCCTGGCCAGGGTTTCCAAGGCCAGCAGATGTTGCTCGGCATGGTGGCCGGCTTCGCCCAAGGCAACGGAAAGCTTTGCAAGCCATTGCGCCTGGCTGTCGTTTGTCCCGGATGGTTCCGAGGTCAGCTGCTTGATCCGCGCCTCCACCAACGGCCCCAGCCTTTGCCCCAGATTGGCGAGTTCCCGCAGGGTCGGCCCCTGGTCGAGCTGGGCCAGGCTCCTTTCCAGCCTGCTCGCGGCCGATTCCTCCTCGGCTCCCGTCTCGGCAAGGGACAATCCCTCCAACATGGTTGTTTGCCGTCCGCTGTGAGTGGCCGGCAAAGCCAGCCAAGGGGCGAGCCATTGCATCTCCTCTAGATGCTGCTGGCAATCGCGTTTCAGCATCCGGGCCCAGTTGTGCAATTCGCTCCCCGCGTTGGTCAGGGCCGCCTCCAGGGTCGCGGCCTGCTCCGTCACGGCCCTCAGGCAAGCATGGGCCTGGTGCAATCCGCAAGGGGCCTGGGAAACGGTGGTCTCGAGGCGAGCCAAGGCGGAGTTATGGGGGGCCAAGCCACGCAGCACCTGTACGGTGTGCCGTAACCCGGCCCATACCCGGGGGGTGAAAATCCGGTGATCGGCTTGTTCTCGCAATCCGGCCGCCAAGGTCAGCAGATGGCCGGCCAGGTTTCCGCTATCCACACTGGACACATAGCGGGGATACAAGGGCTCAAGGGTGCGGGTGTCGTACCAATTGTAGAAGTGGCCGCGATGCCGCTCCAGTCGCAGCATACTGGCCAAGGCATTCCGGGTGCGCTGAATCAGCCCTTTCAGGGGTAGAAAGCCGAGGTCGCGGGCGCCAAGATTGGCCAGCAGGGCCAAGCCCATGTTGGTGGGCGAGGTCCGCGAGGCGATGATGGGCCCGGGGGTCTCCTGGAAATTGTCCGGTGGCAGCCAGTTTTCCTGGGCGTTGACGAAGGTCTCGAAAAAGTGCCAGGTATTGCGGGCCATGCCGCCCAGGAATGCCACCTGCTCTTGGGTCAGGCCCGGTGCCCGTTCTTGCAATGGACGGCTGACCCACCAGGCAATTCCCGGTCCCGTCAGCCACAGACTCAGCAAAGGCCAGGCCAGGGATAGCTGGGGCGGCTGCCGTCTGGCCAGGAACCAGGCCACGCCCAGGGCCACCAAGGGCCCAACCCACATGGTTGCGTAGAATGTGGCCAGGCCCGCGGGTTTCGTGCGCTCCACATCGCTGGAGGTGCGCCATTCCAGCAGGCGTTTGCGGGTGACCAGCAGGCGCGTCAGGGTCCGGAATACCGCGTCCAGACTGACATGGGCCTCGTAGGGTAGAAAGGCCAGCGTAAGCCCGATCTGGCCCAGCTGACGGGCGCTTGACGCGCCTATGGAGCGCAGGTGCAACCGAAGAGGCAGATCCTTGGGTTTGCGAATCAGTTCGGTCAAGGCGGCCAGCAGTGCGGGAATGGCGGTGATCGCCAGAACCAGCCAGGGGCCCAGGCCCGCCCGAGCCGGGAGCAGCAGCCAAAGGCCCAGCATGAGGAGCATCAGAGCGGGGGGGACCAGACTGCGCCGGAGATTGTCGAAGATCTTCCAGCGGGAAAGGGCGGAAAGCGGATTGGCAACGGGGCGAGTCCCGGAGCCGGGGACACGGGGCAGGAGCCAGCGGGCAATCTGCCAATCGCCGCGAATCCAGCGGTGGCGCCGCTGCACATCCACGTTGTAGCGCCAGGGATATGCCTCGAAGAGTTCGACATCGCTCAGGAGAGCAGAGCGGGCATGGCAGGACTCGAGCAGGTCGTGGCTCAGAATGGTGTTTTCCGGGAAGCGTCCGTCGATGGCCTGCTGGAAAGCGTCCACATCGTAGATTCCCTTGCCGATAAACGACCCCTGCCCGAAGATATCCTGATAGGTGTCGGAGACTTCGCGCGTGTATGGGTCGATCCCCGGGGCCCCGGCCATCAGACGCACGAACCAGGAGCGGCGGGCGCCCGGCAGGCTCACGCCAAGACGCGGTTGCAGAATGCCGTAGCCTTGGGTGACGATGCCGCGCCGGGGGTCGAACTGGGGCCGGTTCAAAGGATGGGCCATGGCTCCGACCAGCTGACGGGCGGCATCGCGCGGCAGCTGGGTGTCGCCGTCCAGGGTGATCACGTAGCGGATGGCGGAGAGGATTTCGGTGTCGCCGGTGATCTCGGCAAACGAGTCCAGGCAGCCCCCGCGCAGCCGGGCGTTGAACTCCATGAGCTTGCCGCGCTTGCGCTCATAGCCCATCCAGAGATTCGCGGCCGCATTCCAGCGGCGGGGGCGATGGAACAGGAAAAACAGGTTGTGGCTATTAAAGAAGTACTGGCGATTGAGCCTGGCGATCCCGTCCCGGGCGCGTTGAAGCAGGGTTTCATCCTCCGGAAGGTTCTGGGTGGCCGCGTCGCGGAAGTCGGTCAGCAAGGCGAAATGAAGGCAGGGATCTCGGTTGGCCAGGTGATGGATGTGCAAGGTTTCCACCAGGCGGTCGACCTCCTCGGGACAGGTGAGCATGGCGGGGACCACCACCATGGTCCGGCAGTCGGCGGGGATGCCGGAGGAGTAATCCAGGCGCGGCAGGCGTCTGGGCCGCACCAGCAGGGTGGCCAGCCAGTTCATGGCGGCTACGGCCAGTTGACTGGCGCACAGCAGGAAGGTCAGAGACAAGGCCAACAGCGGCCAGCCCCGGAGCTTGAGCATGGCCGCCTCTTGACCAAAGGCCAGGGTCGCCAGCAGGGTCAAGGATCCGATGCCGCCCATGTAGAAGAGCAGGGGGAGGCAATGGATGCCGCGTTCCAGACTCAGTCTCCAGGGAAAGCGCACCCTCACCCGGCGTTCCAGCGCCGGCAAGCCTTGGTCGACCAGATAGTAGCCCACGTGGGCGCTCCGCTGCTCGCGCCTGTTTTGCCGGGCATTTTCTGCGGCCAGCTGAGTGGCGCACTGGGCCACGTCGATCTCGGAAAAACGGCAGTGCCTGGCGAGCATCTCGACGCTGTGGCGATAGCTGTCCCGAGTGGCGAAGTCCATGGCCCCGTATATGCCGGCGGGGTCGGTGCGCAGGGTCTTTTCGACCAGGCTGAGGGTTTCGGTGAACTCTCTCCAGTCCATGGCGGTCAGGAAACGGAGACTGGCAATGCTGTGGCTGACCGACACTTGGTCGGCGGCCTGGCGCTG
>JBFJXC010000176.1:0-7651 GCA_041623325.1 Lentisphaeria bacterium | reverse complement strand
TTCAGCAGGCTGCGCAGGTCCAGACGGGCCGGGACCGGGGTCTGCACGCTCAGGCGGCGTCTCTCCGGGTCACCGGAATCCATTCGGACATGAACCGAACCGTGGGGAGTCGGAACGGCGGCGGCGAACTTCCGCAGCCGTCCGGGCTGCGGAGCAATTGACACCTCGGCAAAACCGGGCAAGGCGGGGCGGACCCCAGCCACGAAAAACGGGATGATGTTGGCCGGTGCCGCTCCCCAGGCATGGTTCCAGTCCAGGTTGTTCTTGTAGCGGTAGTCCCAAGCTTCGAGAGTGACGGTTGATCCTGCCCGCAGCATGTTGAGCCAGCCGCGGTCATGCTCGGCCGTCATCAACTCCAGGGCATAGTCGGGATCGCCAAGCCGGTAGCAGGCCTCGAGCAGGTACTGGGCACCGTAAACGCTGCAGGCCATGCCGCGCGACTTGATGAACGCCATGATGGCCGCTTCGCTTCCAGCCGGCACCAATCCCAAAGCCGCCGGTATCATATTGGCGTGCAACGAGGCGTGCTCCGAGCCTTCGCCATCGACAAAGATTCCACCGGAGGCATCGAAGCAGACTCGGTGCAGGCTGGCGACGACCCGTTCGTAACGCCGGCGGTAGAACAAGGCATCGTCCTCTTTGCCCAGAACACCGGCGATCTTGGCCAGTAGATCCAGATTCCAGGCGTGGAAGGCATTGACCACCGTCTTGACCGGGACCATGTCGTAATTGTCGCGCTCACCAGTGCCGCCGTCGCTAAAGGAACCCGGGGGCCAGTCGACCAGGTCTTTCAAAAGCTGATGAAAAACAGGATGGTCTTGCAAGCCCAGCTGCGACAACAACTCGGGAGTGACCAATCCCGTCTCGGTGCTGATCAAGCCGTCCTCCCGAGCCAGCGGCAACAGCGCCTTGCCTTGAAGCTGCTCGTAATAAGCGTCCAGCAGGTCGTGGCGTCCCGTGTATTGATAATCGGCCCAGGCCATGGGCACCACATGCAAAACCCATTCGGTCGGCCAGGTGGGATGCCTCAACAGAAACTCAAGGCTACGGCGGGCCATTTCGTAGTCGGCGTCCACCCCGTAGTGGCAGAGTTGATTGATATAGGCATCCCCCTCGTAGGGAATGCGCTCGCGATCGCCGTCCACGTAAACACCGCAGAAACTGGTTGCCTTGATGCTGTATTTGCACAATTCCCAAACCTGGTTCAGGCGCGTGTCGTCGCAGCAAAAGGCGGCTGCGGTTTCGTCAAAGGGGTAGAAGACGGCCAACTGGCGGACGTCACCCACCGAAACCGCGGCATGGTCGACGGTCAGTTCGGCATACCGAAAAGGAAACACTTCAAACAAATCGTCGGGCATGAGGACAGCGGCCGGACCGGTATTGCGGGCGTCGGGGGGGATCACCACCTGCACGCTTTCAAGTCCCGGCGACAACTCGAGGGTGATGGCCTTGTAGCGAATCGTGCCCGGCGGTTGCCGATCCACGCATCCGTCCCCATCCAGTTTTTCTCCAAGATGGACCGTGATAGAAGTAGGCCGCCCGACGCTCAGACCAAGACGCAGCGTGCCGAAGGCGGCCCGTCCAAAATCGAAAAACCAGTGGCCTGGGCCACGTTGCCGGGTAACGACAGGCGATATTGTCTCGGTGACTAATGGCCGGGGTTGGGCCAAGCCCTCCGTAAGGGTACTCATGTGCGTGCTTCCTAATTTGACTTAAGGGGGCGCACCCAAAACCAGCTTGGGGCCAAAAATCGCTACTTTACCCCCTCAGCTGTATTTTCAACATGAGCAGAGTGCCGGCGGGCGGGAATAGTAGTACTCGGAATCACAGATTGCGCGGCAACACACGGAAGGTACGGAATTCAAGGGGGAGGACATTCAGGCGGGGGCCTCAGAGCGACCCCGGCGGGGTCAGCTGCCCGCACGCTGGCCGTAGTCTCCCGCAGGCAAGCCTTTGAATGACAAATCTTCATCCAGGTCGGGCCAATGGAGACCAAAGGGAGATATGGTGGGATAGTTTCGAGATGAAATTGCCCCAGTTCCCCGTAAGAAAATGTGACCGTAGGGAAACTCCTCGTGCGTATGGGACCTTGGTGCGAAGCCTGTTCATAAGTCGCGCATAGAGCCCCACATGCCCCATGAGGAGAAGCACAATCATTACAGTTAGAATAACTTCACTCACTGCTTTCTTCCTTCAACTTGCGTACTTTAACTCCATATCGGTGTTTAGATAAGGGACCAGGAGCGTCGGCCCAGCCGACACCAAATCCTGCCATCCCACTCCTGCGCGTACTCATGATTCCTACTCACTTAAAACCGCCGTCGCAGGGGAGTACGATAGGGAGTAAGACCCCGAACCTGGATAGAGGAAGGCAAGCGATGTAGGTTGGTAGTATCATGAAACACACTCGCAAACTCAGCAACCGCCAACGTCCCGCCTGGCACCGGCGTCGTGGGGTCGAGCGCCTGGCGGAAGGCCATCGGCGTGGAACCGGGGGCAAATCGGACAGAGCTGGTCTGGGGCGGCGGCACAACTGCCGCCGGGCCTGAGGGGGTAAACCTGCATAGGAGGAGGGTCTGTTCCGATGAACTATCTGGCCGCCCAAATAGTTATTCTGTCTGTGCTGCTGGGGTTGCCGCTGGAAACCAGGGCAGGGCGGCCGCCCTTGGAGTTGGTGCTATTTTATTCCCCCGGTTGCCGCAGCTGCGACCGGGTCAAGGAGGAGATTCTGCCCACCATCCTGCCCGAGTTCGCCGACTCGGTCACGATAACCCATCTGGACATCGAGCGGTTGGAGAACTTCAAGCGCCTGCTGGATGCGGAGGCCGCCGGTGAGGTCATCGGCAGCGGCCCGCCCCAGTTGGCCATCGGCAAGCGGGTGCTGCGGGGGCCTGACGCCATCCGACAACATCTCCGGTCTTTTATTCTGGACGAGCTGTCTGCAATACCCGAGGCCGCCCCACCCACGCCCCAGGAGACGCCAACTTCCGGACCATCCGCCCTGGACGCTCTCCTGGCCCGCTTCCAGACATTCCGGGCTTTGCCGGTGGCCTTGGCAGGCCTTCTGGACGGCATCAATCCCTGCGCCTTCACTGTGATGGTCTTTTTTGTTTCGCTTCTGGCCATCCGCCATCTGTCCACCAGTCAGATGCTCACCCTTGGATGCGCATTCCTGGCCGGGGTTTTTGTCACCTATTTGCTGTTGGGCCTTGGCTTGCTTCATGTTATGCACGTGCTCAGGGGCTACCGCATCGTCGCCAAGATGCTGCATTGGGCTTTGGCGGCGCTGACCGCGGCGCTGGGCCTGCTGAGTCTGCTCGACTACTGGTCGGTCAAACAGAGCAAGAATCCAGCCGCCATGCGGCTGAAATTGCCGGAGGTGGTCTCCCGGCAGATCCATAGGTTCCTGAGAGGTGCGGTGCATGAGGGGGACTCGGAACTTGCGACCTGGCCGCTGGTGGTGACGGGGTTGGGAACCGGGGTTGTGGTGTCCGTGTTCGAAGGCATTTGCACCGGACAGGTCTATGTGCCGACCATCGCCTTCGTGGCCAGCGTGCCCGAAATGCGCTTGAGGGCCATGTTCTACCTGCTTCTCTACAATATCATGTTTCTGATGCCGCTGGTTGTCATCTTTGCGGCGGGGCTGTTCGGAGTCCGAAGCCAGTCGTTTCAACGGATTGGCCGCCAGTATGTCGAACCGGTCAAACTCTTGACCGCCTTGCTGTTTTTCGGGTTGACCGCGCTTCTAGTGGCCACCGCCTGAGCAATAGTCACAACCTGTTGAACCCTCCCCTCAGTAAGGCTATTATAAGATCAGACAAGTTCAGGAGCGGACAGGAAATCGGTCGGCTTCGCTCCCATACAAACAGAACGGTCCCGGTTGGCCGGGGCCGCATCCCACTAGGAAGACGCATGAAGTTGAAAACGGCATATGGCACCCCTCTGCTGGCCTCAGTCCTGCTGGCCGCCTTGACACCGCCTGGTTGGGCTCAGGAACCCGAGCCCCAGGCACCTCCGATACAAGCCACCGACCTGTACGTGCACAAGGTCACCCCACTGTTGGAAGGCGGCCAGAATGTCGATTGGAGTGCCTTCCTGAACCGGATTCTAGTGGACAGTCGCGGCTCCGGTCGCTACTACCACGTCTACTCTCTTCGTCCTGATGGACAGCGGCTCAAGAACGTGACCCAGGCCAAGCAACGCGAACGCACGGCTCATCATAACGGCAGCGCCTCCTGGCTGCCCGGAGGTGACTATTTCGTCTTTACCTCCCAGAACCCCGGCGATAGCTCCTACACCTCGGCAATGCCCGCAACCGGCTTGAACTGCAACATCTGGCTGGGCGACCGCGAAGGCACCCAATTCTGGCAGTTGACCGACCTGAAAACCCGGTACCGAAACCCATCCGGCGTGGTCGCCCCCCATTTCTCCCCCGATGGAAAAACCCTGTTCTGGTCCGGCAACACCGGGCAATATCCCAGCGGCTCCATCTGGGGGGAGCATGCCCTCTACCTGGCCGATTTCGAAATGAAAGACAGTCAGCCCGCTCTCAGCAATATCCGGACCTTTCAGCCGGGCCAGCAATTCGACTTTTACCAGAGCCACGGTTTCACCCCAGATGGCAACAAAATCATCTTCAGCGCCAATCTCAACCCAGGCCAGCCTCTGACCGGCATGGACATTTTCACCATCGACCGCACCACCGGCCGGCTCGACAATTTGACCGACAGCCCCGACGTCTGGGATCAGTACGCCGCCTGTTCTCCCGACGGCACCAAGATCGTCTGGGCTTCCACAGCTGGCCAGGCCATCCCCTATCTGCCCATGAACGATCAAGCCTGGCAGCGCTATCTTCGATCCGAAATATGGATTATGAGCGCGGACGGGAAGCGGCGCAAGCAACTGACCTTTTTCAACACCCCGGCCGGAACCCATCCGGAAAGTGTCGGTAAACGCTGCTATGTGGGCAACATGGCCTGGAGCCCGGACGGTAAGCAGTTGGCGGTCTGTTTGAACAAAGAGGCGGCCTACTTCAGCATCGAGCCCGAAGTCGTCATTCTGGATCTGGGAAGCGGCAGTCCCGCCGAAGTCAGGGCTCCAGCCCCGTCGACGGAAACGGTGCCGGCCAAGCCGCCGGTGGCCGTACCTGCCCCCGTGAAAAAACCGTTCACTTGGTAGCGGGAAACGGGGTCGGGTCACCAGTCGTGCAAAAGCAGATCGTAAAATATTGCCTCCGGCAGGCGGCGGCGCGCCCCCTCCACGGGCTGCCCACTACCGGCGAGCTTCCCGAGGCCGCCGTGGTCATTCCCTCCCTGGCCGAGTCCGACAACCTGCCGGACACCCTGCGAAGCCTGGCGGCCAACCCCTCCGACAGTCTGAAAAACGTTCTAGTGGCCGTGGTCGTCAACAACCGCGGAGCGACCAATTCGGCAAACCCAGACGAACTGGCCGAGCAAGCCGCCGACAATCAGCGAACCCTCCGCTGGCTGGAGCGGAACGCCGCCATGCTGCCCCTGAACCTGTGCTGGATCGACGCCTCCTCACCCGGTCAAGAACTGGGCCCGCGCGAAGGTGTCGGCATGGCCCGCAAAACCGGCTGCGACAGCGTCCTGAAGATGCTGCTGGACGCCGACGCCCCCGCCAGCGCCGACTTCTGGCGATCCTTCCTTTTCCTGCACCTGGATGCGGACACCCTGGTCGAACCCGACTACTTGCCGAATGTCCTGACCGGATTGCGCCGCGCCGGCACGGCCGGGGCCAGCCTGGCCTTCCGGCACCAGCCCGCCCCGACAGATGAAGCGCAACAGGCCATCGATGCCTACGAATCCTACATGGACTACTACGTGGAGGGTCTGGCCTGGGCCGGCTCCCCCTACGCCTTTCACACCGTCGGCTCAGCCATGGCCTGCACCGGCGAAGCCTATCTGAAGTGCGGCGGCATGCCCGCCCGACGCCTGGCTGGCGAGGATTTCTACTTCCTGCAGAAACTGGCCAAGTTCGGCGGTGTCTGCACGATCAAATCCACTGCTGTGCATCCTTCCCCGCGCCTGTCCGCGCGCGTGCCCTTCGGAACCGGACTGGCCATGATCGAGGCCGTCCGCCACCGCAAAGCCCTCGCGGCCTACGATCCGCAAACCTTCCATACCCTTAAGGAACTGCTTCAGACAGTCGACCAAATGATCGACGCCGACCCCGGCCAGATCCTCGCCGCCTTGAGCCACCCGGAGATCGGTCGTTTTCTGGAATCCCGCGGCTTCGAAAAAACCTGGGCCTCCTTCGCCCGGCAGCACCGCACCCATGTCGCCCGCCTGCAAGCCTTCCACCACTGGTTTGACGGCCTGGCCACCCTCAGGCTCATCCACCACCTGACCGACACCCGCTGGCCGCGCCTGCCTCTGGACAAGGCCTGGGATGCCCTCCGCCGCCTTCGGGAAAATCGGTAGTGCCGCTGGATATGAATACGGGATTCACTTCATGGCCGCGTGCCTTCGGCACGCAAACCGTATTCCCTCTTACCTGGGGCTGCGCTCCAGGCAAAAGTTGGGGCCGTGCCGTCGGCACGTTTTTTGTACCACTCGTAAAAACCCAGCCATAGCCTAATGCCGCCGGGGATAGGGCTGGAGGGCGAGACTGCGTCGAGCCGCCACTTTGATTCGGAATCAACGATTTAGTTTCTAAAGGGACTTGCCGGTGATGACCCGCTCGGTGACTGCCAGCAGGTAGTTTTTTTCCTCTGCGGAGAGATGCCCGCCGAACGACAGGGTCATGGTGTCGCTGCGGGCCAGGATGGGGGTGGAAACCAAGGCCAGGAGTGCCGGCGGCATCTCTTGGCCCGGTGGTCGCTGACTGGCCTGGATCTCCAACTCCTCCAGTTCCTTGACCGCAATCTGCTGTCTTCGGACTCGGAAAATCCCCCGTTCCTCGACGCTGAGGAGATCCGGCGATACAATGACCCGGACTTGCCTTTTGGCCCGGCCGATGGCCGATCCGGCTACCGCCACCAGAGGAAGCAATATAAAGAAGATGCCCAGAAAGCTCAGAAAGGCGATTTTGATGGCCAGTGGCATCTTGCCATCGCGGAGGATGGGCACGAAAAAGAAGGCCACGACGGTCAGGGAAATGATGCACCCGAACAGGGCCAGTCCCATGGTGGCCGCATTGAAGCCCTGGGGCGGAATATCCAGCATGACCGAGTGCCCTTTGCGCCGCATGTGGGTTTTCATGTTGGCCGGGGCTTCTGGCAGGTCGATCGTAGTGCCGGTTCGCAGCAGGCGGTGGGCCAGGGATTCATCGAGCGTGCCGGCCTCCCGGACAATCTCCTGGCCGCTGGTGGAATCGACCATGGCCAGCTTCAGAAACTTGGCCACGCTTTCGGCCTGCTGCCGGGCCCGCTGATAATTCCGGGACTCCTCCAGAGAAATGGTGGCCCCCTCCGGCCTGCCCAGCCGGACCGGATAGACCGTGTAGGTCGAATTGTTGGTCCGCCGCACCTCTTGGCTCAGGCGAACATCGGTCAATCCGTCCAGAGGCTCGACCCGCTGCCGAAACGGGACAAGCAATCCCCACCAGGTTGTGATCGTGCCATGATGACGGTCGATCACGCACCCCTTCCGTCCGAAAACCAGCAGCGCCCCCACGGTGGCAAACACCC
>JBFJXC010000175.1:0-7672 GCA_041623325.1 Lentisphaeria bacterium | reverse complement strand
GCGCCACCTTTTTGATCAAGACCGAGACCGTACAGACAGGAGCCCTGGCCTGGTTGGTGGTGCTTGTGCCGACCGCGGTGGCGGTGGCGGCGGTGGCCATGTTCTGGCGGTTTTTGGAGCAGGCCGACGAGTTGCAAAAGCAGATCATCTATTTCCGCCAGCTGCTGGCCAGCCGGGAGCTGCTGCTGGGCGTGGTCAAGGACGAACTGCTCGAAGTCCGCGACAAATACAGCAACCCCCGACGCACTGTCATCATGCCCGGCGAGCGGGAAATCCACCTGGAGGACCTGATCACCCGCGGTATGTGCGTGATCACCGTCTCCGGCACCGGCTATGTCAAACGCGTGCCCATCGACACTTACCGCACCCAGAACCGCGGAGGGGTCGGAATCAAAGGCATGCAGACCAAGGACGAGGACTATGTGCAGCATCTGATGACCGCCTGCACCCACGACTACATCCTCTTCTTCACCAACCGCGGCCAGATGCACTGGCTGAAGGGCTACGAGATTCCCGAAGGCGCCCGGGCCGGCCGCGGCAAGGCCATGGTCAACCTGATCAATCTGGAGGAGGGCGAATTCGTCCGGGCCATGATCACGGTTCCGGAGGTGGACGTGGAGGAGACCTGCATCATGATGGCCACCCGCAAGGGGGTGGTGAAGAAAACCGAACTGAAGGCCTTCAAGAACCTGCGGCGCAAGGGGATCCGGGCTATCGTCCTGGACGAGGACGACGACCTGATCGAAGCCCAGCTGACCGACGGCAACCAGCAGGTCCTGCTCTCCTCGGCCGCCGGCATGGCCTGCCGCTTCCAGGAGGCTGATGTGCGCCCCATGGGCCGCGCCTCGCACGGGGTTCGCGGCATGGAACTGCGCGGTCCGGACGGCAATCCGGTCACCCAGATCGTTTCCATGGCCATCGTCGATCCCAACGCAGACTTGCTGGTCATCACCAAGAATGGCATGGGCAAGCGCACCCATATCGGCCAGGGCAACGCCGAGGCCGACAAGGACATCATCGGCGGCTATCGTCTGACCCGCCGCGGCAGCAAGGGGGTCATCAGCATCCGCCTCAAGGAGGATGACGAGGTCGTCGCCGCCCTGCAGATCCGCGAAGGCGACGACATCCTCATGACCACGGTCAACGGCATGATGGTCCGCATCTCCACAGACGAGATCCGGCCCATCGGGCGCAACTCCCAAGGCGTGCGGATCATCCGCCTGCGGGACGGCGACCAGGTCAGCAGCGTCTCTCTGGTCAACGAGCTGGATGACGACGAAGAGGCCGAAAGCATCCCCGAAGACGCCGCCGCCGAGCTGGACCAGCTGGCCTCCGAAGGGAGCGACACGGACGAAATCGAGGAGGATCTCGACGATGAGATCGTCGACGAGCTCGAAGACGAAGGAGAACTCGACGAAGAAGACGACGAGCTCGAAGACGAAGACGAGGAAGATGACGAAACCCTCGGCTAGACCGGCCACGTCAAATCAACCCTGAAGCCAACGCGGCGCCGGTAAACGGCGCCGCGTTTTTTCTGCCCCCTCTGAACGCGGGCAGCCTTGAGAAGAGCCCGTTGCGGGATACGGTTAGGACCATTGATCCCCTCCCGGCGGCACCCCCGTGCCCCGGGCTTGCCTGCGGCGCGGCGGCATGGGCCGGTCCGGGGATCGCGGCCGAGCGGGAAGTGGCTGGTAGACATACCTGAAAGGAGACTGCCGTGGAGACTCTTGTCCTAAACAATCCGGAAGTGCGCGTGCTGGGCTGCCTGCTCGAAAAGGAGGCAACCACCCCGGACTACTACCCCCTCACCCTCAATGCCCTGACCGCGGCCTGCAACCAGAAGTCCAGCCGGAACCCGGTGGTCGACTATTCCGAGAAGGAGGTGCTCCGGACCCTGGATTCCCTGCGCGAAAAGAAGCTGGCGTCCATGATCAGCACCGCCGGGGGACGCGTACCCAAATACTCGCACCGCATCACCGGCGTTCTGGACATCACCGAGCCCCAGCAGGCGCTCCTTTGCCTGCTGCTCCTGCGCGGTGCCCAAACCGTGGGCGAGCTGCGCACCCGCTGCGGGCGCATCTACGATTTCGAGTCGCTGGAAGCCGTGGAGGCAACCCTGGAGGAGCTGGCGGCCTTGGAGGAGCCTCTGGTCACGAAGCTGCCGCGGCGGGCCGGGCAGAAAGAGTGTCGCTATGCCCATCTGCTCTCGGGCGAACCGGACTTGGAGGAGGAGGATCTGGCCGTGCCGGCGGAAAGCGCCCGCCAGGCCCTGGAAGAGGAAAACCAACGCCTGGCCAACCTGGAGGCCGACATGGCCGACCTCCGGGCGGAACTAGCGAACCTGCGCCAGGAATTGGCCACCTTCCGCCGCCAGTTCGACTGACGGCCCGTTCTCAGACGTTCACCCCTTCGCCAGCCTGGCCGACCACGCTGGTGTAGCGGTCCAGAATCGGCTGAACCGACTGGGCGAGGAACTCCTCCACCTGCTGGGGGGCGCGCCCGATGAAGTCGACCGGGTCGACCAGATCGCCCAGCCGGTCCTTCACAGCCGCGAAAGTCGAATCGGCCGCGATGCGCTCCAGCAAGTCGTTGTCCGCCCCCTCCTCCTTCACGCGGCGGCCAGCCTCCATGGAGTGCTGGCGGATGGCCTCGTGCAGTTCCTGGCGGTCGCCGCCGGCCTTCACGCAGGCCATGATGATGTTTTCGGTGGCCATAAAGGGCAATTCGGCGCGGATGTGCTTGGCGATCACCTCCGGCCAGACCTGCAGACCGTCGGCCACGTTGGCGATGGTCGACAGGATCACATCGACTCCCAAAAAGCCCTCCGGCAGGCTCAGGCGGCGGTTGGCGGAGTCGTCCAGGGTACGCTCCATCCACTGGTTGGCGTGGGTATGGGCGGCATTGTCGGCCAGGGAGATCACGAAACGGGCCAGGCTGCAGACGCGCTCGCTGCGCATGGGGTTTCGCTTGTAGGCCATGGCGCTGGAGCCGATCTGCTTCTTGCCGAAGGGCTCCTCGATCTCCTTCAAGTGCGCCAGCAGCCGGACATCGCTGGACATCTTGGCAGCAGACTGGGCGATGCCGGACAGGACGGCCAACACGTTGAAGTCCAGCTTGCGGGTATAGGTCTGCCCGCAAACCGGCACGCGCTTGGTGAAGCCCATGGCCTGGGTCACGGCCTGGTCCAAGGCCTCCACCTTGGCGTGGTCGCCCTCGAAGAGGGCCAGAAAACTGGCCTGGGTTCCAGTCGTGCCCTTGACCCCCCGGAATGGCAGGTTCTCGATCAGCGTCTCCACGGACTCCAGGTCCAGAACGAAGTCGTAGAGCCAGAGGCTGGCCCGCTTGCCGACCGTGGTCAGCTGCGCGGGCTGGAAATGGGTGAAGCCCAGGGTGGGCAGGCTCTTGTAGGTGTCCGCGACCTTGGCCAGCTCCCGGATCACCACCACCAGCTTGTCGCGCACCAGCTTGAGGCCGTCGCGCAGCTGAATCAGATCGGTGTTGTCGCCCACGTAGCAACTGGTCGCGCCCAAATGGATGATCGGCATGGCGGCCGGGCACTGCTCGCCGAAGGCGTGCACATGGCTCATCACGTCGTGGCGCAGCTCCCTCTCCTTGGCTTCGGCCACCTCGAAGTTCACCTCGTCCACCACCGCCTCCATCTCCGCGATCTGCTCGGCGGTCACCGGCAAGCCCAGCTCCTTCTCCGCCTTGGCCAGGGCGATCCACAGCCTCCTCCAGGTGGAGAACTTCTTCTGCGGCGACCAGTTGGCGTTCATCTCCTTGCTGGCGTAGCGCAGGGCGAGCGGATTCTCGTAGATGGTGTGATCCATGTTGTTCCTCGTCTATGTTCGGTTATGCTAGGCTCTGTTCAGTCATCATTTGGCCGGGCGCCTCCGCCGAGCTGGCCTCGGGTGGGGCGGAGATGAACGTTTTCGACGCCATGGCGACCAAACGCTCCCATCTACCCCCCATCCCCGCAAGAAGGATGGAGGCGCAAGGATAATTTTGGCAGGCGGCCAATATGGCCCCTGCCCCCAGACTTGTCCACGGAGTACAGCCCATATGCCTCCCAACCACTTGCGAAACCTGGCCGCCGCCGGGGCCGATTTCCTGCGGGACCGCCTCGGCGTGGACGGCCGCGAGGTCGCCTTTATCCAGACTGGCACCGGCTTCGATCTTGCCGGCCTGCTAGACCAGGAGTCCGCCAGCGTCAGCCTCAACGACCTGCCGGGAATGCCCGACGACGACTCCCCCGCCGGCCATCGCCTCCGCCTGATTCGCGGGCGCTGCGGCCAAAACCGCATCCTGCTGTGCCAGGGCCGCCGCCACTGGTACGAGGGCCACGGCATGGCCCCCTGCGTTCTGCCCGCCTGCAGCGCCGCCTTATGCGGCATCCCCAACGCCGTCTTTCTGTGCGCCACCGGCGGCATTCGCGAGGACCTCAAGCCGGGGACCCTGGTAGCCGTCACCGACTTCATCAATAACTTGGGCACCTCCCCGCTAACCGGAAACCTGGATCTTGGCCACACGCCCTTCCCCGACATGACCCACGCCTTCTCCCAGCAGCTGCTGGCCGGATTCGTCAACGCCGCCGCGGAGCTCGGACTCAGCCCCCGCCTCGGCGTCTACCAGGCCAACGCCGGCCCCCAGTACGAGACGCCCGCGGAGATCGAGGTGGCCCGGCGCAATGGCGCCGATGTGGTAGGCATGAGCCTGGTGCCCGAAACCATCGCCGCCCACACTCTGGAGATGCGGGTGCTGGGTCTGGCCCTGGTCGCCAACACGGCCGCCGGACACGGCGGCGCCCCCATCGCCCACCAGGACGTGGTCGAAGCCTGCCACTTCGCCTCCGACAGCCTGCGCCGCGCCCTACGCCTCTATCTCCGCAGCGAGATAGCGTGAGCGTGGCAACAGTCCTATATTCCCGAACTAAACGACCGGCAATCCGGCAACTGCACGACACCATGAAAGCAAAGGTTTAAGCATGCCGTTTGGCCTTTCGGAAAAAATTATGCATTGCATTCTCGAGGCGCTCGATACTCCCGAGCTGAAATGGCACATCGATGAAAAGGGTGTGGTACTGTACGCAGCACACAATAACAGAGGGAGACACTCATGCACGACGACCTGACCACAACCCCGCCCGAAGCCCCGACCCCCGATTCCACGCCAACCCCGCCACCCCCGACACCGCCTTTCCGGACCCGGGCCGGCCGGCAATCCCCGCCTCCCCCCCGCCGGGAAATCCAGATGAACGGCTGCCTGATCGCCTTTCTGGCCGTCCTCGGCACCGCCCTAATCGCTTTCGTCTGCTTCTGCATCATGATCGGCAACCTCTTTTCCGATGCGGAGCCGCTGTTCAAATCATCCCGCGAGCACCAGGTGGTGGAGGAACTGCTGAACGGGGCCGGCGGGGCCACCCGGAAAATTGCAGTGGTGGACGTCAAAGGGGTCATCCATTCCAGCTCCCGTTTCGACGGAGCCAGCTCCGAAGCAATCTGCGAACAGCTCAAGAGGGCCGGCAAAGACACGGCCGTGGTGGCCATAATCCTGGACATGAACACTCCCGGCGGCGAGGTGACCGCCAGCGACGAAGTCTACCATGCGGTCCGGGCTCTGCGGGCGCAGGGAAAGCCGGTCATCACCTGCATGCGCTCCGTGGCCGCCAGCGGCGGGTACCTGGTCGCCGCCGGCACCGACTGGATCGTGGCCAACCGCCTGACCTTGACCGGCAGCGTGGGCGTGCTGATGGGAACGGTCAACTACGCGGAGCTGTTCGAGAAGGTGGGGCTGAAGTCCAAGGTGTTCACCTCCGGCCAAATGAAAGACATGCTCAACGGCGGCCGCGAATGGAACCAGGCGGAATTGGACTACGTTCAGAGTCTGGTGGAGGCCACCTTTACCGAGTTCGTGGCCATCGTGGCCAAGGGTCGGGGCTTCGCCTCGGCCGAGGAGGTGCGCGCTTCGGAATTCGCGGACGGACGGGTGCTGACGGGAGCACGGGCCCATGAGCTCAAACTGGTCGATGAACTCGGCTATTTCGAGACCGCCGTGGAAAAAGCCCGCGCCTTGTCCGAATCTCCGGATGCAAAAGTGGTTCGCTATCGGCGGGGCTTCAGGATGGCCGACCTGCTCTTTTCCATGGAAGGCCGCCTGCCGGGCGGCCTGACCGGACTGTTGCCCGAGGAGGCCAGGTGCCTCAAGCCAGGTCGGCTGTACTATCTGATGCCGACGGCGGTGCGGTAGGTTCACCGGACCCGTTGGACAAGCGTGCCGGCGCCGGCGGTAAACCCGAAACATGGTGACAGCGGCAGACCGCCAGCTCCAAACCAACGCAATGGGAAACACCCAATGACTAAAGCCAATTTCAAATTCCCCACCGCATTAGCCACCTCCTGCCTCCTCGCCTTGACCGCGTTTTCCGCGGTCGCCGCCCCCAGCCACGGGGTCAGCGTCTACGGTCCACAAGACCTGAAACTGGGCCCGAAGGACCCCTTCCCCTACGTCAATCCCGACGCTCCCAAGGGCGGACACCTCAACTTGCGCTCCGGCAACTTCACCACCCTCAACTCCTACACCCTCAAAGGCCTCGCCGCCCCCCTGCTGGATCTGATCTTCGAAAGTCCCATGGCACGCTCAAACGCCGACAACGAACCCGGCACCGCCTACGGACACCTGGTCGAGACCATCGACATCGCCGACGACCACCTCTCCCTGGTCTACAAGATCCGGCCCCAGGCCCGCTTCTCCGACGGCAAGCCGGTCACCGCCGACGACTTCGTCTTCAGCTACGGCCTGCTCGCGCACCCCGAATTCCACCCCTTCTACAAGCAGTATTTCGCGGACATCAAGCAGGCGGTCAAGATCGACCCTCTCACGGTCCGGGTCGAATTCAACCGCCGCAACCAGGAATTGCCGCTGATTACCGGCGAAATGCCCATCTTTCCTAAGCATGTCTACGGAGCCGAAGGCAAAGATTTCGGCAAGGACTTCGACACGGTCGCGGTCGGCTCCGGCCCCTATGTGATCGACAGCTACGAATTCGGCAAGTACATCCGGGTGCGCCGCCATCCCCAATGGTGGGCCCGCGACCTGCCCCGCAGCCAAGGTTTGCACAACTTCGACACCGTCACCGCCAAGGTCTTCCTGGACGATGTGGCCATGCGCGAGGCCCTCAAAGGCGGCGACTTCGACGTGCTCTGGGTCAGCAGCTCGAAAGACTGGGCCCTCGATTTCAAAGGACCTTTCATCCAAAAGAACTACATCCTGCGCCAGGAGATCCACCACCAGCGCCCGGTCGGCATGCAATGCTTCGCCTTCAACCTGCGTCGCCCTCTCTTCCAATCCCACAAAACCCGCTACGCCATCGCCCTGATGTTCGACTTCCCCTGGAGCAACACCAACCTTTTCTACGGCCAGTACACCCGGGCCCGCTGCTACTTCGACAACTCACCCGACTTGACCAACGTCCAGCCCCCCGGACCGGACCTCAAGAACTACCTGCTGGACCTCCGGCAACGGTACGGTGCCCTGGCCGTGCCCAAGGCCGCTCTGACCAAACCTTTGTCCTCCCCCGGGGCAGGACAGTCCAACCAGGAGAACCTGCGCCAGGCCGAGATCCTGCTGGACTCGTTGGGCTGGGAACGGGCAGAGGACGGCATCCGCACCCGCG
>JBFJXC010000174.1:0-7673 GCA_041623325.1 Lentisphaeria bacterium | reverse complement strand
TCGAGTACGCGCGGACCTGGGATTCCATCGGGCGTGTAGTGCGCTGCGCGATGAGGAATCAACAATTGAAAGGATCTGGTCTCGCCGGGATTGACCCCCAATCCGGTTTTGGCCGTGCGGTTCCTGCCGCTATTCTTGTCTTTTGCAGACACCGCCATCACCAGTCGCAGTTGCTTTTCCTTGGACCGGTTTTCCACATCGGCCGCCAAGACCCGCCAGCGACTAAAATCCCACTGCGTCCTACCGGACGGAGGCAGGATCTTGACCCCCGACTCCCATCCCGGATCGTCAAACTTAAGTTCAATGGCTCCAGTTATGAATGCGACCTTCGCGTTGCCCTTTCCCACCACCTGTTTCGCACTCAACGGCAGATCATCCACCGCCAGCGAGGTTAGCGCGAATAGACCGACCGCCATAACCATGCATTTTGCCCAAAATTTCATGCGACTGTTCCTCTTTTGCTGATTCTTTTTTCTATTCCAGGAGATTACGAACCGAATTTCGTTCTATCAGCTGGACCCCCATCTCGATTTTCTGAAGTTTCCCTGATTCCCCGCCGAGGGCGATCTCCACTGCTTTCTCGGCCATTTCACGGAGAGGACTGGCAATCGTCGTCAGTGACGGCCGTTGAAACTCGGAAATTCCGGGATTCTCAAAACCCATGATCGAGATGTCCTGGGGAATTTTTCTTCCGACCAGTTCCTGAATGATCCAATTCACTTCAATCACCTTCATATCTTCACCCGTAACCCAAACCGCCGTGCAGCCGGTATCGATCACCTGCTTTACAGCCAAATGCAACGGCATGTCATCCGCAATCGCCAACAGACCGGATTCCGGGTTTATACCGGCTTCCTGCAAAGCCAATCCAACCCCCTGAGCACGCCTGCCCCCGGTGTAGTCGGATTCATGAATCACAGCGATCTGGCGGTGCCCTTTGTCCAGCAGAAAGGCTCCGGCCTGCTTCCCGGTTTCGACCGCGTCCACATAGACCGTATGGAAATAGTCGCTATAGCAGTCACTGAGCCAGACGATCGGAAGGTTTTTCATCTCCTTGAGGATATCGACCGTGCGATCCTCCCAGGCGATCCCGATGATGCCGTCAAACCAGCTATCGGTGAGATTGCCGATCCGGTCTTCGGTAATCATCGTGATGTCCGCGTTGACGCGCGACAGCGCATAACAGGCGTGCTGAGTGACGGTATTTACATACCCGCCCATCCGCGTCTTCCAAGGCGGCTCCGTTATCAGGGCAACCTGTTGATTCCTGGTTTTGACCCGGGGCCTGAAACCAAGCTGGCGGGCAGTCTCAAGCACCCGGTTCCTGGTGTCAACCGAAATCAAGTCACTATTGTTGAAAACTCTGCTGACAGTGCCCGCGGAAACCTTCGCTTGTGATGCAATCGACATCAGGACGTTCGAATCAAGTCCACGCTTATTTCGCTCTCTAGCCTTGCCCATAACTGCCTTTCCTTGGGTTGGATTCAGGCTACACTCTAGCCCAGGGGCTGCAAAAATCAACAGCATTACGGCAAACAATGCACCATTTATGCAAATTTTGCACTAAAGGGCGTGAATCCGCGCCCAGGACCAGCGCAGGCGATTCTCGAGTATTCATTTTTTCCCTGCCCCCTCCCCCCTTGGAATCGCCGGTGGAAAGCGTCCCTTCCCAGGCTTCCATCGCCTCCGGGCGTCGGACTCACTCCTCGCCGGGAACGTGACAGTCGGCATGGTGCAGAAGGGCATGGGTCCACTGCTCCAGGCGGTCGTAGTCCTCGGGTTTGAGTTTGGGGACCGGATGCCGACCCAGAGCCATCTTCAGCAGCAGCTTGCGGCGGGACTCCCGCTGCGCATCCTCCGGATAATGGGGTAGCAGGCCATTCTCGGCCAAAAAGACCAGGCTTACCCCGATTCGGGCCACGGCGGCCACGCTGCCGGCAGATTCGGTGCCCGCTGCCTTGGCCAGCCGTTCCAGAGCCTTGACCATGGCCTGAAAGCCGCTGGGTTGGGGAACCGTGTGGGGGAAGTTGGCCAAAGCGAAGCGCGCCAGCCAGACGGCGGCCTGGTAGGTGGTCGGATCGCGGGCCACCTCGGCGTAGTCCTCGGCCACATCGGCGATCCGCCAAGTGTGAAGGTCGCTGCGGCCCACATTGTACTGCACGTCCAGGACGCGGAAGAGGTCGGCCACGGGAAACTGCTTCCTGCTCAGTTTGCGCGCTCCTCGCACCAGAAAGTGCACCTGCCCCTCCGGCGAGACGCCCGCCACGATCAGGCTGCTCTCCTGGTAAGGCGTTTTCCGCAGCACCAGAAACGACGTGATGATCTGCTCGCCTCTCATGAGGCCGCTTTCCCCACAGACGCTTCATGGGTTGAAAAAGCGCCGTCGGCGACCGTGACGACCTTGCCGTGCCGGCCATGGTCGGTCAGCAACTCGGCCGTGGCGGGGTGGCAGGTGAAGAAGATCACCTGGTGTTCCGCCGCCAGACCGCGGATGGCCCCGGCGGCGGCGCGGGCGCGCTGAGGGTCGAAATTGACCAGGATGTCGTCCATGATCACGGGCAGGGATTGGCGGTGCCTGGCATAGTGGGTGATGTATCCGAACCGCAAGGCCAGATAAAGCTGTTCGGCGGTGCCGCGGCTGAGGGCATCCGGCGGCCGCCGGCGGCCGTGGGCGTCGATGACTTCGATGGACTCTTCTCCCACCGGGGCCATAATGTCCTGATAGCGGCCGTTGGTCAACGTCCTGAAAAAGCCGGAGGCATCGCGAATCACATCGGGCTGGCGGTTCTTCTCGAAACGACTGCGGGCCTCCTGCAGAAGCGCCTCGGCCAGGGCCGCCCGGGCCCAGCGGTTGGCGATCTCCCGCAGCTCGGCCAGCTGCGAGGCTTCCTGGAAGCGCAGCCGGGACACGTCGGTAGCCGAGGCCAGGTTATCGATGCGATTCTTGAGGTCGGCCCGCCGATCACGGACCTCTTCCAGTTCCGCATCCAATACGGAAAGCTGTTCACGCAGACCGGACACCTGCCCGCGGATTTCCTCGTAGGTATGGGCGCTCATATCGCCGCGCAACGCCTCGAGCGGCCTGCCATGGGCGATTTTCACCAGCGTCTGCCTCGTCTGGTCAAGCTGGGCGGACAAGTCTCGAAAGCGGGCATGCTGCTGAGCCCGCCGGCGGAAGGCCTCGTCCTCCTGGACCTTGGCGGCGGAGCGCAATTCGGCCAGCTGCTTCTCGGCAGCCCGAACGCGGCTGGACACCTCCGCCAACTGGGCTTCCAGATCCTGGAGAGCCTGCTGCAACGCCTGCTTCCGGGTCTGGTTTTCTTTGGTGGCCGACAACTCGTCCTCAAGCTGAATGATGCGTGCCGGCAGGTCGGCATCCTCGCCCGGTTCTCGACCCAACAAAGCCAGCAGCGCCGCGGCGCTGGAGCGGAAGTCGGCGGCCGTGGCCCGCTCCTGCTCGAGCTCGGCCCGGGCCCGGTCGCGGGCCTGGACAAGCTGGTCGCAACGCTCGACCGCCTGAACAGCCTCCAGGGCCGTATCCGGTTCCAGATGTACCTCCAGAGAATGAGCCTCCAACCATTGGCACCAGTCTGCCTTGCAAGCGGCCAGAGCGGCGCGGGCCTGGTCTGCCTGCTGCCTAAGGCGGGGAAGGTCGGTCTTGCTTTGCCCGGCCTTTTGTTGAGCAGCCAAGGCACGGTCCCGTTCGGTCTCCAACCGCAGGAGGTGCTGATCAGCGCGGGCCAGATAGTCATCGACCGCCGCAACCAGCCTGTCCTGGGCGGCTGCCTGCGCCAGTTCCGGCACGGCACCGCACCGCGTTTCATACTCCTGGCAGGCCGAACGGGCCGCGGCCAATTGCCCCTCCAGACGCGTCTTTTCGGCACAGATACCGCGCAGATCGGCAATTCGATCGAAAAGCGTGCAAACGGTCTTGGGAGTCAGGTCCTGGCGGCTGAAGCCCATGGCCCTCACCTGGTCGCGCCAGCGTCTGACCGCCGCCGCCTCATCCTGCCGTTTTTCCAGCAGGGTTCGATTACGGGCGTCCCGGTCGCTCCCAAGCCTGGACAAATCGGCCTGGAGTTCCCCGATTTCCTCCTGCAGGCGCCGGCAACGCAGACCGTCCTCCTGCTCGTGCCCCAGACGGTCCTCGAGCTGATCCAGATCCTCCTGTTCGTGCGGCCGACTCTGCAAGAGGGCATGGCAGTCGGCGATCAGGCGATCCAATTCCTCCCGCCGCTTTTCCAGGCTCTGTTTTTTGGCCGACAGCTCTCCGGTGCTTTGGGCAAAACGCTTCCGAGCCATGACCTTGCGAATGACCGCCAGGGCCACACACATCGCCCCCAGGACCGACGCCAGGGCCCAATAAAGTGTCGCGCCAGGGGGCCGCAAGGCGACAACCAGCCCCGCGACCAACACGGCGATGACGACCACCATGGCGCTGTCCTGGAGCTGGAGCGCGGCGCAGGCCGCAGTGGTTCGGTCCCATTCCTCGCTTAGGCCCGCGCATTCGGAAAGGATCCTGCCTTGCTCTTGCTGACCGCGCCGCAATTGCCGGAAGGTTTCCTTGCGCCGGGCCAAATCACCCTCCGACACGGCTTCATGGGCCGCGAGTTTTTGCTGCCGCCGGGCCAGGCGTTCCTCTGCGGCCTGGACCGCCGTTTCCGCGGCGGCGCAGGCGGATTCGGCCAGGATCGCGGCCTGAGCGGCCTGTTCAAGATCGCGTTCAGCCAGCTCGACCGCCTGGCGTGCCGGACGCGAGGTATCGAAGGCAACGGCCTGGTCGACGGTCCACTCGGGATCCACATCGGGCAGACTTGCGGCGATTCTCCGCTGCTGCCATTCCATTTCGGCTGTCAGGCGCTGGCGATCCGCTCTGGCCTGCTGGTAGACATCCCGGCGGTTGCGGATCGCCTCCAGTTCAACGCCCGCACCGCCTGGCTGGGTTGCCTCCAGCAGGGCCAGGCGCTTGGCGGCCTCTTCGGCTTCGGCCAGTAGCACGCCATAGCCGGTCTCGGCCGCCGCCAGGGTGCGTTCCCGATCGGCGGCCAGGTCAGCGGCCTGCCTGAGCCGTTCTTTAAAAGAGCGAATCCGGTCCCGGGTGAACAGGGAGCGGTCGAGAATTCGCACGCGCTCCGGTGTCCAGTCCGGGCCTAGATCGGTCAGCTGCCGCCTCAAGTCGGCTTCGCAACGGTCAAGATTGGCCTCCAGCCGGGGGGCCAGTTCGATCGATTTGCGAAACACTTCGCCTTGCTGGTGCAGGCAACGGATTTGCGGGGCCAGCTTCAGCAGGGTTTCATCCACCTCCAGGGCCTGCAGCTGCCCGGTATGATCATCGCACTGCCGCCGAAGCTTATCCAGGGCGGCCAGGGCGGACACCTTCTGTTCGTGCGCCTTCTCAAAACGCGACAGGCCGTCCGGTGGAAACTCGGAGGCATCCTCTGGAAGCTCGCACAGCTTCTGCTCCAGCTGCTGCAGCTTCACCCAGTCCTCCCAAATTTCCAACAGCACCTCCCAGGATTCCAACTGGCTCTGCAACTGCCGGCGACGCTCCTGGGACTGCTCCAGACCCGCGCTCAGCCGGTCCCGATCCGCGCAGTATTCCTCGTAACGGTTGGCTTCCGCCGACGCCTCCCTCAACTGCTGGCGCAGATCCTCCAGCTCCGCCAGGCACTTGTTGAAGACGGGCTTCTGCCCCCCCTGCTTGAACAGTTCGCTCTTTTGCTTGCCCAAAGTCCGCACCGCCGCCGGCAGCGACTTGGCGCTGACCCCGACGCTGGCCGCGTAAATCGCCCCTTTCACCTGGTCGTCCTGGAGGGTGTCCAGAGTCTGCAGTTCATCCAGACTGAAAGCGTAGATATTGCAGAACAGCGTGCGGCTGGCCGAGCCGAGCACCTGAGGCAGGACCGAATTCGAGTCCGCAGGCGCGCCGTTGACGGTCAGCCGGACGGTGCCGCCGCTTTTGCCGGGACCGCGCTCAAGGGTGACCGCTCCAAAGGCGTCGTCCTCCAGAAACAGGCGGCCTCCGTGGGTGCCTCCCCGCAACGGCTCGTAGGCCGGCTCCTTGCTGCGCCCGTCCGGAAAGCCGAAAAGGGTATGGCGAAAAAAAGCCAGACAGGTGGACTTGCCGGCCTCGTTGCTGCCCAGAAAGACCGTCAGGCCCCGGGACAGATCCTCCAGCCCCATATCGTTGAACACCCCGAATCCGTCAATGTGCAGCCCCCGAATTTTCATGCGCCGCCCTCCTCGGTCAGCAGATCGTAGCAAAGCAGGGCGGCATCCTCCAGCAGCAGGCCGAAGTCCTGATCGTCGGGCGGTTCGAGAATCTTGCGGGCCCTGCGGTGTTCGAAAAGAGGTTGCAGAGCCTCCCGGAACTGCTGGCGCAGCTGGTCGTTCCCGCCTGCCTCCGCCGCGATGCGCAAGGCCTCGCCCAGCAAGTCCTGAGCTTCGCGGCAACGCTCCAGATCGGCCTCCGGCAGACAATTCACCCGGATGGATTCGACCCAGACGCATGGCTCGGAATGGTCAGGCAGGTCCTGGCGCAGCTTCTCCAGCATGTCCTGCTGCACGTTCGGGTCGCTCAGGTCGCGGAACAATGGCGTGCGGCCGGTCACGTGCAAACGGCAGACCAGGGAGCGGCCTCCGCAGGTTTCGAGGGCGGACTCGATCGCCTCGGCCGCCCGGTCGAGAAGAGCGTCGAGCATGTCGAGCCCCTCCGCTCCAACCTCCACGAGCTGCCAGCGCACAGCATCCAGCTCCACAAACTCCAGCCCCGTGTTCTGCGGCGCGTCCGAATCGGCCCGGACCACATAGCAGCCTCGCGGCCCGGTTTCGCGAATGCTGCGTCCCTGCATGCATCCCGGATAGACGACATGGGGAGCCGTGTGCAGAACCCGGTTTTCATGAACGTGCCCTAGCGCCCAGTAGTGAAAGCCTTTGCCGACCAGCTCGTCCAGCAGACAGGGCACATAGTCCTCGTACCCGGAGTTGCCCACGTTGCAATGCAGGGCCGCGATATGAAAGGCTTGGCTGTCCGGCGCCTCGAAATGAGTTTGAAGCTGGCGGGTCTCCCGCTTGCTCCGGTAGCTGACCCCCGAAACGGTCGCCAGCAGGGTATGATCCGCCGCATGCACGGGCACGGTTTCGACCGCTTCGGATCCGAAAACGTGGGTATTGGCCGGCAAACTGACCGCGCGGTTCGCCGTATCCAACGGATCGTGGTTGCCGTGCACGATAAAGGCCTTGATGTCGTGTTCGGCCAGACGTTCGAGACCGCGGCGCAGGCGCAGCTGTGCACTCAGACTGGAGGTCTCTCCATCATAGATGTCCCCGCTAAGCACCAGGAACCGGGCCTTTTCCCGGATGCACAGCTCGACCAGCGACTCAAAGGCCGCGGAGGTGGACCGCTGCAGAGTCCGGGCAACCGGCGGCTTGTCCCCCACATCGCTAAGCAGGCCCTGCAGCGGACTGTCCAGATGAAGATCCGCAGCGTGAACAAAGACAAATTCCATGGCGTACCAACGGGTGCGGTGACAAGTTTCGGGGCGGGACTGCCCGGAAGATAGCCGGATGGCCAGCTCCTGGCAACCCTGCGCCCACGCTTTCTTTCAGGCTGCGTTGCCCTAGGGCTGGCCAGCCACTCTGGCCTGCGTTCCCAAGTCGAAAGGTCCGAAGTA
>JBFJXC010000173.1:0-7708 GCA_041623325.1 Lentisphaeria bacterium | reverse complement strand
TCCCATCGCCGGTCAACAGTGGGGAATATAGGCAAAAAAAATGGAGCGAGCGATGGGATTGGCGCTTCGCTTCCTGCGGTCGCTGCACTGCCGCTCGCGGTGCTCGCGGCCCGTGACTGGCTGCGCCAGTCGCTCGAACCCTTTGGGGTTCTCATCCCATCGCCGGTCAATAGTGGAATGTGGGCAAAAAAAATGGAGCGAGCGATGGGATTCGAACCCACGACAACCACCTTGGCAAGGTGGAGCTCTACCACTGAGCTACGCTCGCCCTTTGAAGGACAGCGCTTAATCTACAAGTGACCTTGGGGTTTGCAACCGCTGTTCACAATAAAAGGCGGTTTTTTTGCCTGATTCTGGACAGGCCGCTCTCTTGTCCGAGGATCGTGGCCTGGTCAATCCCAATCCAGGGTGATTTCCTGGTTGAGATAGACCCAGTATCCCCTGCCGCGAAGGAGTGGCTCGGCAAGGGCGAGCAGGGTGTAGCTCTGCTTCTGAACGTCCCAGTACCAGATGGCTTCGGCCTCCTTCAGGCTGTCCGGCGCAACGCCGTCGGAAAGGGGGCCGATGAGATTCCAGCCTGGGGACAGAGTCGCGTTCCGGTTTGTCGGTGGCAAGCCCCTCACGGGAATGGCGACACTTTCAATACCGGAGGCCAACTGTCCATAGACCCAATAGCCCATCTTGGGGGCCAGGTCGGCCATGGCGAAATAGCCTGCTCCGTCCCACCCCCAGACATTGCCCAGGGTGTTTTCCCCGTAGACGATTTGGGGCGAACCCTGCTCGGGCACGATCGGAATGGAAGCCAGGTTCCAGTGCGGAGCCAGCACGCAGACAAAGCCGTCCTGGCTGAATGGATCGCTGCCCACCTGCCACTCCGTCAAATCGTTGACCCCGTCGCCGTCGTAGTCGGTCTTCTCGTCCTGGTCTAAATGTCCGAACTGCTCCATCTCCCATTGGTCGGGCATGCCGTCCGAGTCGGCGTCCTCTTCCGGGTCGGTTGGCGCTTTGGCCCTGCTCAGCTGGGCGCCCGCCATGGGAAGGCCGTCAGGGATCAGGCGAGTCGAGGAGGAAACTCCCCAGACTTCCAGACTGTCTTCTGCCAGGCAGCATGAGAAGGTCTCGCCACTTTGAAGATCGCCGAAGTCGTAGGTAACCAGAAGGTGGTGTGTGGCTCCTTCTGAAATGGTGTGGGTTAGGGGCATGTTCAGGCGATCAGCTGCGAAGACGGCTTCCGGTGCCAGCAATGTATCGCCGGCACCCACGAGCCCATTCGCGTCGGTGTCGTGGTAGAGCCTGACCGCGGAGATTTTGGCCGGATCCCCGCTTCCTGAGTGACTGAGATTGAGGCCCCGGAGCCGCAGCTTGTCCGCGGCATCGCCGGCGACTTCGAACTGGAGCACGGGGCGCCCGACTTCGTTTGGAGCCACATCGGCGGCTTCAGGGTTTTGGGGACCCGGGCCGACCATGACATGGCTTTCCGCGAAAACTTCAACAAAGCCGAACACAAGGTGGCGCTGACCGGTATAGTTCGTGTCCCGCAGGAACAGCGCGCGGTCTCCTAGCGGGGCGTCGGCCTGCACCGACACGTCGAAGACAATGTTGTCCTGCCCTCCGAAGTCGGGAACCCCGGCATCGCCGCTGAACCGGATGTTGTCGATGGCGACCCCTGTACTGGACAGGGACAGCTCGGCCAGCTCCTGGAAGCTGGCTGGCAGGGATGTGGAGGTATCGGCTACAATACCGATGGTGGCCGATTCTCCACGCTTTAGGCGCAGCACCTGGGTTCTGGCCGCCCAGCTGCCATCCGCCTGCCGCCTCTCGGAAAAACGCAGACGGGTTGCCGGGGCTCCATTCCGAACGGCCAGGTTGCGCGTGGTGGCGGCGGCGGCAGACACGACCACCCCGGTGGCATCGTCGTCGTCAGTCGCGAGGAACTCGGTTGGCGTTTCGGATGACCAGGGCAGAAAATGGGCATCCTGATTCAGACCGAAGCGTGCCGAGTCAGGGGAAGGAAAGGCTCTGAGCGCATAGGTGCCCGGGGGAAGCCCGGCGGCTTCGTAGCGTCCCTGATAGGAAAGCGTTGTGGTGACCAGGATGCCGGCTTGGTCGAACACCCCGATCTGCGCCTGATGCACGTTGTCCGTTTCCTGGGTAATGGTGCCCTTGATGGTCCCGGTGCTTTCGGAAAAGCCTGGAGCGGGGTAGATGACCGAAGCCCCGAGGCGATCATCCGGGCTCAAACGGCGCTCCTGGGTGCAATCCAAGTGCTCGCCACCCCAGCCGCCGATATAGCTCATGACAGCTTGGGCATGGGGGGAATGGCCCAAACCGAGACTGTGTCCAATCTCGTGCACGGCCGTTGCTTCCACATCTTGCGAGGTGGAGGCGTCGGTACTCCACTCTTCGTTGCGGTTGAAGGCGATGTCGGCATCGCCGAAAGCATAGGGGCTGCCCTCGTCAAAGTAACTGTAGGAACACAGACCGAGCACTCCGGCTATATTGCCACCCCATTGGGTATTTCCCGAAGAGTCCGTCCAGCCTACCGAAAAGTCGGTGTCGGCCTCAAGGCCGATATCGTCGCCCCGCTGAAAGGCCAGGGCGGCTGTGTCCACATCCTCCCAGCTTTGAAAAGCGTTCGCGATCGCTTGACGGCACGCCGCGTCGGGAATCGCATGAATTCCGGCCGTGATCAGCCGGTAGGTGATGCAACCGTCCTGAAAAATGGCCTCCGGCGAGCGAGTCTGCACCCAGCGCAGGCCGGGCATTGAACCATCCGGCCTCCAGCTTTCCCGGACAAAAGCCTGCACGCTTGCCGTCAGAAACAGACATGCCAGAATGAGTAGCCGGTTCTTCATAATCGTCACGCCGTCCCCCTCCGCTTTAGCATTCCCCAAACCAGCAGAACTATACAAGCCACCAGCAGAAAGAACCACCGGTTTCGAGAAGAAGGACTCGGTTTAGGGACGGCAGGGTTGGACATGGCGGGAGCGCCCCTTGGCCAAGAGTCACGTCTCATGCCTGGGGGGTGGCCGGCTGGCGGTAGTCGGCCACTCATGCGACTCTTCAGGTCGGCAAGCGAGATGCTTTCGCGGCCATTCTGGAGCGTCGGGGGCACTGGATCCAGCAGGCCGAATCCGGAGAACTCGCGCACGGCCGTGTCCGCCTCGATACGAAAAGCCCCCTGCTTGATGCCGTAGACGGTCCACCAGCCCTGCTCAGGCCGCGCCAGGGCCAAAACCCATTCCTGGCCGTGGCGCCAAGGCGGCTGGGGGCCGGCGTACGTGACCAGGTTGCCAAGACGCCCACCGGGTTGCCGAATCCGAATGGTCCCTCCGTTCGCCGCTCCTTTCCAGAGATCGACCAGTTCCGCCTCGATATCGGTATAGACCCGGTTGTCGATGGCGATGGTGGAGATTTTGCCGATGCGAACACGAGCCACCGCCGCCGCGCCTTCGGCCATCTTTTCGGGGCTCAAGTAGTGTGCGGTCAGAACCGGGCCTGACATGGCCGAACCGTCGATTTGAAGGATGCCCCAAAGCAAACAGGCACCCACCAAGCCCAGCCGTGACCGCGACAACACTGCAAGGGCCTGGAGCACCATGTCAAGATCCCGTTGCTTGCAGTAAGGCCAAACGGGAGTGCCAGCTAACGGTTTTCCGGGCCAGAGTCCGGCGGTAGAGCTGGTGGACGGTGTGAACCTCGGCCTCGCTGAGAAGGCGGCGCAGGCAGGCGGCGTAAGTGGGTCGGCCGCTGTCGGACACGGTCGCAAACCAGCGCTCCACATGGGCCTCCCCAAGCCCTTGCTGGACAGTCTGTTCCCAAGCTTCGCAACGGCAGTCGCGCCAGCCGGCTTCCTCGGCCCATGTCTTCAACTCGCTTTCGCCCCAGTTGACCATAGGATCGGCGGTGTTGCCGTATATCGACTCTTCCGCCGCCATGACCCGACCGGCCAGGTCCTCCCCCAGCCCGGAAAGATCGACCAGGCGGTAAAGTCGCTGGGTGTCGCGAGGAATCACCTCGCAGAGCACCAACTTGCCGCCGGGCCCCGTAACGCGGGCCACCGCCGCCAGAAGTTCCCGCCCCCGTCCTGGAAGCAGGCCCAGCGCATTGCGCCCGATCACCAGATCGAATCGCACCTCCCCGGCTCCGCTGGCGGCCAGAGCCTCGGGCAGATCCACGGGGGTGGAGGCCAGAACCTTTGGTTTCCGCAATCCCGGAAAACTCTCGCACTGCTCGGAAAGGGCGGCGGCCGCCTCGGCCGAGGATGCCAGGCTCCAGATACCACCTTCCGGGGCTTGGCGGACCGCCTCCCAAGTCAGCAAGCCGTTGTCGGCATTCAAATCCAGTACCACATGGTGCCGCTGGCAGCGGGCGGCCTCGAAGATCTTGTGGCGGACCGCCTCCAGATTGTCGCTGACGCCGCTGATGGTGCGTGCCAGCCAGCGCTCGAAGGCCTTGTCGGCTGGCGAGAAGGTCAGGATTTCCGGCGGAGCGCCGGCCTGGCCGCCTTCCAGAGTCGCGGCCAGCTGGGCCTCCCGGCGCTTATATACGGTCGCGGCGATCTCCTGCTCGTATCCGGTCGAGCCGGGCTGGTAGAACATTTTTCCCTGCAAGTGGGTCGGCAAATACTGCTGGGCCACCCAGTGGTCCCGGTAGGCATGGGGATAGAGATAGCCGGCGCCGTGCCCGAACCCCTCCTTGTCGCGGCTGGCGTCGCGCAAGTGGTTGGGAACCTCCCCCTCTTTCTCCTGTTCCACGGCCGCGACCGCGTCGAAAAAACCCATGGTGGAATTGGACTTGGGGGCGGTAGCCAGATACAAGGTGGCCTGGCTCAGGTGGTAGCGCCCCTCGGGCATGCCGACCCGGTCGAAGGTCTGGGCCGCCGCATTGGTCACCACCAGGGCGTTGGGGTCCGCCAGTCCGACATCCTCCGAGGCAAAGATGAGCATGCGCCGGAAAATGAAGCGCGGGTCCTCGCCTGCGTAGACCATCTTGGCCAGCCAGTAGAGCGCGGCGTCCGGGTCGGAGCCGCGCAGCGACTTGATAAAGGCGCTGATCGTATCGTAATGGTAGTCCCCCTCCTTGTCGTAAAGAACGGCCCGGCGCTGGATGGACTCCTCCGCCACGGCCATGTCGATCACCACCCGGTCGTCCTCCTGGCCCGGCGTGGTTTCCACCGCCAGTTCGATGGCGTTCAACAGGGCCCGGGCATCGCCGTTGGCCACCTCGATCAGATGATCCAGAGCATCGTTTTCCACCTCCACTTTCCGCTTGCCGAAGCCGCGCTCTGGATTTTGCAGGGCATGTTCAACGACCTGTCGCAGGTGTCGGGCCTCAAGAGGCTTGAGCTGGAAGATGCGGCTGCGGCTGACCAGAGCCGGATTGACCGTGAAGTAGGGGTTTTCCGTGGTGGCGCCGATCAGCACAACCGTGCCATTCTCCACCCAGGGCAACAGGGCGTCCTGCTGGGCTTTGTTCCAGCGATGCACCTCGTCGACAAACAGGATGGTTCGCTGGTTGTACTCGTGGCGTCGGCGCTGGGCTTCATCCGTGACCCGGCGGATATCCGCCACTCCGGCCAGTACGGCGTTCAGCACCTCGAAATGGCTGCGGGTGGTGTTGGCGATCACACTGGCCAGCGTGGTCTTGCCGGTGCCCGGAGGCCCGTAGAAAATCAGGGAGGAGAGCTGGTCGGCCTGGATGGCGCGGCGCAACAGGCGTCCCGGGGCCAGAATGTGCTCCTGGCCGAAAAACTCGTCCAGCGTTCGCGGGCGCATGCGGGCGGCCAGCGGTTGCTCGCGGGCGATGCGCGCGTCCCCGGCGTGCTGGAAAAGATCCTTGCCGGAATGATGCCTGAATTGCTTCAAACTGCTGATGGTGCTTGTCCAAGGTTGACCCTGGCCACGCGAACGTGCCCGGGAGCTGAAATTGACCAACAGGGCATAACATGCACGGCGCCATTGGTCCTGTCGACAATTGCTCAAGAAAAACTGCAACCCGGCTAATCGCCCGGAGAATCGGCGGTATAGTGTCGGGCGAACATTAAACTAACACAACGGAGAAACTCATGGAAGGCCATTTATGGGAAGTTGCCTCACCTGATGACGTTCTGATCAGCGACCTGCAGCGAGCCAGCCATATCACCCGGCCCATTGCCATGTTGCTGGCCGGACGCGAGCTGGATGCTGGATCGGTGGGCGCCTTTCTCAACCCCACCCTCGCGGACATGTCCGATCCCTACGACATGCCCGGAACCCGGGAAGCGGCCCAGAGACTCTGGATGGCGATCCGCCGCGGCGAAAAAATCCTCGTCCACGGCGACTACGACACGGACGGCATTACCTCCGCCGTCCTGTTGGCCTGGGTCCTTCGGCAGAATGGCGGCGATGCCTCTTGTTTCCTTCCCCACCGCATCGACGACGGTTACGGCCTGACACCCGATTCGGTGGAAAAGGCCTGCCAGGACCATGCTCTGCTGGTTACGGTCGACTGCGGCATCACCAGCCTGGAGGCCGCCGACTTCGCCCGTTCCCGAGGGTTGGACGTGATCATTACCGACCATCACGAGCCCTGCGAACAGATTCCCCGGGCCGTGGCCATCGTCAACCCCAAACTGCCGGGCAACAACCCGGCCCTGCACGGCCTGGCCGGCGTCGGCGTGGCCTTCAAAGTCTGTCACGCTTTTGTCAAATACGGCCGGGAACAGAATTTGGGGGCCATGGACACGGACCTGCGGGAAGGGCTGGATCTAGTGGCTCTGGGAACCGTCGCGGACATCGTGCCCCTGGTGCATGAAAACCGCACCATGGTCAAGTATGGTCTGGAAGTGCTCTCCCGCCAGCACCGGCCCGGCATTCGGGCCCTGTGCGAAATTGCCGGGGTCGACGGGATCATCCGAACCCCGGACATCGCCTTCCGCCTGGCGCCCCGCCTCAACGCGGCCGGCCGCATGGGCGATCCATCCGAAGCCCTGCAGCTTCTGCAAGCCCGAAGCATGCTGGAGGCCGCCAGCCTGGCCGAGACGCTGGACCAGCACAACAAGCAGCGGCAGGCCATTGAGGAAGGCGTGCTCAAGCAGGCCCAGGCCCAAATCGCGGCCATGTCCGACCTGGACAGCCGCCGCACCATAGTCGTGGCTGGAACGGACTGGCACCAGGGGGTCATTGGCATCGTAGCCTCCCGTCTGGTGCGAACCTACCATCGCCCGTGCATCGTCTTGTCGCGGGACAGCGAAGGGCAATGGTGCGGATCCGGGCGCAGCGTGCGCCGCGTCAATCTAGTCGACATCCTGGAGACCTGCGGTCGGCTGCTGACCCGCTACGGTGGGCACGCCATGGCCGCCGGCTTGTCGCTCTACCCGGATAACCTGACCGACTTCACCGCCGCTTTCGAGGAGGCCGTCGCCCAGATCCTGGGCATCGAGGCCCTCAAACCCCATTTGGACATCTGCGGCTATGTGGACTTGGGGGAGATGGACGAAATCTTTTTCGAGGAACTCAAGATGCTCGAGCCCTTCGGGCATGGCAACCCCGAGCCGGTCTTCGCCACTCGCGAGGTCTTTCCCGACCGCGCCCTGCCAGCCGGCGCCCGCCACACCCGCGGAACCGTCAGCGATCAAAGCGGCGGCCGCTTTGATTTCATCGCTTTCGGACGGACCGTCAAGGAGCTGCCCCCGGGGCCCTGGAAAATTGCCTACACGCCGCAGATC
>JBFJXC010000172.1:0-7714 GCA_041623325.1 Lentisphaeria bacterium | reverse complement strand
GCGGCGATGGTGAAGAGGCCTTCGACGGCGGGGTCGAGGTCGCCGGCGTCCACCTGTGCGGTCAGGTCCCTGTCGGCGTAGATGGCATAGGTGGCCGGGTCCGCGGTGGCCTGGAAGGTCAGATCCACGATCGGGTTGCCGGTTTTGTTGTCGCCGTCGACCTTAAGCGAGGAAATCCTCGGCAGCTCCAGGGTGACCGCGGCCATGGCGGCGGAGGATGAACCCACGGCGTTGGCGACGGTCAAGTAGAGGGTCTTGCGTCCTCTGACCTCGTCCAGGAGGCCGAGATCGAACGCGGCGATGGTGAAGAGGCCTTCGACGGCGGGGGCGAGGTCGCCGGCGTCCACCTGTGCGGTCAGGTCCCTGTCGGCGTAGATGGCATAGGTGGTTGGGTCCGCGGTGGCCTTGAAGGTCAGATCCACGATCGGGTTTCCGGTCCTGTTGTCGTCGTCAGCCTTGAGCAGGGAAATGGCCGGGAAAATCGGGGTCAGGATGGTTTGGGCCACCGTCGATTGGCCATAGTCGTTTTTGACCTGCAGATAAAGTGTTTCCCGAGGTCCAAAATCGTAGCCGTCAGGATATTCGAACGAAAAAGCATATTCATCCTCACTCAGGCTCCAGTCAGTGGTCTCCAACCAGTTCGCATCGTTTCCGGGGAAGGTGTTGTCAACCGTGCTGATGCGATATTGGGTAGGCGTTCCATCCGAAACGGTCGCCAGCAAGTTGATTTGCAAGGAGACAATTTGAGAGCTGATTTCAGGTCGAAGCGACGATAAAACCGGGGTCTCGTTGGGCGCGGGCGGTGGCCCCGGGGGAAGAATTTCAGCTCGGCCGACATGACCTGCCATCGCCAAGGCCAATACCAACAAGCTGACGCACTGCTTGAAACCGCTTTTCATCACCTACCTCCTGCTCTCTCGACCCCCTGTGTTTTCCTCGGCATGAGAAAAACCTTTCTGACTTATCCGCCGCTGGCTTGCCTAATCCAGTGCAGTGCCCGCCCTAGTGTGCGGGAGTCATTAAACTAACCACAAATCACTGGCTTTCAATACCTCGGGCCGAGGCGGTCCACCGGTTGGGAAACCAGCAGAACGTATGCCAACCACTCCAGCACCTTCAAGCCTGTTCGCAAATGAGACAGGGCCGCCTTGTGCCGGGCCGGGGTTGTTGCAGCGCTGCAACGGCCTGTGGGAGGGTGCTGGGGATTTGGGGTCCGGGCCAAATAGAATTCGCCGAAGTTGAGACTAATTTAGGAGTCCGTCAGAATCGAAAAATCGTTCAGGGGGTTCATTGGCTTAGATGGAAACGTACCGAATATCCAATCTGAAGACTCTCGAAGCCGAGAGCATTCACATCATGCGGGAAGTGGTGGCCGAGTTCCAGAAACCGGTTATGCTCTATTCCGTGGGCAAGGATTCGTCGGTCATGCTGCGCCTGGCTCAGAAGGCTTTCTTTCCCGGGAAAATCCCTTTCCCCCTTCTGCACGTGGATACGGGATTCAAATTTTTGGAGATGTACGATTTTCGCGACCAACTCTGCCGCGAGATCGGGGCCGATCTGATTGTCTACCAGAACGAGGCCGCGTTGAAGCAGAAGGCCAATCCCTGGGATTGGGGAACCATCAAGTGCTGCGCCTCGCTTAAGACCCAGGCCCTGCTACAAGCCTTGACCGCGGGCGGCTACGATGCGGCCTTCGGGGGGGCACGCCGGGACGAGGAAAAGTCCCGCGCCAAGGAGCGCATTTATTCGTTTCGGGATGCCCACGGTCAGTGGGATCCCAAGAACCAGCGGCCTGAATTGTGGACTTTGTACAACGGCCGGACCAATCCGGGCGAATCGATCCGGGTATTCCCGCTGTCCAACTGGACCGAGCTGGACATCTGGCATTACATCCATGCCGAGCAGATTCCCATCGTGCCCATGTATTTTGCCGAAGAACGCGAGATGCTGGTGCGCAACGAGCAGTTGATTCCGGTCACGGACCAGACGCCGCTCGGCGCCGACGATAAACCGGAGAAGGTGATGAGCCGCTTTCGCACGTTGGGCTGCTCACCTTGCACCGGTGCCATCCGGTCGACGGCGACCACCGTTCCGGAAATCATCCAGGAGATGATGGTTGCCCGCCACTCCGAGCGGATCACGCGGATCATCGACCATGACCAGGAAGGATCCATGGAACAGAAGAAGCGGGAAGGTTATTTCTAGGGCCATGAACGTCAACGAACTGCTAGATCAAAATCGCGAGGCCGACCTGCTGCGCTTTTCTACTGCGGGCAGCGTGGATGATGGCAAGTCCACTCTGATCGGACGCCTTCTTCACGACTGCAAATGCATTTACGACGATCACTTGGCCGCCGTCACCCGCGACTCCAAGAAACTCAATCGCGACGAGGTGGATTTGGCGCTGTTGACCGACGGGCTGCAAGCCGAGAGGGAGCAGGGCATCACCATCGATGTGGCCTACCGTTATTTCTCGACTCCGAAGCGGCGCTTTGTGATCGCCGACACCCCGGGGCACGAGCAATACACCCGCAATATGGTGACGGGCGCCTCCTCGGCAAACTTGGCCATCGTCCTAATCGATGCGCGCAACGGCGTCTTGACCCAATCCAAGCGTCATGGTTTCATCTCGGCCCTGCTGGGCATTCCCCACATTGTGGTGGCCATCAACAAGATGGACTTGGTCGACTACTCCCAAAAACGCTACGAGCAGATCTGCGCCGAGTACGCTGATTTTGTCGCCAAACTCAATATCAAGGAACTGACCTATATCCCCATCAGCGCTCTTAAGGGCGACAATGTGGTGGAACGCAGTGGCCGGATGGCTTGGTATAAAGGATGCACGCTGCTCAACCACCTTGAATCCGTTCAGGTCGCCAGCGACCGCAACCTGATCGATTTTCGTTTTCCGGTACAAGTCGTGAATCGCCCCAATCAGGACTTTCGGGGCTTCAGCGGCACGGTGGCCTCCGGGGTTGTAAGGGTTGGCAGCGAGATCATGGTCCTGCCTTCTGGCAAGAAATCCCGTGTGTCCGCCATCGCCAGTTTCGATGGCAACTTGGAGTACGCCTTCCCTCCGCAATCGGTGACGGTTTGCCTGGAGGACGAGATCGACGTCAGCCGGGGAGATATGCTGGTCCATCCGGGGAACGTGCCGCATGTGGCGCGTTCGGTCGAGGCCATGCTCGTGTGGATGGACGAAAAGGCCATGAGTCTGAACACCCCCTACTATATCAAACACACCACCAACCTTGTCCGCGGTGCGTTTACCCGGCTCCACTACAGGATCGATCCCAACGAGCTGCACCGCCAGGATGCCGACCGGCTGGAACTCAATGACATCGCCCGCGTCTCTCTGGAACTCTTCCGTCCCATCGTCTGCGACGAGTACCAGAAGAACCGCAACACCGGCAATTTCATCGTGATCGACCCCACCACCAATGCCACCGTGGCCGCCGGCATGGTGATCGAGCGCAGCGGACACCGTCCCGGGGGCGGTGGCGACCGCCCCGTCAGCCGAAACATCACCCGGGAATCCAGCCTGGTCACCCCGGAGATTCGCCAGACCTTCTTCCAGCAGAAACCCGCCACGCTGTGGCTGACCGGCCTCAGTGGCTCCGGCAAGTCCACCATTGCCAAGGCGTTGGAGAAACGTCTGATGGACGCACGGCAGGCCTGCTTCGTGTTGGATGGCGACAATGTCCGGCATGGCTTGAACCGCGATCTGGGCTTTGCCGCGGAGGAGCGCAAGGAAAACATTCGGCGCATCAGCGAGGTCGCCAGTCTGTTTAACCAAGCCGGAATGCTGGTCATCACCGCCTTCATCTCTCCCTATCGGGAGGATCGCGAAGCGGCCCGGAAGGTGATCGGGCCGGAACGCTTTCTGGAAATCTTCGTGGCTCCTCCCTTGGGTGTCTGCGAAGAGCGCGACCCCAAGGGCCTCTACAAGAAAGCGCGCAACGGCGAGATCGGGGAGTTCACCGGGATTTCCGCCCCCTACGAGGAGCCCTCCGAACCGGATCTTGTTCTCCCCACCCACGAACTCAGCGTTGACCAGGCGGTGGATCAAATCATGGCGGTCCTGGAAGGGCGAAAGATAATCGGCACCTGAACGATGACTGTTACTCAAGACCTTCTTCAATCCCTCCTGCCCGAGGTCACCGCCATCGCCCTGAAAGCGGGTGCCGCCATCCTGAAAATCTCGGTCGAGCGCAGCCTGATTGAAAAAAAGGAGGATGGCTCCCCCCTGACCCTGGCGGACATGGCCTCGCACAACGCGATTGTAAGCGGCTTAGCCGCCCTGAAAACCCAATTCCCCGTCATCTCCGAAGAGGCCGACCCCGAGGCGCTTTCCGCTGACGCGGTCTACTGGCTGGTGGATCCCTTGGACGGGACCAAGGAGTTCCTGGCCCAAAACGGCGACTACACGGTCAACATCGCCCTCGTGGAGAACGGCGTGCCTGTGCTAGGAGTGATCTACGCCCCGGAGGTCGACGACCTTTACTACGCCGCGAACGGTCTGGGGGCCTGGAAACGGAAGGGGCAAGTCGAAGCAGAGCGCATTCAGGCAAACGAGGCAACCCGTCCGCCCGTCGCGGTGGTCAGTCGCTCCCACCCCTCCGAGGAGACTGCCCGGTTCCTGCAGGCGCACGGAGTGGCAAACACCATCCCCCGGGGCAGCTCCGTCAAGATCTGCGCCGTGGCCGAGGGAACCGCCGATGTCTACCCCCGACTGAACCCCACTTGGTACTGGGACACCGCCGCCGGCGCCATCATCGCCCGCGAAGCCGGCTGCCGGGTGGAGACCCCAACCGGTGAACCGCTCACCTACCACCCCGGCCCGGTCATCAAACACTTCGGCTTCGTCGTCTCCGGACCGGCTTTTCAGCAGTAAACCGCAATCGTTTATTGGAAACGATCAAGGACCAGGCCATCTTCTCCAAGTGCTAGACCTTGGCTGGCGAGATAGTGGCGAACATTAGGGTCGTTGGCGATGAGGGACTGTTCCGCATCACTCAGATATTCCTTCCAACGCGTATCGAAGTAGCGTGTTTTTTGCTTCTTAATCCATTCGTATGTCGGCTTCTGGCTGCCGTGGTGATCGAACTCCCAGTAGTTGGTCTGTCCGGGCTCATACTCAAGGCCGAGCCAGCTGGTGATCCTCTTTAGCTCTCTCTCCGGATTTTTTGCCAAGTCGTGATAGGTCACGACCATGCCATCAAGCTTATTGGTGGCAATAAATTCTGAAATGTCCTGGTTCTGACGAAGCCATTTGTACAGGTATACCCGTAAGTCAGGGCCGGTCAGAAGGCCGAAGAAGTTTTTGGGCATCTGGCGTGCCGTCTTCCATCTGACGTGCCAGCGGTCCTTCTGGCTCTCATAGGACACTCGCCAGCGGCGAACCAAGGCCCGGGGATCGCGAATCAGATGGATATATTTCTTCGAATACGTGTCATTGCTTAAAAAGCGCCCGGCCCATGTCACCTTCTTGGAGGTGTCAATAAGAGTGGTCACGCCCGACCCCTCGATGTTCGTGAAAATGGTGTCGTAGATACTCTCAATACTCTCGGGGGTGATGCCTTTGCAAAGCGGACAATTTTCAATGGAGGAGCAAATGTGGCAGTAATGTCCCTCCTTTGAGGACCTGTGCTCTCGCCGGAGATGCTTGACCTCCCCTATGTGCATGCCCTGGGTATGGCTGCCCAGCTGCAGCGACAAGAAATGCGACCCGGCAAAGTTGGTGGACAATATGTAAACGATGCCCCTTTGCGTTTGGCGTTCCATGTTCGATCTGTCACCACGGTTTTCGGAGGTTTGCGATGTCGGCATCAATCCACCTTTCTTAGTTGGATGTCTTCAGAAAATCTGCCAAGTCCAAAGCATGCTCCCGCTCATAGGCGATGGCTTGGCAATCCTGGCGGCTTAAATGACTCTCGATATTCTCTGGACTCAATCGGACCCCGAAGCCGTCGGCCCCCTTGCCAAGCAGGATTCTGTCCAGAACTAGATCCCCTGCTTCCTTCTTGTAGTGGGCGCTTTCCCAGTACCATTGCATTTGGGATTCCTCATCGCCCTTAGCGGGAACCACTTCGGTGGTTATGTCGCTGTAGCCGGAGAAGTCCCACAGGGGAAAAGGCGAGTGATCGGATGCCGCCGCTTCGTCGACAATGATTTTCAGCAGAGTGCGTTTCCAGGTAGCGAAACACTCCCATAGCCCTTGGCGACGAAGGACGTATAGATGATGGGCATGGACGGGAGAAATGAAGAAATGGGCGTCAATCCCTTCAGAGTAGGCAAGATGAACAATCCGCCGGAAATTTTCGAAGGTTTGGACCTCGCTTTTTTCGTAATGGAAAAAACGATGGGGGCCGGCGGTATTGATCAAGGAGCCCCTCTGATAATAGGCGTTCATCGAGTGTTCGAACGCCACGTGATACCCACCCTCCGCATCGATCGTTTTTTGATAGCATCTCGGTTCCCTCAAGCCGTTCGGAAGAAAGATCATCACATCGCCCCCCCCTTGCCTTTTTATCGTATCGAGGCTGTCTGACAAGGCATCAAGAGACAGCAAGGAGCCTGCTAAGTCTGCATAAGCCGCACCTGGCTGTCTGGTTCCGTCTTCGGCCACTGCCAAGCGCTTCGCAGAAAAATTGGCGATGTTCGGCTTGGCTCCGTTGAACATGAAGAAATCAAGTCCCAAAACAAGTTGTTTGAGCGTGCTGACGGCATGGGCGTGTTCGAGATACCGCCGGGTCTCGTAAATATTGGCCCCGGAGATCGCCAAATTGTAGACTGGCCTGACTGACCAACCAGGATGAGCCGGGTCCAATCCATATTCAGCCCTGGATGAGCCCAGAACAATTGCCGATGGCTTGTGCCTGACAACGGCTGCAGCCTTGGACATGCGAGAGTGCTTCCGGAATGCCGGTTTCAGAACATTCACGCCCTTAAGCCTGGCTATCTGATATAGATCATAGGGATCGACAATCAAGTTCACCAGCAGAACCAGTGTCAGTGTTGAAAGTGAGAAAGCCAGAACCAGGACTGTATATCTCTTGTGTACAGGCAACATGGGACCTTCAGAATTGGAAGTAAAGAAATTCACTCATGTGGTGAAGGGAGAGGAGGGATAGGGTCAAAATGAGGACAACGGCAGCGGCCCAGAGGGGTGCCATACGCCATTGAAGCTTCCTAAAGAGAATGTATCGGTCTGAACCGCCACTGACTCTAAGGGATCTTGAATAACGAGACATCAACTCGTTCGTGTTCGGCATAAACCAGACGACTATGAATAAGGCGGCAAGAAATAAGTATTGGTTTTTGAAAAGACAAGTGCTATCAGAGAATACCACTCCAGCTTTTATTAGAATGGGCGTGAGAATTCCCATTTTTTCTGCAAAATCGGCAGGCAGGACGACGCCATTGTAGCCACTCATGGCTTGGATCAGACTTAAGGCGGCTTTGGTGGAGGGGGCTCGAAAGAAAACCCAGCCCACGATAACTGCCAAAAAGGTCATGCCGCGGGCCGACAGATCCAACCAGATATTTTCGCCGACTTCGGCGGTGATTCCAGCTTTGGCTTTAAGCCAGTGGAAGAAGTGGTTGAGGCAAAGGTAGATTCCATGCAGCCCACCCCAGATGATAAACGTCCAGCCTGCTCCATGCCAAAGCCCCCCTAATAGCATGGTTAGCAGAAGATTCACATAACGCCTGG
>JBFJXC010000171.1:0-7717 GCA_041623325.1 Lentisphaeria bacterium | reverse complement strand
GGCGATCGCCGCTGAGATCGCCTGGTAGCCCTTGGAGCTAAGGTGGGCGTTGCCGCGCTCGTCATAATAACCGTCTTTGGCCATGGTCGCCTGGGAGACGATTTCGGGCAGCTGGATGCAGGAGGCGTTGGGCAGCTGTGCGGCCAGCTCTTGGGCGGCCTGGCGGTACGACACTAACTTGGCATCGTCCGGCGTAGAGATCGGATGGCTGGGCATGAAGGCGACATGCAGGGTGTCGGCCGTGCCGCCGGCGTCGCTCCAGGCTTTTTCCAGAAGCAGGACCAGTCCCTTCAAATTGTCTTGGTAACCGGCTGAAGTGTCGGCCATGGCCTTCTTTTCGGGGCCGGAGGAGAGAATCTTGCGGTTGCGGTCGTTGAGTCCGGAATTGATCATGACCAGGCACGACTGGTCGCCATTCAGGCTTTGACGCACAAAACCGAAATAGGAAGCCAGGGCCGGTTCCCCCTTGGCCCGCAGATTATTCAGCATTTCATGGAGGGAGTGTCCACCCGCCCCGTAGAGTTTCTGATAGGTGCAGCCCGTCTCTTTGGCGGTGTTCTCCACCGAGAAGAACTCCCCGAGAAACGGACCGGTGATCATGGCGTTGACGGCGGAAACCGAGAACATCAGCGGCGTGGTCCGATTGGGATCGGCTTCCAGAATGAATTCGGTTTGCTGCATGGCCGTCTTTTCGCCCGAGGTTGAAATGGCGGCAGGGGCGGAGGCGATGGTTTTCCATGGCGGCTGGTTGATTCTGGCTGCGGGGCGGAAGGATCCCGCTCCGGTGGCGAACTGCGCATACTGCAGACGGTATTTCAGGCGGCCCCTGAGATCCATGGGATGGCTGGCCGCGATTCCGTACCCGGTCACGTTCCAGTTCGACTTCTGGGTCTCCCCCGCAGGCAGATACCAGTAGGAAAAGAGCTGGCCGGCCAGCTCGGCGGGCGCCCCGCTGGAGACGGTCCCCTTAGCCTTGGCCCATGAGGGCACTCGCCCCCCCACTTCGACCAGGCCGGTGCCGTAGGCCCCGGCTTTTGCCGTGATCGCCTCGGCCATGTGCTGGGTCCAGCCATGGCCCCCGAAGTCCTGGTTGCTGTCGCCAATGGCCACCACGGCCACGCGCTGGGTCTTGGACTTGCCCATGAAGTCCTTCAACTTCTGGTCGACGCCACCGCCGTTGGCGCTGACGGCCGCGACCAGCACGGCACTTGTGATCAACGTTTTCATTCGAGCTCCTCTGTATTGCCTTCTCCTGGGGTGAGTTTGGTGACGAGCAGGTCGTCGAAGAATATGCGGTAGCCGGCCTTTCCAGGGGCTGTGCAGAGCATCAGCACGCCGAACTCCTTTTGGGGAAACTTCAAAGCGATCCGGGCGCTCGTCTTCTGACTGGGATGGTTGATTTCCACCAATTCGGCGTCCACATATCGGCCGTCGGCCGGGGTGGCCGGAACGGTCAGGGTCAAGGAATACCACTGCTCCTGTCGATATTGTCCCAACCGCACACTGCGCTCGGCTTTCCCCACCTCGGCGTAGGAGCGCAGAGAGATTTCCAAGTCCTTGAAGCCGACAGCGAATAGGCGGTCCGTATTGGCCCGCTGCCCGCGAAACTCCAGGGAAAAATGCGCCAGGTTGCCAGGACCTAGGATGCAGAAGCTCAGGCTGATTCTGGCCTTGCCCTCCCGGAAGTTCGGCAAATAGCGCTGCAATCCCCACATGGTCGAGGTTTCGCCGCTCAGACGATCGAACAGCATGCTGCGGGTTCCCGAGCAGGAGTGCTCCGAGGAAACCCGGAACAGGTCTTCGCCCTGACTGCCCCACGCCCGTCCCCATCCCTGCGGGATCTGCCCGGGAACCTGAGTTTCGAAGTCCTGTCGCAGCAATGCTTCCGGCTCAGCCGGGACCGTCGGCGCAGAGAGCAGCACCAGCCACAGCCCGGCTGTCATGTAGTTTCGTCTAGTCATGGATATCACCAATAATGGTATTCATATGGGTCGCGCAGGATGGCCTCGGGGTCGTACAGTTCGACCACCGGACCTGCCGGGCCCGCATCCTGGGCCAGGTCCGCGGACGGTTCGGACATGTTGGCCCAGAAGCCGAATCCCTTGCTTCCCGGCCACACCTTCAGGGTGATAACGTTCTCGCCCTGCTTCATTCGGGTCTTGATGATATGCCGGTTAGGCTTGGGGGATCCATGGCCTTCGCTGATGTCGCATACCAGTTCGCCGTTCACCCAGACCTTCATGAAGTAATCCACGCCCAAACGCAGCGTGACCTCGCCGCTCTGGTCGCAGTCCACGGTTTTGGTCGCGTAGGCGATGCCAGTCTCCCCAAAGGCCCCGAGAGCCTCCCCCAAGTCGATGAAGCCCTTGGCGTCGGACACCGCGGTTTTCCTGAAATCCAGCTGGGTGCCGTCGGCACGCGTGTAGTACAAATTGGGATTCGTGTCCCCGGCAATGGCATTGCTTTCCCCGGGGAGGACGGCCTCCATGGCTTCAGCCCGGTTGTTGGCCTGCACGGGGAATGGCCCGAGCACGTGCCAAAAACCCAGATTGTTGAACTTCGCGCCGGTCTGCAGGGTGGCCAGGCGCTGGACCAGCTCCGGCGAGGGGGCGCACCCCGAGTTGGTAAGCAGCCGGGCGGTCAGCCGGTTCAGGGCGGAGACGCTGAACAGCATGGCTTCGCGGCGGGCCGCGTCCTGCCGATAGCGGTCACGCAGCATCTCGGGCGTGACCTGCATAAACAGCCGCTGCCCGGAACCGCTCTTGGCGAGCAGCATCAGGCCGTCGCTGCAAGGCTGCCCAGCACCCGAGGCCTCGATGGCGTTGACGTTCAGTTTGTCTCTCCAACGCAGCAGGTCGGCGGTCACTCCGCGGAAAACGGGCGCCGCCTCCGGCAGCGAAGCCTTGAACAGGGACCGTTTGGCGGTTTGGACACCCAGCTGCCTCAGGTCGGATTCCGGTAGATCGATGCTGACCACGTGCCCGCCGGTGGCGACGAAATCCTTGAGCTTACCCTCAGCCAGCGTGCTTTTGCCGTATTCGATGACCAAGCCCTCGCTCGGATGGGCCGGCAGGGTTGCGGAGTCGGCAAATTTGCAATGCAGACGCTCCAGCAGGTTTCGCCCCTGATCCATGCCGGCGTAGACGGCCTGGCGCACCCGGGGCTGAAAGTCGTCCGCATACTGGAGAATGTTGGTCGCCAGGAGCGTGGGCACCGGCGACTGCCCGACCCGCCCAGTCAGGTCCAGAGAGGAAAAGACGATGACGCCCCGGCCGGTATTGAAGGTCAGCAGGGCCGAGTAGTCAAGTCCGAATTCGCCCGCGACGACCGCAGTGAACCCCACCGCCTGGGGAATCTGCAAGACGCAGGAAGCCACGGCATTGCGGTTGGTTACTTTGGGGGCATGCAGGACATCGTAGCCCCTGGCGTGTTTGAACTCGGGCACCAGATCCGGGGACCCGCGCCAGTTGAACAGATCCTCCGGCTGGATTCCCGCCAGCAAAGCGCTTTCCTTGTCCGCGGCGAAGAGGCGGCGGGGCGAGGTCTCGATGGATTTGAAGCCGAACCCTTCCCAGATCTGCGGCGTCTGCTCCAGCACGATCACGTTCAGACCCGCTTCCAGGTCGGCGGCCGTGTAGGGCAGCGAATCTCCCGGTTTCAAGGCTTGACGGCCAATGACCAGAATATCGCCGGCACCCAGGCGAGTCCCCTTGCGGAAGGGTTCCGTCTTCGGGGCCAGCTGGCCGATCCAGGGCGACTGCCCGGCCGGATCATACACGACGATGCGTTTCTTCAGGTTGAGGCTCTTCGCCGGGCGCGGAAAGATTTGCAGCGGCAGGGTGTTGGAATCCACGGGGCGACCCGCTTCGTTGATGGTCAATTCAAGCTGCATTTCCGTGCGCTTGTCAACCGGCGGAGCCGTGAAGACGATCGGGCGGAAGGTGATGTCCCCGGGCTGGAGGTTAAGCGTGTAGTGGCCTTGCTTGAAGAGCTTGCCTCCGGCGGAGACCAGTTTCCAGGTGGCCTCAAGGGTTCGTGCGCCTGGTCCGTCCCAGATGACGGCGACCTGCTTGCGGACTTCGTCGCCGGAGACAAAGGCGTGGTCCTTGTCGGTATGCACGGGGTAGCCGGCCACATACGCCAGCAAGGGCTGCATGTTCTGGCGGTAGGTGTCAAACTGCGGGTTCACCCAGTCGGGCACCGTCGTGACCTTCTGCTTCAAACACTTGTAACGGTCGAAGGGGCGTGTGCTTTTGAACTCCGGGGGATCGCCGTAGCCGACACCGAAGTTGAAATAGTGCCAGCCGTTCACGCCCCAGGTTCTCCAGGCCCGGTCGGTGTTCTGCACAAAAATCCGGTTCAGGTCCCAGAAGATGGGGGCGTCGGGCAGAATCTCCTTCAGGTTGTTGCCGTGGGAGCGATGCTGCACCCCGATGTCGAGGGTCTTTTCCAGTTGTTCGACGGTCTCCTTCTCGAAAGCCTTTTCCCCAAAGTAAATCGCGGCGTATTCGGTCAGCAGGAACTGCTTGCCCTTGTAGAGGCTGCCATTGTAGAAGGCCGCGAACTCGCAGGCGAAGTAAGGCATGTCGCCCTTTTGAGCCCAAATGGACGGCCAGTCCTCATATTCCTGCACCGGCGCGAAATTCGGATAGCAGTTGGAGGTGGCGATGTCGCCCAGATTGCCGTCCGCATGGCAGTAGCCCAGGCGGGTAGGGTCGACTTGTTTGACAATGCCGAGGGCCTTCCCGATGACTTTGGCCTGGGTGTGCTGGTAGTCGCGGCGCTGGCCCATGGTCTCCGGATGGATCGCGTCCCTGGGATTGAAGGAGTTCATGCCCACGCTCCAGGCCAGAATCGAGGGATGGTTGCGGTAGCGCTTGATGAACTGCCGGGTTTCGAGGGCATAGTCGGCGGCCATTTTGTCGTCTTTGAGCAAACCGTCCCGGATGTAGCTGACTCCCGGCACCGGCATGAAGATGGCGATTCCCGCCCGATCGAAGAGGTCCAGTTCTTCGGGTTCGTAGTAGGGCACTTCGGCCCAGTCACGCCACCAGGCCGTGGGATTGGGCTGGTAGTAAAGCGTGTTGCGCCCCATCATCTTGAGCAGCGGCAGGGAATTTTCGGTAATTCCGAAAGCGGTCCATTCGACCCGGAAGCGTGCCGGGTGGCCGTTCAGATACACGGTCCGCCCCTCGGTCCAGACCTCCCGGAAACCGAATTCCAGCGTTCTGGCATCGAGCACGTTGCCCGCTTTTTTCAGGGTGATTTCCGCGCGATAGACATAACCATTGTCCAGCTCCCAGGTAATGGGATCCCGCCAGGCCGAACTGAGGCGGCGCGTTGAGAGGCCAGCGGCCACCCCGAAGCCGTCGCTGCTGAAACGCAGCGCCTCCTGGTTGTCTTGATCATAGATTATGACCTCGGCCGTCAGTTCCGACAGCGGTAGCGCCGCATCCACGGTCAGGTCAAAGCTGATGGCTTTGCCTCTCCACGAAGTTTCGACGCCGAGGTCGGCGAGACCCGCGGGTCGGGGAATGCATTCGAGCGTGACCGGCGCGGTCACTCCCAGGCCCAAGCGCTCGGTCTTCATGTCCCTTCTGGACGCATAGCGCAGCGGATCGTCCGCGAAGCCGCGGGAGATGTCCGTGTAGTCCCGCGTCATGAACATCACCAGCTCGTTGTCGCCGCCGAAGTTGACCGCGCGGTCGATCTCGATCGCGCCGTAGGGCCGCAGGCGCTCCCCAAGATTCTGGCCGTTGACCAAGACGATGGCATCCCCCTCGAGGCGCTGGAAGTCGAGCGACACCTTGCTGCCGCGCCAGTCCGCGGGCACCGCAAACGAGGTCTTCAGCCAGATGTTGTGGATCGTGCCTTTGTTGACCTTGCTCCAGGAAACCCCTTTGACTGGCGGACTCCAGCGCCAGTTGCGCAGGCCCCAAGCCCCCCAGTCCTTTTCAACCGGGGCTTTCTTGACCGTCTCCGCAGGCTGGACCCACCATGCGTCTTTTAGCACGAGGCTGTTGGCGGCCATGGATGGCGTGCCCAGGCCGACCAGAGACAGGGACGCACCCGTGATCAAATGCGCGATAATTTTGTTCATTTAGGATCCTTGTTTGCTATTCACGTTATGGATATGGATGCGGCTCGACGGAGTCTCGCCTTCCAGAGCGCACCGGGGCCGGTACGAAAGTGATGCGGTTTAATCCTTGACCGTGGAGGTGCGGCAATCCCTTGCCGCCGCGCCCGGCGAGGGCGCTTTGCGATGGGGATCCATCAAAAGGGGCGCTTTGGAAAATCGAAGCTCCAGACGGTCGCCCCCCAGACAACATCTCCATTTTACCAGGTCTTTCTCCAGGGGAACTGGGCAAGATTGGTGGTAACGGGAAACTTGATGAAATTCGGCCCCGACCCGCAGGCCGTGCCGGTGGGCAGGCCGATCCTGAAATGCTCCACATGGCCGTCGACGAAACTCATGTTGACTCCCCGGTTGTGGCGGACATGCCAATACTGATCCCACCTTTTAATGGTGTGGTTTTGACCATCGGCGAGGACGAACGTCTTGGTGGGGTCGGCAATCACAGAGGTCTTCACCTGCGGATACAAGCCGTCGACCTTGATGTCGGAAAAAAGGGCAATGGAACCGCAGTAGGTGGTGTTGATGAAATAGTTGGTGGATTGCGCACTAAATGTGCTGGTCCCCGGCATCGTTGTCCGCCCGGCCAACGTATAGCCGGAACGACTGTATGCACGAAAAGACGGGCAGTGCAGAATGCTGCCGACCTGTTTCTCTACACCGGCGCCAACGCCAGCGTAGTAGGCAATGACACAATGGTAGAAGCCGTCATTGCCGGTAGAGGTCGGTTTTTCGCGGTACCCCGGGAAATAGCCGTCGTAGTCGTCGGGATACATCAGCATAGATAGGGTCGCCTGCTTCAGATTCGAGGTGCACTGAATGGCGTGGGCTTTCTCCTTGGCTTGTTGCAGGGCCGGCAGCAGCATGGCCGCCAGGATCGCGATGATGGCAATAACGACCAACAGCTCGATCAGGGTGAATCTCTTGTGTCCGGTTGGGCTCATGTTTTCAACTCCTTTATTGATTCAATTTTCTAACACTGCCTCTTTCAACTAGAATCGGATCCATCACCTCCACAATCAGATCCTTCTCTCGGTTATCGACGTTGTCAATAAACCTCTTGGTGACGCGATTGGCGCTTTCCGCGAACGGGAAGAAACCACTGGTCAAAGCGAGGTGCCGGCAGCGCGGATCGTTGTCGAACCCCACGATCGAGATGTCCTCCGGCACCCGTTTGCCCAGTTCGGCCAGTTTGCTGATGGCCCCTTCCGCCATCTGGTCGTTGAAGGCGACGATGGCGGTGATGTTGTCCAAAAGGCGGCTTTCGTGCAGCTTCGCGACCGCGTATTCGCCGTTGGGGAACCAAGCGCCAGCGCAATAGGAATATTCGACCGGGACCATCGCCTCCTTGAGCACGGGAAGACCATGTTCCATAAGCGTATCGACAACCCCCCGGTAGCGGTAGTAGTGATCGTCGCCATCTCCCAGTTCACCGTAGATGTAGGCAATGTTTTCATGGCCGTTGTCGATCAGGTGCGACGTCAGCAATTGCGCCACGCCATAGTGGTTCCCCGCCAGGTAGCCCAGCCCGTCTTCCGCCTCCAGCTTGGCCAGCATGCACAGAGCAGGAACGCCGCACTTCCG